>JAKLKE010000381.1 GCA_023150775.1 Myxococcota bacterium
AGCCTGCCCTTGAGCGACGGCGGCGGGCCCATGGACCGCGCCGAGGCCGCCGCTTGGGTGAGCGCCGAGCGCGCCCTTCGGGGTGGGCCGGCGCTCCTGGCCCTGGGCAGCGCCGCCGCCGTGGCCCGGGCCGTAGACCCGGCCGCGACGGTGGTGGCGAGCGGGGGCCGTGAGGGCTTAGACGCGGCGCGACGGCTGCGGTCCTTCGGCCTCGCCGGAGACGACGACACGAGCTGGCAGGCGCTCGCGCTGCGGGGCCTCGCGGCGGCGGCGGAGGCCTTGTGCGCGCCGGGGGCGACGGGGAGCTGGCCCCACGACGGCGCGGCCATGGCCGGGCGCCCGGGGATCGCCGCGCCAGACGGGGCGGGCCTCGCGGCGGCTTGGCTGAACGAGGCGCTGCGGGCGCGGCTCCAGGCGGCGATCGAGGCGCCTCGGGCGGCGCCGACGGGCTTCGGCGTTGGGCTGCGGCTGCGGGCGCAGACCATCGAGGGCGCCCTGGGTGGGGAGATCCGCGTCGATCTGGGCTTGGGCGAGCTGGCCTTGGCGGTGCCGGTCTCGGGTGAGCGCTCGGCGAGCGCGTCGCTCTTCATGCGCACCAAGGTGTTGTTGCGGTCGCCCAGCGCCTGGATCGTCGGCGACGGAGCATCGGCCACCCGCCTGCGGGCCGTCGAGGCACACATCACGCTGCTCCCCACGCCCGAGCTGTCTCTGCGCCTCATCGACGGGGCCTGGGGCGGGATGTCGGCGGGGGCGAGCCTCGATGATCTGGGCGTGGCGCTGCTCGGCGCCGTAGACCTCTCCTCGACGGAGGGCGCGGCCACGGCGCTGCTCACCACAGCCCTGCCCCTGGCGGTGGCCGGGGCGGGCGGGCTCAGCGCGGCGGAGGGCGCGGCGCTGTGGACGACGGCCTTGGGGGCGGCGTTTGTGGGCCTGGGCGCGGCGGCGACGGCCACGGGCGACCGCGCCTTGAGCGTCGGTCCAGCGCGCTTGAGCGTAGACGCCGCGGGGGCCTTCACCGCTGAGGCGGGGGCTATCGGCGCGCCTCGGGCGAAGCTCAGCCTCTCGCCGACGCTCTGCGCGCTCAGCCTGGGGATCGGCCTGCCGGGCCTGCTCCCCGACGTGGAGCTTCTGGAGCTGACGCTCAGCCTGGGCGGCGACGGCGTGACCCTACGCGCTCCGGTGAGCCCACGCCTGCCTCTGAGCGGCCTGGTGCGTGGCCTCGGCGGCGTCGATCTCGCCGCGGGGGGCGCGGGCCTCGCCGGTCGGGCGCTGCGCCAGATAGGCGCCTTGGGCGCGCTCTTCTTGGGGCGGGCCTTGGCGAAAGAGTGGCTGGCGCCGCGCCTCTCCGAGGAGCTGCGCGGGCTGCTCGCCGCCGCGGGGGCGTCGCTGGAGGATGAGGCTGGGCTCGTCGGCTTGGCGGCGCTGCTTGGCGACCCCGCAGAGACGCTCCTGCGCCCGGAGGTGCTCGACGCGCTCTTTGAGCGGCTGCCCAAGACCGCGCCTGTGGTCTTCTCGCGGCGCACGGAGCCCGGCGGTTCTGAGCGGCTCTCGATGTGGCTCGACACAGGCCTGGGCGCCTTGGAGATCGACGCCTCCGTGGGCCTCGTCGCCGCCCACGACGGCGCGCGCTGGTCGGTCACCCCGGAGCTGACCACCCGCCTGATCCTGCGGGTGAGCGACGATCAGCTCG
Source organism: Myxococcota bacterium (assembly GCA_023150775.1). GTDB lineage: Bacteria > Myxococcota_A > UBA796 > UBA796 > CAJQPC01 > JADKFE01. The sequence goes on from JAKLKE010000381.1 coordinate 1,691, forward strand.
GCTTCGGGGCGCAGCTCGCCCTGAGCGCTGAAGGCAGCGCGTCCGTGGACCTGCTCATCGGTGAGCCCGACGCTGAGCTGTGGCTGCCGCTCTACCAAGAGGGCCGGGGCTTCGGGGAGCTGGTGCTGGGCACGCTCTTGCCGCGCCTCGTGGACGCCGCTCTGCGCCAGGCCGAAGAGGCGGAGCCCGGCGAGCTCGTCCTGAGCGTCCTCCAGCTCACTCGGGCCGCCTTGCTCGCCCCGGGCTCGGGCCTGCTCATCGACACGCCCGAGCTCAAGGCGCTGCCGCTCGACGAGCGCACCCTCGTCGCTCTGCGCGGCGCGGGCCTGCGGGAGCTCCAGGCGGGCTTCTTCACCCTGCGGATGGCCCCCGAAGGTGAGGAGGGCCAGCGGTTCACCCTGGAGGCCCGGGCGAGTGACGCCGTCAGCGTGCAGCTCACGGCGCTGTTTGACGGCGGCGCGCCGATCCCTGAAGCGCGGCTGCAGCTCGATCTGAGCTTCGCCTCGTTCATGCTCGTGCTCGGCGAGGGCCCCGCGCTGGGCCTGTGGTTTGACGACGCCCAGGTCTTGCCTTTGCCGCCGGGCCTCGACCCCGTGCGGGCTTTGGTGCTGCCGCTGGTGTTCGCGGGGCTCGCCGAGGCCGCGCCGAACGAGACGCTCTTGTGGGGGCTCCTGCGCGGCGCGGGCCTCGTCCAGCGCCGTGGCGTGCCCGCCGACCTGACGGACCTGCGCCCGGAGCGCGCCCTGATCGGCGCCTCCGAGCTGCTCATCGCCCGGATGTTGAGCGAGGTGACCGGCGCTGACACCGCGCTCCTCGACGGCACCCTCACCCTGGCGGCCGCCGTGGACCAGCCGATCCTCAGCCGACCGGCCTTGGCCCTGGTGCTCGGAGACGACGAGTCCACACCCGCCGCCCGAGTCCGCCTGCGTGAGGGGGATCGGGTTCACCCGGCGCTGCTGCTCCTGCGCTCGGGCCTGCGCCTGGGCAGCGCGCGGAGCCCGCTGGTGAGCGGCGCCATCAAGCTCCAAGAGGTCGAGCTCCTCGCCGTTTACGACGACGGCGCGCCCTTGACGCTCCGGGCCACCCTGCGCGGCTTCTCTTTCGCCGTGGGGGAGCCCGACGCTGACGCCGCCGGGGGCAACGCCGTGGCCGCCGCCTTGTTGGCCGGTCGGGTGACCACCCCGGCGGTGACCTTGGTGGCTGAGCTGACGCCGGCGCTGCCCAGCTTCGCCCTTCGTCTGGAGGGCGCGGCGTCGGACGGCGGCCTGCTCTGGCTCGACGTCGAGGAGCGCCTCGGGCCGCTCAGCGTGCACGCCTTGGGCCTCGCGCTCTCGGGGAGCCTCGCCGGGGACAGCCTCGATCTCAGCGTCACTGTCGCCCTCAACGGCACTCTGCGCCTGGGGCCCTTCGCGGTCTACGTCGATGGCCTCAGCCTCAGCGCCACCCGCTCGGCTCGGCCGGGCTCGGTTCAAGAGCGTGTTGAGGTGGACCTGCGCGGCCTGGGCCTCAGCCTCGACCAGCCGCCGCTGCACATCGCCGCCGCGTTTGCCCGGGAGGACGGCCCCGAAGGCGTGGCCTACGTCGGCGCGGCGGCCATGCGCCTGCCGGGCTTTGAGCTCGCGGCCTTCGGCGAGCTGCGCCGCAAAGGGGGGCGCGACAGCTTCTATCTGGTGGCCTCGGCGCCCCTGCCTGTGGGCGGGCCCCCGGCGTTCCGGGTGACGGGGCTGCTCGCCGGGGTCGGCGTCGATCGGGAGCTGCCCTTGCCTTCGGGGCCTGAAGGGGTCGAGGCGCACCCGCTCATCGAGCTGCTCGGCGACGACGGCGTCGATGTGGAGACCCTCAAGGAGCTCCTGCGCGGTGATGAGGCGTCGCCGTTCCCGCCCGCGCGTGGGGTGAGCTGGTTCGCCGCGGGGGTGCGGTTCCGCGCCTTTGAGCTGATTCATGGCCGCCTGCTCGCCGTGCTGCGCCTGGGCGCCGATCGTTCGGCACGCATCGGCGTCTTGGGCGTCGCGGAGCTGACGCTGCCCAAACCAAAGCCTGGGGTCGAGGCCGGGTCGGAAGATACGACCCTCTGCGTCGCTCGCCTCAAGCTCGGCGTCGACATGGGCGTCGAGCTGGGCACGTCGGATCCCCGGGCCTGGGCGATGGCGTCGATCCTCTCCGGGAGCTGGGTGCTCAGCCGCGACGCCACGCTCAGCGGCGACTTTGGCCTCGTGATCTGGCCCAGACGCCGGGACTTTGTGCTGAGCCTCGGCGGGTACCACCCCCGCTTCCAGGCCCCGGACCACTTCCCGGCGCTCAACCGCCTCGCGCTGACGATGAAGGTCGGCAGACACGCCCAGCTCAAGGCCGAGGCCTACATGGCCTTGACCCCCCGCGAGGCCATGGCCGGCGCCGAGATCTCCTTGGAGGGCAAGTTCTCCGTGGTGCGGGTCTGGGTGGAGGCCGGGCTGCACGTGCTCATCGGCTGGGCGCCGTTCCGTTACGACGTCGAGGCCTTCTTGAGCATCAAGGTCAGCCTCTTTGACGGGCCCCGCTTCGGCCTGGGGGTGCGTCTGCACCTCTGGGGCCAGCCCTTCGGCGGTCGGGCGACGGTCTCGGTCTTGTTCTGGGACGTCACCGTCAGCTTCGGCGCCGCCGCCGAGCACACGCCGATGTCGGTCTCGGCGCTGCTCTCCGACACCTTGGGCTTGGGCACCACGACGGGCGCGCTCTCGGCGAGCCAGCTCGACGTGGTGAAGGGCGCGCTCTCCGAGTCTGGCGCGCCGCTTGTGGTGCGACCCGACGCCGCGCTCTGCCTACGCAGCAAGCTCCCCGCCACCGCGCTCACCGTGACCGGCCTCGCCGAGACCCTCACCCCCCTCGACGCCGTGGACCTCGTGCCTTGCGGGGAGTCGGGGGTGGAGAGCCGCTGGACGGTGACCCTACGCCGGGCAGACGGCAGCCTCGTGGCCTTGGCGGCGGGGGACGTGAAGCCCGAGCTGGAGCCGATGCCCGCCGCGATCTTCGCCGCCGGCGTTCAGGAGACCCTCGGCGACAAGGTCATCACCCGCCCCGACCTCAGCCGCGACGACCGCACCGTGCCGCTCTACGCCGGGCTCACCTTACGCCCGGCCACCCGGCTGGGCGCGGCGCACACCCTCGATCAGGCCCGGGAGACCCGTGAGGTGAAGCTCAGCTTCGGGGCGCCGCGCCGGTCGTCGTCGCGGCGGTCTAGCGCCGTGAGCGAGGCCGTGGCGGCGAAGGCCGAGGCGAGCGGCCGTCGCGCCAAGCTCCTGGCGAGGGGCCTGAGCCCGGCGATGGCAGACGAGGCCGTGGCCGAGCACGGCGTCGGCGGCGTGAAGGGCATCAGCCCGCCGACGACCGCCACCCGCGCGGCGACCCACGCCTTGCTGCGCCTACGTCGCGCGGGCCGAGGCCCTGGGGCCGGGGCGGATCCCCAGACCTTCAGCGCCGCCTCCGCCGACCGCCTCGACCTGCTGGGCCTCGCCTTGCGGGCGCGCCAGCGTAAGCTGAACGACGGCGACGGGCGCCTCTCGCCGGGGGAGACCTTGCTCCTCACCCTGCCGCCCCGGGCCCGCCTCGTGCTCGACGGTGACCAGTCTGTGCGCCTCACGCTCACCACGGCTGAGGGCCGGGTGCTCACCGACGTGGAGCTTGGCCCTGGCATCCTCAAGGCGCCGCTGCCTGCCGAGGCCCGGCGTCTGGCGCTCAGCGGCCTGGGCCAAGGCGGGACAAAGGCGCTGCTGACGGCTTTACCGACGGAGCGGGTGTCCGCCGACCGCTCGGCCAGCGCCGCCCGCGGGCCACGCCGCGCCTTGGGTTTTGACGAGCACACCCTGCTCACGCCCCTCGGCGGTCGTGGGGCCTTGGCCCGGGGGGTTACCGTCGAGCGTCTGGATGATGGCGGCTTCGGCGAGGCCCTAC
>JAKLKE010000382.1 GCA_023150775.1 Myxococcota bacterium
GGTGAGCTGCTCCTCGACGAGGGCGCCGAAGGCCACGGTGGCCTCAAAGAGCGCCTTGTCCCCCCGCCAGTCCCCGACGGCGCGGGCCTGCAACAGCGGCAGCTCCAAGGCGGTCAAGGCCTGCTGTCGCGCGGCGCTGCACTGGAAGTCCGGGCTCGCCGAGGCCGACATAAAGGCGTTGAGCACGTCCACCAAGGCGTTCTGGCGGGCGAGCAGGTTGTTGGCGTAACGCACCCCGAAGGAGACGTGCTGCTCGGCGGTGAGCCCGCTGCCCGGAGGGACGAGCTGGGGGGCCACAAAGACGGGGCCCGCGTCGATGGGCGGAACGTCTGGATAGGCCAACAAGAACCGATGTTTTTTGGCGAAGGCGGCCTGGGCGGCGCGCTGCTCAGCGAGGAGCCGCTCCCCCTCCTCGGTGTAGCGTTTCACGAGCAGCTCCGCCTGGTCCAGATCCCCGTTGACCACCTCCGGCTTGTTCATGAGCGCGGAGAGCTCGGCGAGGTCAAGCTCAAGGGCGTGAATGAACCACTCGATGGGCTTGATGGTGGAGTCGATCAGGGTCGAGTCCCCTTTGTAGGAGGGGATGCGGCGGAGCTCCTCAAGGCTACGCTGAAGCTGGGCGATGGTCTGCAGGCGCCAGGTCTCGAAGGCGGCGGGGTCGTTGGAGCGCATCACGGCGCCTAAGGCCGCGGCGAGCTGCTGCCCGAGGGCGTAGTCCAGCTCCGCGATGAGGTCGTTGTACTGCACCGGGGACATGCCCGAGACGTTCACGCTGGGCGGCGTGGGGGTGTCCTCAGCGTAGGCGGGGCTCAACAGCAGAAGCAGGGCAAACAGGGCGCGCATCGGGGCTCCAGGGCTCGGGGTGACGCAGAATCGTGGCATGAGGCCGACGCCGCCGTCAACCGGCAAGCGCCACGCCCCCCAGGCGCCGCGGGCGCGGGTGAGAATCCGCCCTTCGCCAGAGGTCAGGCCCTCCTGGGCAGGATAGAGCCTGTTCAGTGAACGTGGTCACTGAACGTGGTCACCCATCCAGCGCAGCCACCCCGGAGCCCCCATGTCCCGCGCCGACCAACGCGCCCAGACCCGCCAACGAATCCTCGACGCCGCCCGCGCCCGCTTTGAGCAGGACGGCTTTGAGGGCGCCAGCGTGCGGGAGATCGCCCAAGAGGCCGGCGTCGCCGCGGGCACGGTGATCATGCACTTCGACGGCAAAGCCGAGTTGCTGCACGCCGCGCTCTTTGACGAGCTGGAGCGCGCCCTGGACGAGGCCCTCGCCCCCCCGGCCGAGGGCCTACCCTTCGCTGAGGCCCTCGACGCCGTCGGCGCGCGGATGTTCGCCGCCTACACCGCCCGGCCGACCCTCTCCCGGGTGCTGCTCAAGGAGTCGCTCTTCGCCCCCGCGCCGTGGTCCGAGCGGTTTGTGGGCCAACACCAGCGCGTTCACGCCTGGATTCAGGCCCAAGGCGCCGCCACGCTCCCCCCCGACGCCTTGGCCTTGTTCGGCGCGGCCTGGCTCTCGTTCTTCACCTACGCGCTGCTCGCGTGGGCCCAGGGGGCGCACCCCTCCCCCGTCGGTCTGCTCAGCCGCTTGAGCCGCCAGCAGCTCGCCGGGGCCCAGGCCAGCGCCGATCTCTCTGCGCCCTGGCGGCAGGCCGCGCCGGGCTGAGCGGGGGATTGGGGGATCCTCTGGAGGGGGTCTGCGGGGGCGCATCAGCGAGACCCCTCTCGCTAAGTATATGAAAATGCTACACTCACAAATATTCTTGTCACAGAATGAGCTTCCTGGGCAATACTACCCATCCTCCGCACGCCCCCCTGCCTTGAGGTCGCCATGTCTGGACTGTCCCAGGAACACCGCACCACCACCGCCGCGCCCGCCAAGAGCTCGACGGACAACAGCACGAACACGAGCGTCGCCGAGAGCAACTCCGATCGCCTCGACACCCTGAGCGCTGGCGACGAAGGCCTCACCACGATGGAGGACTTCAAGAAGCTCGGCTCGGCCACACGCGGCGGCTTCACGGCGCGGGCGATGCAGGCCGCGGGCACCCCCGGCACCCCCAACGACGTGCTGAAGAGCGGCCGCTACAAAGACACCATCACCCGGGTCGAGGCCGCCGCCGTGGTCTCCCGGGTGCTGAACTTCGGCACCAACCTCGAAGGCCAGCCGGGCATCTTCAACGACGTGCCCCTCACCCACTGGGCCGCCACGTCGGTGTACCGCTGCATCGAGGAGGGCATCTTCGCCGGGAAGTCGAACAACACCTTCTCCCCCGACGAGGCCCTGAGCGAAGGCGCCTGCACCGTCGTGCTCCAGCGCGTCGCCTCGCCCTCTGACCGCGTGAAGTTTGAGCGCAGCGCCGTGCTCAAGCGCTCTGAAGACAACCGCGAGATCCCCGGCGGCGGCGGCGGCCAAGGCGACCTCAGCGATCACAAACGCACCTACACCGACGCCAACTACAAGAAGCACCAGAAGGCCGTCGCGAACGCCGATGTAGACCTCTCCTACGCCAACCACAAAGGGGAGATGGCGGCGTTCAAAAAACACTGGGAGACCAACAAGGCGCGCTACGAGGCGGTCTCGGCGAAGTCGGGTGTCCCGGCGAACCTCATCGCCGCCCTGCACTGGCGTGAGTCGAGCGGCAACTTCGGCACCTACCTGCACCAAGGCGACCCCTTGGGCAAACCGGCGGTGAACTGGCCGAACAACATCCCCGTGTTCCACAAGTGGGAGGACGCGGCGATTCACGCCTTGGGCATGAAGAGCAAGCTCGCCAAAGACCTGGGCATGGCGTCGAACACCACGGACATGGCGGCCATGGCCACCTACGCCGAGCACTACAACGGCCTGGGCTACGCCAACAAGGGCAAACCGTCGCCCTACGTCTACTCGGGCACCGATCAGTACGACAAAGGCAAGTACGTCCGCGACGGCGTCTACGACCCCAACACCAAGGACAAACAGCTCGGCGTCGTGGCGATGCTCAAGTCCATCGGCGCGGGCAGCGGCGGTGGCGGCGGCACCCTGCTGGAGGGCCAGGCCACCGACGGCGACAAGGTGATCAGCAACGCCGAGGTGAAGCTCACCGACGCCAAGGGCCAGAACTTCGCCGCGAAGACCAACAGCGCCGGGTTCTTTAGCTTCACGGGTGAGCTCGCCACGGGGAACGCCAAGCTCTCCGTCGGCGGCGCCACGAAGACGGTGAACGTCTCTTCCGGCAAGGCCTCCTGGGTGAGCGTCGACGCCAAAGACAAGGCCCCGGCCACCCCGGAGACGTCCACCAAGCCCACCACGGGCACCACGGACAAGCCCACCACCACGGAGAAGCCCGCCACGGTCACCTACACCGTGCAGTCCGGGGACTCGCTCTCTAGCATCGCCAAAAAACACTACGGCGACGCCAACAAGTGGGAAGACATCTACAACGCCAACAAGAGCGTCATCAAGAACCCGAACGCCCTGAGCATCGGGATGAAGCTGACGATCCCCAACGTGAAGACGTCTGGCTCGTCGGGCGGCTCGACCACGGCGCCCAAGCCCAGCACCCCCACGGTGCAGACCGTCACCCACACCGTGAAGTCCGGCGACACGCTCTCGGGCATCGCCAACAAGTACTACGGGGACGAGAGCCGCTGGGAGGAGATCTACGCCGCCAACCGCGACAAGCTCAACAACCCCTCGATGATCAGCGTCGGCATGGCCTTGAAGGTGCCGAACGTGAAGACGAGCGGCGGCACGTCCTCGGGCTCGACGAGCTCCTCGGGCCAAGGCACCACCACCACCCCCAAACCGACGACGCCGACCCCCACGGCGCCGACGAGCGGCGGCGGCGGCAACCAGACCTACGACAGCGTCGCGGCCGAGCGCGGCGCGGCGGCGGCGAAGTCCGCCCGCATCGCCTACACCGAGGGCAAAAAGACCCACGGCTCAGGCTCTTGGGAGACGACGAGCTCCAACCGTGGCCCCTGGGTCGACAAGTTCAAGTCGGCGAACAACGCCGGCGGGAACAACGCCTATGAGTGGTGCGGCATGTTTGTGGGCTACAACTTCGCCAAGACCGGGATCCGCAAAGAGATCCTCAAGAACCTCGTGTTCTGGTCGGGGTACCGCCTGCACCAGTTCTTCACCGCCGGAAAATACGTCGGCGGCGCGGGCAAAGCCGGGAGCTGGTGGCAGTCCCACAAGACCAAACAGCTCGGCAGCGCCACGGGCTCCAAACGCAAGCAGATGTTGGCCGACTTCAACCCGCAGCCCGGCGACATCGCCTTGTTCCGCTCGGACTACTCCCACGTCGCGATGGTCGTCGGCTACGACAAAGAGACCGGCGAGCTGGAGATCATGGAGGGCAACCGCTCCAACAAGGTCCAGGCCACGGAGTACCTCACCGGCGACAACCAGATCACCTTCTTGGGCCGCTTCAACGACTCGGACTACGAGCCCGGCGGCAAGGTGGACTCGGATCTCGCCGCGGCGAAAGATCCCGCGGTGAGCCACACGACCATCGGCGCCGGGGCGACCACCCGCTGAGGCGCTGAGATCCCGACGAGCCCCTGATCGTTCGCAGCGTTTTTGCGTCGATCAGGGGCGTCAGCAGAAGGAGGGCGTTACATCGCAGGCCCCCGAACGTTCGGGACCTTCACGATGGAGCTCTCAATGCTGTCTCGTTTCGCTGTCGCTGCCCTCGTCCTGTCCTCCTTCGTCGCTTGTGGTGTCTCCGAGGAGGAGTTCTCCACGGAGTACACCGCCCATAGCTGCGACCTCATGTTTGAGTGTACGGCTGAGGAGAACCTGCAGTACCTCCCCTACACCGACGCCGAGGACTGCAAGACCCAGCTCGCCAACGCCGAGGAGGTCGATGAGGCCGAGGACACCTGCGACTTCGACAAGGGCCTCGCCGCCGAGTGCCTCGACGCCATGGCCGTGTTGACCTGCGAAGACTACACCGCCGTCGCCTTCCCGCCCTCTTGCAGCAACGTCTGCGGCGACGCCGCCTGATCCGCTGCTGAACATGATCCTGGCCCCGTGACTCTTCATTGAGTCACGGGGCCATTCTGTCTCTGGGCCATGTCGTCCCTCGGCGACGCCGGAGGCCCGGGGGGAGGTTACGTGGGCGGGATGCCCGTGAGCCTCATCGTCGCCGAGAAGCCCAGCGTCGCGCGAGACATCGCCAAGGCCCTCGGCGTGCGGGGTCGCCGCGAGGGCTACTTTGAGGACGAGGGCCTGCGGGTGACCTGGTGTGTCGGTCACCTCGTCGAGCTCGCCGAGCCCGGCCGCTACGACCCCGCCTGGGAGTCTTGGCGCGCGGACACCTTGCCGATGTTGCCCGAGAAGTTTCAGCTCCAGGTGCGTGAGGGCGGCGAGGAGCAGTTTAAGGTCGTGAAGGCGCTGATGCGCGCCGCCGACGTAGGTGAGCTGGTGAACGCCTGCGACGCCGGGCGTGAGGGCGAGCTGATCTTCGCCTACGCCTTGCAGCTCGCCGGCGCCAAAGCCCCGGTGAAGCGGCTGTGGATCTCGTCGATGACCGAGGCCGCCATTCGGGACGGCTTCCGGCGGCTGCGCCCCGGCCCCACCCGGCGCCCCCTGGAGGACGCCGCGCGCTGCCGCAGCGAGGCGGA
>JAKLKE010000383.1:0-290 GCA_023150775.1 Myxococcota bacterium
GCTCGGCCTTAGACGCCGTGATGGGCGACATCGCCACCCTGAACGCCCGGGTCGGCAGCGAAGACAAGCTCCGCTTGGAGCAGCACCTCGACGGCGTGCGACCGCTTGAGACCCGACTCGCCCGCTTAGAGGAGGACCCGCCCTCCTTAGAGAGCTGCGCCCGGCCCGCCACGCCGGAGGCCAGCTACCCCGACCTCGACGGCCGCCCCCAGGTGAGCGCCCGAAACCGCGTCATGGCCGACATGCTGGCCATGGCCTTGGCCTGCGACCAGACACGCGTCTTCGGCCAC
>JAKLKE010000383.1:300-3719 GCA_023150775.1 Myxococcota bacterium
CACGATCAGCGATCCCGTCAGCGACCTGCTCTTTGACGGCGCGAGCGCCGGGCACCACGACCTCACCCACAACGAAGGCGGCGATCAGCCCGAAGTGCACGACATCACCCTGCAGATCATGGACCAGCTCGCCGTGCTCATCGAGGCCCTACGCGCCGTGCCCGAAGGCGACGCCACGCTCCTCGATCACTGCGTCGTGATGGCCGTCTCCGAGGTCAGCTTAGGCCGCACCCACAGCCTCGACGACATGCCGATCTTGCTCGCCGGGAGCTGCGGCGGCGCGCTCAAGACCGATCTGCACCTGCGCTCCACCGGCCAAGAGAGCACAAACCGCGCCCACCTCAGCGTTATGCGCGCCTTGGGCATCCCCGCGGTGAGCTTCGGCGAAGACGACGGCTACACTGAAGACGGCCTCAGCGGGCTGGAGGTCTGATGCGCCCCCTCCCGCTGGCCCTCCTCGCGCTGCTCGCCGCCTTGGGCTGTCACGGCGACGGCCCAGACTCCGACCTCCCGCTGCACCTCCAGGAGTGCACCGGCACCCTCGACGCCCGGGTGGGCGTCGTCACCTCCCTCACCTTCGCCCGCGTCGAGGACGGCGTGAGCGCCGGGTTTGACCTCGACAACCACGTCAGCGAGGCCGGAGACGACGAGGGCTGCGGCATCCCCGACCTTGTCGGCCCCAACGGTGAGCCCGGCGTCGACAACGCCTTCGCCCGCCTGCTCCCGGCCCTGGAGTCCACCGAGGCCGCCGCCGTCGAGCCCCTCATCCAGCAGTCCATCCGCGACGGCGTGCTGCTCCTGCTCATCGAGCTTGAGGACTACGACGATCCACTCGACGACGTCTGCGTAGACTTCACCGTGCTCCAGGGCCTCGGCGAGCCCTTCGTGAGCGCCGCCGGAGAGATCGTCTCCGGTCAGACCTTCGACCGCGACCCCAACGCCAACCCCAGCACCGTCGAGGCCGTGTCCCTGACCAACGGCGCGCTCCAGGCCGGCCCCCTCACCTTGGTGCTGCCGTTCACCATCTTCGACGTGTCCTTAGAGATTCAGGTGAGCGGCGCCATCTTCGGCCTCACGCTCTCCCCAGACGGTCACTTTGAGGGCCTGTTCGGCGGCGGCTTGGACGTGGACTACCTGCTCCGCATCGCCCAAGAAGAGAACGTAGATCCCGACCTCTACGGCACCTTAGAGCCCTTGTTACGCGCGGCCTCCGACCTTGACCTCGACGGTGACGGCGAGTGCTCCCAGATCAGCATCACCTTTGAGGTCTCCGGCGAGCTGGCCTTCCTCTTTCCCGAATAATGTCGCGGCTTCGCCCCGATCTGCCCCCATCAAGGCTACAATCCGGGCTCCGATGAAGGAGCCCCCATGTCTCTCCCCGCCCGTCTGAGCGTCCTACTCTGCCTGTTCGCCCTCGCCTGCAAAGACGACGGCGGCACCATCGAAGACACCAACCTCGTCCCACCCGATGAGGAGGTGGACGCCGACGGCGACGGCTTCACCGAGCTTGAGGACTGCGACGACGGCGATCCGGCGGTGAACCCCGAGGCCACAGAGACCTGCGACGGCCTCGACAACGACTGCGACGGTGAGGCCGATGAGGCCGACGCCGCCGACGCGACGGCCTGGAGCGAAGACAAAGACGGCGACGGATTTGGCGACAGCGCCACCACCACCCTCGCCTGCGAGCCCCCCGGCGAGGGCTGGGTGTCGCAAGACGGCGACTGCGACGACGCCGATGTCGCATATTTTCCCGGCGCCCCGGAGACCGACTGCGGCGACCCCGCCGACTACAACTGCGACGGCTCTTCAGGCTTCACCGACGCCGACCTCGACGGCTTCGCCGCCTGTGAGGAGTGTGACGACGGCGACGGCGCGGTGAACCCCGACGCCGTTGAGATCTGCGACAGCATCGACAACGACTGCGACACCGCCGTGGACGAGGACGACGCCGCCGACGCGAGCACCTGGTACCAAGACGCCGACGGCGACAGCTACGGTGACGCCGACTTCACCGCCCAGGCCTGCGAGACCCCGGCGGGCTACGTCGGCGACAGCAGCGACTGCGACGACGGCGACACCACGGTGAACCCCGCGGCGACGGAGCTCTGCGACAGCATCGACAACGACTGCGACAGCCAGGTGGACGAGCCCGACGCCGCCGACGCCGAGACCTTCTACGCCGACACCGACAGCGACGGCTTCGGCGACGCCGACTACCCCACCGCCGCCTGTGAGGCGCCCACGGGCTACAGCGCGCTCTCCACAGACTGCGACGACAGCCTCACCGCGGTGAACCCCGACGCCGATGAGCTCTGCGACGACCTCGACAACGACTGCGACGGCGACATCGACGAAGACGACGCCATTGATGCGACAGAGTGGTACAACGACGTCGACGAGGACGGCTTCGGTGATCCAGACTCCGGCGGCCGCTCCTGCGACGTGCCCAGCGGCGTCTCTCTGGACAGCTCAGACTGCGACGACACGAACGACTGGTCGAACCCCGACGCCGCCGAGCGCCCTGACGGCGAAGACAACGACTGCGACGGCGACATCGACGACGACCTCCACCTCGGCACCGGCGCCGACGGCGACCTCAACGTCTCGGGCACCGTGCTGCTGAGCGACGACGGCTCCAACGGCCGCGCCGAGCCCGACGGCGTCGCCTGGCCCGTCGTCGCCCTGGGCCCCAACACCGTCACCGTCAACACCACGGTCACCGGCCTCGCCGCCGGGGATGAGCTGCTGATTATCAACCTGCACGGCTCGGACGCGGCGTACACCAACGTCGGCGCCTACGAGTTTGTGAGCGTGGTCTCCGTCTCTGGCGACACCATCACCTTGGCCCAGGCCCTCGGCGAGACCTTCGGCGTCGCCGACAACAGCGATCTCAGCGGCCAGACCATCGTGGCCCAGCGGGTGCCGAACTACGAGGACGTGACCGTGAGCGCCGGGGCCACCCTGAGCGTCGCCGCCTGGGACGGCCAGACCGGCGGCGTGCTCGCCTTCCGCGCCCGGGGTGCCCTCACCGTCGAGAGCGGCGGCAGCGTCACCACCTCGGCCTTGGGTTACCTCGGCGGCGCCACCGGCACCTCGTACAACTGCGACAGCTACCAAGGCGAGAGCTTCGCCGGTGAAGGCGAAGGCGACGGGAACGGCGCCTGCGCGGCGTACAACGAGTCTTACGGCCACTGGATCAACAACTACGGCGGCGGCGGCGCACACATCACCGGCGGCGGCGGCGAGTATGGCGGCGGCGCCACAGCGGGCGCCTCTTGGGACGGCGGCAGCGCGACCGCCCCCTACAAAGGCGCGACCTACGGCGACACGAGCCTCACCACGCTCTTCTTCGGATCCGGCGGCGGCGGCGTGTGGCAGGGCATCAACAACTGCACGGGCGCGGGCTACGGCCCCGG
>JAKLKE010000383.1:3729-5612 GCA_023150775.1 Myxococcota bacterium
ATCCTCTACGCCACGGCCGGCACGATCACCGCCGCCGGCGGCGCCGCGTTCACCGCCTCAGGCGGCTCGTCCAGCCACTGCGCCCAAGGAACCTGGACTTACGGCGCGGGCGGCGGCGCCGGCGGCACGCTGTGGCTCGCCGCGGACGACCTCTCCTTGGCCTCCGGCGCCGTAGACGCCCAAGGGGGCCTGGGCAACTCGTCGAACATCCGCGTCGGCGGGAACGGCGGCAGCGGCCGAGTGCGCGTGGACTGCGGGAGCTGCAACGGCTACTCAAACGGCAGCGCTGAGGCCAGCGCCGCGCTGAGCGACGCCGCGACGCCCGACCCGGCCGCGTCGTCGGTCCCCTGAGCCCCTCGCCCCGCCTCTCCGCAGATGTAAGCCCGCGGTCATTCCACTTCGCCGCGGCGTGATGCACTCTATGTACTGGAGGCCCGATGATCCCAGCGGAGCTGCCGCCTGACGAGCACCAGCGTCAAGCGGCACTAGAACGATACGGCGTGCTCGATGGGCGGCCCGACGCGCTCTTCGACAACATCACCCGAATGGTCGGCCTGGCCCTCGACGTGCCCATCGCGCTCGTGAGCCTGCTCGACAACGACCGGCAGTGGTTCTTGTCGCGGTACGGCCTCAACGTGAGCCAGACGCCGCGGATCTGGTCCTTCTGCGGCCACGTCGTCGCGTCTCGGCGGCCCCTGGAGGTCCCCGACGCGCCCCAAGACGTCCGCTTCGCCGACAACCCCCTCGTGCTGGAGGCCCCCAAGATCCGCTTCTACGCGGGCTCTCCCCTGCGCACCCCCGACGGGCACGTCCTCGGCACCCTCTGTGCCATCGCCCCGACGCCGCGGCAGCTCACTGACGCCCAACGAGAGCTGCTCAGCTTACTCGCCGATCAGGTCGTGGAGATCCTGGAGCAGCGGCGTCGCGCCATGGAGCTGACCCGGGCCCTCGCCTTGGCGCTCACCGGGGCCCGCCTCGCCGAGCTGAGCGATCACCTGCTCTGCGCCTTGGATGATCGTGGCGCCCTGAGGGTGATCAACGCCGCCTGGGAGCGTCGCCTGGGCCTGCCCGCCGAGCGGCTGCAAGAGATGAACCTCGTCGAGATGGCCCACCCCGACGACCGCCCCAACCTCAAGCGCGCGCTGCGACAGGCCTACGACGACCCCACCTGCAAGACCAGCGCGCAGACCCGCCTGCCGCTCCTCGACGGCTCCTGGCTGCGCCTGGACTGGGACATCGCCCGCCGGGGCGACAGCCTCTACGCCGCTGGGCTCGCCGCCTGAGAGCCAACGTTGGGCCATCCGCTGCGCCCTCACGCGGAGGGCCTCCGGCGCGAGCACATGAAGGTGCTCACCGAGCTGGGTGACCGTCGCCCAGGCGATCTCTTCTTGTTGTAGGTCGAGGGTGAGCGGCCCCTCGGCGCCGAGGATCTGCGCGCGCTCGGCCTCTGGGCGCAGCTCCGCCAGCAGCGCCCGACCGGCGGGGGTCAGTCGCATCGTCACATCAAATCGTGGGCGGGATGTGACAAAGCCCTCCGTCGCCTCGCGCCACGCGTCCCGCAGCTCAAAACCCTCCGGGCGCGCCGCCTTGGCCTCCAAGAGCGTCACGGCGCGCACCCGGTCCCCACGAAACACCCGGCGCCCGGCGGCGGTCTCCGCGAGCAGGTGCCAGCGGCCGCCCTTGAGCACGAGCCCCAGCGGCGACACGTCGCGCTCGCTGCGCCGACCTTGGCGGTCTTCATAGCTGAGCCGGAGCTGTCGATCGGCCCAGAGCGCCTCGTGGACGGCGTCGAGGACCTGCGGGCCAGCGCCTCGCCACCAGGGCTCCGGGTCGATCAAGAGCCGCTGCCGGGCCTGCTCCGCCAGCGCGCGCTGGGTCGTGGG
>JAKLKE010000384.1 GCA_023150775.1 Myxococcota bacterium
CCGCCCACCGTGGCGTCTTGGCTGTCGCCGTCTTGATCGTAGTCGCTGCCGCCGGAGCAGTCGGCGTCTACGCCGTCGTACCAGGTCTCCGTGGCGCCGGGGTTCACCGCGGCGTCGAAGTCATCACAGTCGTCCCCGCCCGCCCCAGGCGCCAGATACCCGTCCTGATCAAAGTCGGCGCTGGCCGAGGCCTTGAGCGTCACCTCACCGGTCTGACCGTCGGTGGAGGTCACCCGCAGCACACCCTCGTAGAGCGCCTCATCCGGGGCGGTGAAGGCCACCACAAGATCCCCGCTGGCGCCGGGGCTCAGGCTCAGGGTGCCCTCGACGATGGTGAAGGTGGACGAGCCCTCCACCGCCGCGACGAGCTCCAACGACGCCACCCCCTCACAGTCGTTGAGCGCGCTGAGGCTCTGTGTGGCGGCCTGGCCGACGCTCACCCCCGCCCACTGCAGCTCCGTGGCCCCGAGAGAGAGCACGGGGCAAGCGTCATCCTCGACGCCGGGGCTATCGCCGGTGTCATCTAAGACGATGGTGCCTTTGGAGCAGCCGAGGGCGAGCAGGAGGACGAGCAGGGAGGGGGCGCGCATGGGGGGGACCTCTTCGTGGTGGGCACAGGGTGACCAACCTTGATCGTCTCCGATACAGCGCGCGGAACCTCTGACACAGCTCTTACAAGCGCGTGAGCAGAGCGGTGAGCGGGTGCTGCTGCGCCTCCGGGGGCAGGGACGGGTGGCGCGAAGAGTAAGTGTTGATGAACAGGACGTTTGATCCTTGTGGCGCGGTCAGCATCCACTCCAGGCAGCGGGCGAGGGCCTTGCCGGTGTAGGTCGGATCGAGGGGGAGGCCCAAAGAGTCTCGGGCGAAGGCGCGGGCGGCCTCTCCGGCGGGGGTGGGGTGGCCGTAGCCCGCGCCGATGACGCCGTCGTGCAGCACCAAGCGGCCGGGATCGTAGACGGGGCAGTCCGCCCCCGAGGCCCGGAGGCGCCGCGCGGTGGCCTCACCGAGCCAGCGTAAGGCGGTCTGGGAGATGAACGCGCCCTCGACGACCCGCACCCCATGCACACGGGTGGGCAAAGACGTGAGCCCGAGGCCCAAGGCCAGCCCCACGGCGGTGCCGCCGGAGCCGACGGGCACAAACAGATCCGTCGGCGGCGGCAGGAGCCCGGCCTTGACCTGGGCCTCAAGCTCCAGCGCCCCGGCGACCCAGCCGAGATCCCCCAGCTCACCCGTGCCGCCGGCCCAGACGAAGCTCGGCCACGGACGCGCCGCCTGCCGCCCGGCGATCAAGGCCTTGAGCCCGGCCCAGGGCAGGCCGGCCATGCTCCCGGCGGGGGTGACCGAGGCGGCGTGGGCGCTCAACAAGGCGGCGTTCTGCCGGGCGTGCTCGGTGTCGGGCTGGGGGAAGACGACGGCGCGTAAGGAGACGCCGTGGGCGGGGCCGTAGAGCGCGGCGGCGACGAGGTAGTTGCTGCCCACGCCGCCCAAGGTGAGCAGCTCACCGCCCTTCGCGGCGACGTCAGGCAAGATCCACTCCAGCTTGCGCACCTTGTTGCCGCCATACACCGTGCCCGCGAGGTCCTCCCGCTTGACCCACAGCCGGGCGCCGCCACGATCCCCGGCCTCGGCGCGCTCGATCGGCGTCGCCGGGCCACACAGCGAGACCGAGGGCAGGCGGAGACCGGGGAGGCGCGCATAGAGCAGCTCAGCGGACATCAGGACTCCTCAAGATTCAGGAGGAGCTTGTAGCCCGATGGCCCCCGGCGCGGCTATCGTGGCGAGCATGGACTGCCTCACCGATGACCTGATCGCCGCCTACAACGGCGGCCCCGCCTTCACCCTGCCCGAGCCACCCCCGGCGCTGTACGCCGCCGCGCCGCCGCCTCCGCCCGGCGCGAAGGGCCTGTATGGCGGGCGCATGGACAACCACGTCGACTCGGCGAACTTCACCGTGGCCTGGGCGAACGGCGACGCGACGACGAGCGCGGCGAACGACGCCAGCGAGGCCCTGGAGGCCGCGTGGACGGCCTTGGTCGAGGAGCAGGGCTGGGCGCCGCCGGTCTCCTCCGACGACTACTTCGTGTGGGTCATCCTCGACCCGGGCCTGAGCGGCACGGGCCTCACGTATGAGCTGTCCACGGACGAGTACCCCGACGGTTACCCGGTGATCCTGCTCAACCCCAACTACGCCACGAACACCCGCTTCTGGCGGAGCCTCGCGGCGCATGAGCTGAACCACGCCCTGCAGTACGCCCGGCGTGAGTACCTCAGCGGCCGGGAGGAGCCCTGGTACTGGGAGGCCAGCGCCGAGTGGGGCGCTGAGCTGGCCTTGCCCGACGTCAATATGTACGCAACAAGCTCGGTGTACTACGCCGACGCCACAGAGGCCCGCTACAGCTCCATGGAGGGCTATCACCAGTACGGCATGTTCCCGCTCAACGCCTTTGTTGAAGAGACCATGACCGGCGCCGGGGGCATGTTGGCGGTGTGGGAGCGCAGCGAGGCGCTCTCCGACGAGCGCTGGGACGCCGTGCTCGAAGACGCCTTGGGGGTGGACGCGCTGAGGCTCTTCGCCGGTTTCTCCGGGGCTTACGCTGAGGAGACCCTGCGGGAGAGCTCGATGTATGAGCCCCCGGCGACCATCTTCTCCTTCGACGGTGGGGAGCAGAGCGGCGAGGTCAACTACCTGGGCAGCGACGTGCTCCAGGCGAGCCGGGGCATGTGGGTTGAGCTGGCCGAGGGGGACGCGCTCTTGGCCAACGGCGACGAGGTCGGCGCCCGCCTTTGGGTAGACGCTGGCGGCCACTTCACCGTGACCGGCGGCGCGGACGGGGCGGCGTACACCCTCATCGAGGGCGACGAGGGCGACACCGGCGACACGGGCCTCGTGGACGACGACGGCGGCGGCGGCGGCGGCGGCAAGAAGGGCGGCGGCACCTGCGGCCTCGGCGCGCCGCGACAGGGCGCGGGCTGGCTCGGCCTCGTCGCTTTGTTGGCGCTCGGGCGTCTCCGGCGTTTCCCTCCCCGCCGACTCGGTTAGAGGGCCGCCATGACCATCCGCGACTCCGCTCTGAAGCTCCTGATCCTGCTCTCGCTCACCCCGCTCCTGGCCTGCGCCGGGTCTGGTGGCCCTGGCGGCAAAGACGCCACGGACGACACCGCCGCCGAGGACACCGCGCCGCCGACGGAGGAGGAGCAGACCGCCGCCGACCTCAAGACGGTGGAGGCCATGATCGCCGGAGACCTCGATCTCGCCGAGGGGATGCTCACGGTGAGCTTGTCTGGCGGCTGGCCGATTCATCTCGGCGACGATGATTACCTCTTCGCCGCCCCCGCCCAGGGCCGCGACGCCTTGGCTGTCGCCGGGGACTTCAACGGCTGGACCCCAGCGCCGATGGCCTCCGAGGGCGGCCTGTTCACCCTCACCGTGACCATCCCCTCGCCCGAGGGCAAACTCTACAAGTTTGTGGAGGGCGAAGACTACGCCGCCGACCCCTGGTCTCGGGCCTACGGTCAAGATGAGTTCGGTGAACACTCCATCGTGCGTGGGGCCGGGCGGCACCTGGAGCGCTACTACATTCGCGGCGGCGGCCTCGATGACCGCTGGATGCGGGTGTGGGTGCCCGAGGGCGCCGTGACCCACACGCTCTACGTTCACGACGGCCAGAACCTCTTCGACCCCGAGGCGATGTGGGGCGGCTGGCGCCTGCAAGAGAGCCTCGGCCCCAACACCATGGCCGTGGGCCTCGACAACACCATGGCGCGAATGGACGAGTACACCCACGTCCAGGACTTCATCTACGGCGAGTGGATGGGCGGCAAAGGCGACGCCTACGCGGAGCTGTGGATGAGCGACGTGCGCCCCCTGATTCGGCTGCAGTACGGCGAAGGAGACAAGGTCGGCGTGATGGGCTCAAGCCTCGGCGGCCTCATCTCCGTTCATTTTGCCCAGCTTCACCCCGAAGAGCTGGACTTCGTCGCCAGCCTCTCCGGCACCTTGGGCTGGGGCAGCATCGGCGCCGAGAACGAGACGCTCATCGAGCGTGTCGCATCAGGCGGCTTCACCGGCGTGCCGATCTACCTCGACTCCGGCGGTGAGCCCGGCGAGGGCTGCATCGACACCGACGGCGACGGCCTGCTCGACGACGCCCCCAACTCCAGCGACAACTACTGCGAGACCCGGCAGATGGCCGACACCCTCTCCGCCGCGGGCTGGACCTGGGAGCAGGACCTCTGGCACTGGTGGGAGGCCGGCGCCCAGCACAACGAGGCGGCCTGGGCCGACCGGGTGAACCTGCCCGTGGGGCTCTTCGAGTCGCTGTAGCATCTGTCACATTTATTCAGGTGTCGCATGGGTCACATCTGAATAAATGTCTCAACATCTTGGCTCAGCGGGCCTCGATGAGCCCCCGCTCGACGAAGAGGCGGAACCAGGGCCCGATGGCCTCGCTGAGCGTGGCGGGGTCGGCGCCGGACTGCAGCGCGGCGTCGATGGCCTCGGCGACGGCGCGGCCGGGCTCAAGGGCGGCCAACAAGGCGTCGGCGGCGGCGGGCAGCTCGACGTGTCGCACCCGGCCCTCGTGGCGATACACGACGACCCGGGCGTCACAGGCCGTCATCGGGCTCGGCGTCTCACCGCTCAGGGCTTGGGCGCGCCAGCGGTGGGCGTCGAGGGAGAGTCGGAGGCGCCGGGCGGTGGGGGAGCGGCCGAGGCGGGCGGCGGCGAGGGTGGCCGGGTTGAGGGGCTGAGGGGCGGGGGCGTGAAAGACCTTGAGCACGGCGAGATCGACGGCGGCGAGAGCCCGGTCCTCTGCCGGGGCGCCCCGGGCCTCAAGCCACACGAGCATCGGCTCGCCGAGCTGCTCTAAGGTCCAGGAGGTCGAAGGATGCTCCCGCACGAAGGCGTCGAGCTGGGCGTCGGCGGCCTCTCCCCAGAAGGCCGTGAGCCCGGGGAGGTTGGCCCGGAGCGCGGCGCGGTGGCGCAGGACGTGCTGCTCGCGGTAGACGCCGATCTGCTGGGCCGGGCCCAGGCCGGGGCCGCCGGTGAACAGCGCGCCGTCCAAGGGGCTGAGCCCCCGGATCATCGCCATGAGCTGGGCCCGCCAGTCTTCAGGGAGCGGCGTCGTCATGGGGGCCAGGCCTGATCCCGAACGGCGCGAGCGGCCTCGGCCTCGGCCTGAAGGCGCTCAAAGCTGGGGATCTGGTCGTCCCACTCAATCAGCGTCGAGACCGGGCCGATCCGGCCGATGAGCGCGGCGTAGAGCGCCCAGACCTCATCACAGACGGGGTGGTCGTGGGTGTCTAAACGAAAACCTTCACGGATCGAGTGCCCGGCGAGGTGAACCTGTACCACACGGTCGAGGGGCAGGGTGCGGATGTACTGCCCCGGCTCAAAGCCGTGGTTCACGGAGGAGACGAAGACGTTGTTCACGTCGAGCAGCAGGGCGCAGTCGGCGCGCTCACACAGCGCGGCCACAAACTCGGCCTCGGGCATTGTCGAGCCCTGATAGCTCAGGTACGACGAGACGTTCTCCACGGCGAAGAGGCGGCCGCTGCGATCTTGGGCGCGTTTGATGCGGTCGCTGACGTGCTGGAGCACGTCCTCTG
>JAKLKE010000385.1 GCA_023150775.1 Myxococcota bacterium
CTCCAGATAGTAGCTCGAGTTGCCGCGACGTTTGAGCAGCGCGGCGCGGCGCAGCGTGTAATCGGCGCCGGCACGCAACTCCGCGGGCCATGCGGCGAGACGGGCCAGAGCCGCGTCGGCGATGCGCTGCTCAGCGGCGTAGGACCAAGAGAAGTTTGGGGTGTCGCCGACATACTCCACGCCCATCGGCACCGCGCCGCCGTCCTCCGCTCCAAAGCGTAGGATCGGGCGAATGCCCGTCGTGGCGTAGGTGGAGCGGGCGGTCAAGGCGTCGTAGATGCCCTCGTGGCTGAGATCCGTCGCGACGAAGGCGGCGAGGCCACCATAGGTGTTCTTGTAGGCGAAGCGGTTGCCGAGCCAGCCGTCGTGGTTGTCTGAGGCGGCGATGAAGCCCATACGGCTGCCCGCGGCGAGGCCGTCATACACCCCAGAGCCCCCGGCGTTCTGCCGCGAGGAGTCGCCCCACTCCGAGAACAGCTCGGCGATGGGCCGGTAGCTGTCGTCCCGATCTCGCCAGTTAAAGCCGGTGTAGACGCTCGCGTGGGGCACAGAGAAGGACCGCGCGCCCGTCGTGGCCTCGGTCTCGGCGATAAACGCCCAGAGGGAGAGGTCGCCGCCGGTGAGCCCCGTGGTGTCGGCGTCGGCCTGGGGGCCGTCACAGCGGTCGTAATAGACGTTGTGGTGCCCCTCTTGGCCCGGGCTGTTCACGTTGCCCATCCACTCAAAGCCCAACATCGCGACGTAGCGGCCCTCTTCAGTCCACTCATCACAGACCGTCTGCATGTGCGCCCAGAGCGCCTCACCGTCGAGCACGTTGGGCTCTGACTTCTGGGACTCACAGCCGACCTGCAGCCCCACGACGTCTCGGGCGTACTCGTGGTTGAGATCGATGAGCTGGCCGGCGGTGTCGGTGTAGTGGTGACCGTGGTGGGTGTGCAGATCTCCCCAATACACCGAGAGCGGCGGCGCCGAGTCGAAGACCTCGACGGGGTTTGAGATCCAGGTGGAGCCCTTCACCGTCACGGCCTCAATCCGGGTGATGCCCGGCTCGGTGAGGGTGACCTCGACGCTCCACACGCCCTCGTCGGCCCGGGTGAAGGTGTAGGACTGTCCCTGTATAGTGACCGTGTCGCCAAACACCGGCGTGTTGTTGCCGAGATCGTCCAGCGCGGCGACGATGACAGTGAACGGCACGCCGACGAGGGCCTGGGAGGGCGCTGAGACGAGCACCGCGCGGGGCGCCCGGGCGGTGAAGAAGTCAAAGGTGGGCCCCTCCACCTCGGTGAACGTGTCGCTGCGCAGCTTCTCGTACACCCGCAGGGGGATCTCCCGCATGGCCCGGGTGAGGGTCTGAAATCCGCAGTCGGGGTTGTCGGTGGTGTCGCCGAAGGTGAAGGTGATCGTGTCGCCTTGCACCAAGGCGCCCCCGGTCACAAACGCCGTGGAGTTGCCGGTGACGAACAGCCCCGCCGACTCATTGTCGCGGATGAGGTTGACCTCGGCGGTCTCGGCGCTGGTCTTCACGGTGACGAGGCCAGCGGAGCCTGGGTCGTTGGGCTGGGCGAAGCCGGTGCAGGCCGTAGGATCGGTCTGGAGATAGCCGTCTTTGGCCCAGCGCATCCCGTGGAAGACGGGATCTTCGACGCGCACGGCGTCTCCCTCCATGAGCCCGCCGGGGCCGACGACGTAGACCACCTCAAAGGTGACCTTCTTGTGGACCTCAAGGGTCGAAGGCACCATAAGGACCGTGCCGACGGGCTCGGGCAGGGGATCCGCCGCGAAGGCGGCCCCGACCAGCGCGAGCGCCGCTGTCAGCGTGACCACGGGTGCAGCCCTCCTGTGGCGCCAAGATCAGCGCGGGTTCCGTCTGTGTCGAGTGTCGTGGGCTCCCCGGCGTCGAGGGCGGGGCTGCCGTCCAAGAGCGTGACGTCGGGGGGGCGCGCGTCCGGGGCCGCGAGGAGGGGATCCCCAAACAAGAGCCCGTCGCCGGTCAGGCCGCCGAGCGCGCCGCCGGTCTGTTCGCCGGTCTCGCCATACAGAAGTGACCACTCCCAAGAGAGCGAGGCGCCGTCTTCAGTGAACAGCACGAAGGGGCCGCTTGGGGTGAAGGCGATGGAGTTGATGGCGGTGGCGGTGGCGCCGTCGCCGAGCCAGATCACGGAGCCCGTGCTGCCCGCGTTCGCGCTCAGCGAGGTGACGTTTGTGAGGGAGGCCACACCATCAAACACCCACAGATCGCCGCCGTCCAAGGCGCTGTTCTCACTAAAGACCACCCCATCAGCGACAAAGCTGACGTCGTCGCCGCGCATGGCCACCGCGCCGCCGCCGACGGCGAGGCCGCTGGAGAACACGCTCGCCGTGGCCTCGACAGACCCGCCCGTCGCGATGCGCAGGTGGCCGCCGTCGCGTTCGGCGACCGACGGGCCGCTCATCACGTCATCGAGGAGCACGACGGCGTCTTTGACGAAGATCGTGCCGCCGTCGATGAGCGCTGAGGAGAGCGCCACGCGGCTGCTCGTCACCACAAGATCGCTGTCCACGACGTAGAACGCGCCGCCCCAGCTCGCCTCGTTGCCCTCAAACACGCTGCTCTGAACGATGACCTCTGAGCCCTCGCCCACATAGATCGCCCCCCCTCGGGCGCTCACGTTCTCGCGGAAGGTCGAGCCATCGACGAGGACCTCGCTGGAGAGCGCGGCGATGGCCCCGCCTCCGTAGTACCCGAGGTTGCCCGTGAAGGCGGTGTCGGCGATGTTCACCTCGCCGTCGATGACCACGACGCCGCCGCCGATGGACTGGCCGCTGTGCCGAGCGAGGTTTTGCCGAATGACACAGCCCTCAATGCTGAGCGCGCTGTCCTGAACGTAGATCCCCGCCCCAGACCAGGCGTTTCCGGCGAGCCACTGGTGCTGTGTGCCGTGGCCCCCCAGGAGCGTGAGCCCGGAGACGGTGGCGGAGAGCGGCTCGCCGCTGATGGCGAGGATCGTCGACTCGTCGGGGGTGTCTAAGCTGTTGATCTCGGTGACCGTGGGCCCGGAGGTCGAGATCAGCACGATGTTTTTGCCGCTCAGGTTGATCCCGCCGGGGTACAGGCCGGGCTCAATCAGCACACGGTCGCCGTCGCTCGCCGCGTCGATGGCCGCTTGAATGCCGGTAAAGTCTCCGTCGCCGCCGGGATCGACGACGATGTCCGCGGCCTGCACGTTCGTGAGGGGCAACAACAGCGCCCCCAGGGCTAGGCCTGTGCGCGTCCTGCGCGGCGCGGAGCTCATTCGGCCCATCCGTCTGTGTGGGGGAGCAGCACGAGGTTGTAGGTCTCCTCAAGCTCATTATGGACCCACAGCACGTCCTCGTCGCTGAGGCAGTCGTCTTTGCGGAGGTCAAACTCGACGAGACGGTCGTTGCGGGAGTCGGCGACGATCATCGTGCCCTCTGGTGTGAACACGACGTCGCGTGGCCAGTCGAGGATGGCCCGCCCGGTGGGGGGCGCGCAGTCTGGCGCGGGGATCTGCCGCGTCACGACCCCCTCCCAGGTGATGAACAAGAAGCGGTTGTTCGCCGAGTCCGAGACATAAAAACCCGACCCATCGGCGAGGGCCGTCGGGTTGTGGTTCTCGTGCAGGAGCGCGTAGTTGTTCTGTTCGGGATACCGGAACACCGGGGACCACGGCGGGTCGCCTGCGCGCTCGGGGGTCGCGGGCTCAAACAGCATGACGTGGTTGAAGTTGTCGCCACGCGCCGAGACCATGAGGTGCTCCACACCGTCCCGCATGACCAGCTCGACGTCGTTCGGGTTGCTGAACAGCCTGCGCATGTAGGGGTCGGTCAAGGTCTCTGTGGAGATCTCCCACCGCTGCTCCCAGTCACGGGAGACGCCCAGCACCCGGTTGTTGTGGGTGTCAGAGCTGATGAGCTCGTCGCCCCAAGGGATGAGATTGTGGGTCGCCCGGGTGTTTGTTGGGTTGGGGATGCCCCCGAAGGTCACCCCTTTGGGGTCGTAGAGCGCCTCCCCCAGCGCGCCGGTCTTCACATCGACGGTGTAGGCGGCGCCTTCGGTGAAGTAGTCCAGGGTGCCCACATAAATCGTCCCATCGACCAGGTTGAGGCCGTGGGTCTTCATGGCGTTCTCGCCCCAGATCTCCGCCTGATGAAAGGTCCAGATGACTCGGTCGTCGGGGTCGGCCTCGCGGGCGTCGGGGCCTAAGCGCAGGCGCGTCACAGTCTGTAGATCGGTGACGCTGAAGAGCAGATCAAACCCGAGCTTGTCCTCGTCGGGTTTGGAGTCGACGGGGGAGTCGTCGGCGGGGCCGTCCCCTTTGTCGCTGCGGTCATCTTTGTCGCCGGCGCAGGCCACGGCGAGGAGCGACAGCGTGAGCAGCGCCGCTGGATGACGCACGATCCGGTTGCAGAGGGCTGCGGACATCATGTCAGCCGTTGTCGATGGTGATCGAGATGGAGTCGCTGGCGGTGCTGCCCGTGCCCAGCTCGACGGCCTCGGCGGTGAGGGTGTGTTCGCCGTCGTCTACGGTGGTGGTGTCGAGGCGCAGGGCGTAGGGCGCCTCGGTGTCGGTGCCCACGAGCAGCTCGTCGATGTAGATGCGCACCTCTTGAACCCCCGCGCCGCCCCCAGCGGCGACGTCTACGGGGGCGTTCACGCCGAAGAGGGTGCTGCCTTCAGTGGGGCGGGTGATTCGTGCGGTGATGCTGTCTGTGCCGACGACGACGTTGACGCTGACGCTGTCTTCGCAGGTGGCGTCGAGGCCGTCTGTGGCGACGATGCTCACCGTGGCCGCGCCTTCAGTGGACGTCCAGTCCGCCTGCCAAGGCGACTGTGTGTCTGTGCTGATCAGCTCACCGTTCACCCGGAACTCAACGCTCTCGACCCCGGCGGAGGAGGCCACGGCCGCCTTGATCTGCACGGCGCCGACGTTGACCGTGCTGCCGTCACGGGGGCTAGAGAGGGTGCAGCTCAGGTCGCTGGACTCGCCGGTGACGTTCACCACGGCCCGGGCGGTGCCGAGGTTTCCGGCATCGTCGGTGGCCTCGGCGGTGAGCACGGTGGCGCCCTCTTTGGTTGGGGTCCAGGCCAGCTCATAGGGCCCACCGACGGGCATCGACCCCAAGAGGGCGCCATCGACGAGCACGTTCACCGAGGCGAGATCGGCGGTGTCTTCAACCGCCAAGGCGATGAGCGTTTCTTCGCCCAGGGCGACGAGGCCGCCGTCGAGGGGCTGCACAAAGCTCAGCGTGGGGAGGTCGTCGTCGAGGCCGGTGTTCTGCACGGTGAAGCTGCCGACGACGGTGAGCGCGTCCCGGCTGCCGATGAAGCCCTCACCGATCACCTCTAGCTCGCCGTCATCGACGGTGGTGGTGTCGAAAGGGACCGCCAGGGCGGGGCCGGGGCCGCCGCCGATCACCACACCATCGACGTAGAGCGCGAGCTGATCGACGTTGCCCGAGACGCCTAAGGTGACCTCCCCCGAGGCCGGGGCGCTGGGCAACGAGAGGGTGAGCTCGGGGGTGCAGCCCATGAGCAGAGACGCCGCGGCGAGGGGGGCGGCGGCGATGAGGCGGCGGCGCCGAAGCAGCCCGAGGGCCATCACGG
>JAKLKE010000386.1 GCA_023150775.1 Myxococcota bacterium
GGGCCGCTTGTGGGCTTGGCCGAGGTTGTGATCACCACCCGGTCGGCGCGGGGGCTGGACGCGGAGGCGCTGCGGGGGCTCGTGGTGGGGCTCGGGTGCCGTGAGGTGCGCGCCGTGGAGCCGGTTGGCGCGGCGCTGGCGGCGGCGCGGGAGGTGGCGCGGGGGTGTGGTGGTGTGGTCGTGCTGGCGGGGAGTTTGTTTGCGGCGGGGGAGGGGAGGGCGAGCCCGATCCCCCACCCTAACCCCCACCCTACTGCACCCCCCCCCACCCCTCAACCGCGGGCTCCACGGGCGGCGGCGCCGCCGTCCCACGCCAGCCCCAGAGCTGGTCAAACAAGGCCGCCATCGCCGTCACCGACCCATACTCCCCGCCAACGCCCAGCTCCAGGATCGGCCCCACGGGCTCGCCCGGGCCGGGGACGCGGTTTCGCAGGGTCACCTGGGCCTGGCCTGTCCCGGCTTGGCCGCCTTGCTCCGCCCCGGGCCACACCATCCAGGCCTCTAAGTACGACCGATCCGCGAGGTTCTGCACCTCGGAGACGCTCAGCGTGACGTTGCGGTCCAGCGTCTTGCCCTCGTGCTCTAAGGTGGCGACCAGCGCCAGGGTGGTGATCACGTCTCCGGCGAGGTCTATGCTCACGCCGGTCATGGCCAGCTCGTGCAGGCCGAGCTTTCGGAGGCCCTGGGTCACCACACGGTCGCCCTCGGGGCTCCACAACAGCGTGAACTGCTCGTAGAGCATGATCTCGGCGCCCAAGGCGTCGATGCGCAGGGCGGACCAGGCCTCGCGGCTGTAGACCTCGCCTGTGGCCACGTCCTCGGGCACGCCGCCGACGGCCTCGGCGAAGGTGAGCGCCGCGCGGTTCGCCCGCTGGTTCTTCGCCTGAGCGTCGCCCATGGGGTCGATGGCGATGGAGAAGACGACCACCTCCGGGGACCTGGCCAGCACGTCGCGGTCGGCCTCGGTCAAGGTCTCGCCGTACTCGCCCAAGGCTGATGGATCCCAGCGGCCCCAGGCGTCGGCGGGGAGCACCTGCAGGCTGGCCACCGGGCGGGTCGCGGCGCGGCGGGGGAGGCGCCGGACCATCTTGAACTGATCGTCCAAGGCGGCGCGTAGGGCGTCTACGTCGGCGTCTGGGCACTCGGCGGGGCACCAGATCGCCACCGTGGCCCGGGCGTCGGGGACCACGACGGGCGGGGCGTTCTGCGTGCTGAGGGTCAGAAGCGCGGAGAGCAGAGACATCAGGGCTCCAGGTCGGACATGACAAGATAGCTCGCCAACACCCGGTTATGGGGGCGAGGACGCGGCCAAAGCGGCCACCCCGGAGCGACCATGTTCAGCGACCTGCTGTCCCCCGTAGAGCTTGAGGCCGACATCTTGGCCTTCTGGCGCGAGAACGACATCTTCGAGGAGGGCCTGCGCATCAGCCGAGGCCGCCCGGAGTGGATCTTCTACGAGGGCCCGCCCACGGCGAACGGCCTGCCGCACAACGGCCACGTGCTCACCCGGGTCATCAAGGATCTGTTCCCCCGCTACAAGACGATGCGGGGCTTTCATGTGCGGCGTAAGGCGGGCTGGGACACCCACGGCCTGCCCGTCGAGGTCGAGGTCGAGAAGACGCTCGGCATCCACGGCCGCGAGGCGATTGAGGCCTACGGGCTTGAGCCTTTCGCGCGTAAGTGTATCGACTCGGTCTTCACCTACACGAAGGAGTGGGAGGAGCTCACCGAGCGCATCGGGTTCTGGATCAACCTCGAAGACGCCTACGTCACTTACCACCGCTCCTACGTCGAGAGCGTGTGGTGGGCGCTCTCTCAGCTCTTCAAGAAGGGCCTGTTGTACCAGTCCCACAAGGTCGTCTGGTGGTGGCCCCAAGGCGGCACGGCGCTCTCCGCGGGTGAGGTCGGCCAAGGCTACAAGACCGTAGACGACCCTTCGGTGATCGTTCGTTTCCCTGTGGACGGTCAGCCCGGCCTGAGCCTGCTCGCCTGGACGACGACGCCCTGGACGCTGCCGTCGAACACCGCCATCGCTGTAGGCCCCGCCCTGGACTACGCCGTCGTCGCCTTTGGGGACGAGCGCCTCATCGTCGCCGCCGCCTTGGTGGAGACGGTGTTTAAGGGCCACGAGGTCACCGTGCTCAGCACGATGAAGGGCGCTGAGCTCATCGGCTGGCGCTACCAAGGGCCGTACAGCTTCGACACCCCCGTGGGTGGCGACGGCGGGCGGGTGATCGGCGGCGACTTCGTGAGCTTGGACTCGGGCACCGGCCTCGTGCACACCGCCCCGGCCTTCGGTGAAGACGACTTCCGCGTCGCCAAGCTGAACGGCATCGGCCTCATCCAGCTCGTCGAGCCCAACGGCAACTTCTCAGCGAAGGCAGGCTG
This sequence comes from Myxococcota bacterium, assembly GCA_023150775.1. Lineage (GTDB taxonomy): Bacteria > Myxococcota_A > UBA796 > UBA796 > CAJQPC01 > JADKFE01. Next base: position 2,389 of record JAKLKE010000386.1, read on the forward strand.
GCTGGCGGGCAAGTTCTGCAAAGACGCCGACAACGACATCATCCGCGACCTCAAAGATCGTGGGCTCTTGTTCAAGCGGGAGACCTACCGCCACGACTACCCCTTCTGCTGGCGTGCGGACTCCGATCCCCTCATCCAGTACGCCCGCCCGGCGTGGTTCATCCGCACGACGGCGCTGAACGCTGAGGCGCTGTCCAACAACCAGGCGGTGCGCTGGCTGCCCGAGCACGTCAAGGAGGGCCGCTTCGGCGACTTCTTGCGCAACAACGTGGACTGGGCGCTCTCCCGCGAACGTTTTTGGGGCACGCCGCTCAACATCTGGCGCTGCCCCGACTGTGGTGAGATGATCGCCCCGGCCTCCACAGCGGAGATCCGGGCGCTCAACCCCGACGCGTTTGATCCAACGGTGGACGAACACCTCCAGGTGCACCGCCCGTGGATTGATCGGGTGACCTTGCCCTGCGCGGCCTGCGGCGGCACGATGGTCCGGGCGCCGGAGGTCATCGACTGCTGGTTTGACTCGGGCTGTATGCCCTTCGCCCAGTGGGGTTTCCCGCACCAAGGCGTCGAGGCGTTTAAGGCGAGCTTCCCCGCCGACTTCATCAGCGAGGCCGTGGACCAAACCCGCGGCTGGTTCTACTCGTTGTTGATGATCTCGACGCTCCTGTTTGACAAGGAGAGCTGCGCCGAGCTGGGCCTGGGCGATGTGGGCGAGGCCCGGCCCTACAAGACCTGTATGGTGCTCGGCCATGTGTGTGACATGGACGGCAAGAAGGAGTCCAAGTCCAAGGGCAACTACACGAGCCCCGATCTGGTGATGACCGGGCGGGTGCGGCAGCAGGTGGTGCCCGACACACGGCTCACCCCTGGCCAGCTCGGGCTCAAAGAGGCCCAGGTGCGGGCGCTGGATCTGGGCGCTGAGGACCGCTTCACCGCGACGGGCCCCGAGGGGCAGACGTTAGCGCTAGAGGTGGTCGTCTGTGAGGTGAAGGGCAAAGACATCATGGGGATGCACCCTGACGACATCGCCGCCTTGGGCCTCGCGCCCGAGAAGGACGGCGCCACGCGGGTGAACCTCAAGGCGCCCTTTGAGCCGCCGGGGGCTGATGCCTTCCGCTGGCTGTTCACCAGCTCCAACCCGCCCTGGAACAACACCCGGCTCAGCCTGCGGGCGATCCGGGAGGGCCAGCGCGACTTCTTGATGCGCCTCAAGAACGTGCACAGCTTCTTCACGATCTACGCGAAGATCGCCGGGTTTGATCCCAACGCCCCCGCCGCCCGGGCGCCGAAGGACCGCGGCCCCTTGGACCGCTGGATCTTGCACGAGCTGAACACAGTCAACGCCCAGGTGATCGCCGCCTTGGACGACTACCTGCTCTATGACGCGGCGCAGGCCCTGCGCGGCTTCGTGGAGAGCTTGTCCAACTGGTATGTGCGGCGCTCCCGTGAGCGTTTCTGGGGTGAAGGCCCCGAGACCCAAGACGCGCTGACCACCTTGTATGAGGTGCTCACCCGGCTCTCCCGGCTCATCGCGCCCTTCGTGCCGTTCACGGCGGAGGCGATGTACCTCAGCCTTGAGGCCGGTCAGCGGAAGGGGGCCTTGGCGTCTGTGCACCACACGGCCTACCCCACGCCCGATGTGGAGGGCTTCGCGCCGGAGCTGGCCGAAGACATGGCGCTTCTGCGGGAGCTGGCGAGCCTGGGCCTCGCGGCGCGCAAGAGCGTCGGCGTTCGTGTGCGCCAGCCGCTTCGGGCCCTGGAGGTCATCTTGGCCCGCCCCGAGCGCGCCGAGCGCCTCGCGCCGCTTCTGCCGCTGCTGCTCGACGAGCTCAACGTGCGGGAGATCCGCTTCTCCCAAGAGCCCGAACGTTTCGTCGAGTTTAAGGTGAAAGCCAACTTTAAGGCCCTGGGGAAACGCCTGGGCAAAGACATGAAGCTCTGCCAGACGATGATCACCGGCATGGACCCGGCGGCGGTGCGCCGGGCGGTTCTGGGCGATGGCCTACGCTTGGAGCTGCCGAGCGGTGAGGTGGTCTTGGGGCTGGAGGAGGTCGTGGTCGAGGTGAGCCCCCGGGAGCACTTCCAGGCCGCGGGCTCGGCGAGCGCCGTCGTGGCGCTGCACGCGGATCTCGACGACGACCTGCGTGAGGAGGGCCTCGCGCGGGAGGTGCTCAGCCGCGTACAGACGACGCGCCGCGAGCTCAACCTGGGCTACACCCAGCGCATCGACCTTCACATCGACGGCGACGCCGCCCTGGTGAAGGCCGCCGAGCGTTTCCGCGAGCACCTCAGCCGGGAGTCCCTCGTGCGCCGCTGGGGCGCGGGGGAGGGCGCCGCCGAGGCCCGGACCCTCGACGTCGATGGGCTGCCGTTGATCCTGCGGGTGAGCCCGGTCTGAGAGAAGTGAGCGCCCTCGCCCCCGGCCGCTCGCCGGGGGAGGCCGAGGGTGTGCTACAACCAACGTCCGCCGGAGGTCCAGTGGACGTCACCCTCATCGGAAACTCGCCCGCCGTGCTCACCGCGGGCATCCTGCTGATCTCCAAGGCGCGCAGCTTCGGGCTGCCCTCGCCGCGGGTGGCGATCGTCGGTGATCCCGACCAGATCACCCCGGTGGAGGGCCCGGCGGTGCTGCACTCCCATGTGTTGGCCTCCTGCGGTGTGGGCCGCGAGCTGAGCCGTGGGGCCTTGGTCGTGGTGCCCGGCCCGCCCGACGCGCCGCTCATGGTGAGCTTCGCCAAGGATGGGCGCTCGGGCTGGTTCCAGATCGACATGGCCGGCGGTGGCCTGCACCCCGCCACCCAAGGGCTGATGCGCCTCTCCCGCGACCCGCGCCCCGTGGCCCGGGAGGCCAGCCGCCGCCTGCGCCGGGTGCTCTCGGGCCTGGGTTTGCCCGCCGAGCCCGCGCTCTTGGACCTGCTCTTCGCCGCCCCCGAGCCGCCGCTCTCCCGCATCGCCCTGGCCTTACGCGCCGCGCGCTCGTTGACCGGTGAGGAGGGCAGCCCCATGACGCGCCTGCTCACCCCCGAGCACGGCGTCTGCCCCGACCCCTTGCCTCTGGGCGTGACCGGCGAGGACGTGCTCGCCCGACGCGCCGATGGCCGCTTGGAGCCCTTGCTCGGCCGGGTGCGGGTGCACGCCCGGGACGCATTGGAGGAGTGGCTCGACGACATCGCCGCCTTGGCCAAAGAGGACGGAGGCCGTGA
>JAKLKE010000387.1:0-247 GCA_023150775.1 Myxococcota bacterium
CGCCTCGGCCTTCACGCGCTTGAGCCCGCCGTCGTACTCCATGATCGCCGCGCGCTCCTCAAGCTCCATGACCGCCTCGGCCGGCCAGTCCTCTGTCGCCAGGGGCAGGCCGGCGCCGCGCAGGAGCAGGTCGCGCAGCGCCTCGCGGCCCTCTTTGAGCTCGGCGAGGAGCGCCGGGGGCAAGGAGCGACCGCCGCCGCGCAGGGCCACCTCGTCCCCTTTGAGGTAGGGCACGGCGCCCTCGTGG
>JAKLKE010000387.1:257-5581 GCA_023150775.1 Myxococcota bacterium
TGGCCATGGGGGCTCCCGGTCGTGGGGACTCGGCCCGATCTTGGCACAGGACGAGGCTTGCCGTCTACAAGTAAGTGATTACTTACCAACCATGACCCCACGGAAGTCCACAGAGGTTCGTCGCGCCGAGATCGCTGACGCGGCGCTGCACATCGTCGCCACGCGCGGCATCGCGGCCTTGAGCACCCAGGCCCTCGCCGACGCCGTGGGGCTGACCACGGGGGCGCTGTTTAAACACTTCCCCAGCCGAGACGCCATCTTGCTCGGCCTCGCGGAGCGTGTCGTTGAGCTTCTGGCGGCGACGTACCCCGACGCCGCGCTGCCACCCTTGGAGCGTCTCACGAAGCTCGCCGCCGCGCGGCTCTCGCTCGTGGCGGACAGCGCCGGGGTGCTCACGCTGGTGATGTCGGAGCAGTTTGCCCTGGCGATGCCCAAAGACGCCGCGCGGCGCTTGCGAGAGGCCGTCGGCGACACCCACCGCTTCGCCGCACGGGCGATCTTGGATGGCCAAACAGACGGCTCGATCCGCGCGGACGTGCCCGCTGATGGCCTCGCGCTCTTGTTTTTGGGGGCGGTGCAGATGACCGCCCTGCTGCGCAGAGCCGGCGCCGCCCAAGGCGCCGACCACGGCCTCACCACCCTCCATGTGCTGATGCAACCCAACCCGCCCCCGGAGTCTTCATGACCACCCGCCTCGCCGCCCCGCTCCTCGCTGGAGCGCTGTTTGCCGCCGCTGCTGCCGTCGCCGTCGCCGCGACCCCCAAGGGCCTGCACCCCGTCGCCGTGGTGACCCCCGCCGCCGAGGGCAAAGACAAAGAGATCGCCGTGCTCGCCGATCTGCCCACGGTGAAGATCGTGGCGATCACCCTGCGCGCGGGCACCGCCCTGCCCGACCACAGCGCGCCCGTGCCCGTGACCATCCAGGCCGCCTTCGGCGCGGCGACGCTCACCGTAGACGGCGTCTCTACGCCCCTCGCCCAGGGCGCGTTTGTGGTGCTTGACGCCAACACGACACACAAGGTCACCCCGGCGGACAGCTCCCCCGTCACTGTGTTGGTTCATCACCACAAGGGCGGTGGACAATGAGATCGGGACGCTACAACGTCGGCGTCGGGCTCATGGTCATGGCGCTGTTCATGGCCTATGGCTTCTTCTTGATCTACCTGCGGGACTTCGCGCCGGGCAAAGAGCAGTGGATCGCCGAGTACGGCCTGGGCAAACATTTTGAGTCGCGGCTGGCGCATGTCCACGGCAACCTGTTCGCCCTGCTCAACGTCGGCCTCGGCTTCGTCTTGGCCCGGGTGCGCGGCTTTGACCGGGCGCGGGGGATCGCCGCGGGCTTGGGCCTCGCCGGTCTGCTCATGCCCACAGGCATCCTGATGGAGGTGTACTTAGGCGCCTCGCCGATCTTTGTGCTCCTCGGCGCGGTGTCGATGACCGCCTCGGTGGTGCTCACGGGGGCGCTGGCGCTGCGCGGCTGGCCCGACGACGCCCCCACAACGACCTGAGCGGCGGGCGAAGGCTAGGGCTGGGCGTTATGAAGCCCGGCCTCGCCGCCGACGCCCCTCCCGACCGGGTTCCACATGGCCTCGCCTCCCCTCGCCCACCGTGAGCCTGGCGCGCTCGGCCTCAGCGCGGGCCTCGGCGCGGCGGCGGTCGGGATGGTCGCGGCCTGGCTGAGCCTGCCCTTGGCCTTGGGCCTCGCGGGGGTCTTGGGGCTGGGGTTGGGGCTGTGGGCGAAGCGGCGGGCGGATCTGCGCGGCGCGCGGCTGCAAGAGCTGAGCGCGCGGGCGATGAAAGAGGTCGAGGGCAAGGCGCTCAGCGCTGAAGGCAGCCCCACCCGGCAGATCGACGAGGCGATCTCCGCGCTCACCATGAGCCTCGCCCAGCAGCGGCGGCACCTGCGGCGACACCGGGACGTCGAGGCCGCGATCCTCAAGTCGAGCTTCGGCGGCCTCGTCGTCGTCGATCGGCGCCTGCAGGTGCGCGCCATCAACCCCGTCGTGCGCCAGCTTCTGCCCGCCGTGCCCGACCCGGTGGGCCGCCCGATCATCGAGGCCGTGCCTTACGCGCCCCTGGCCCAGGTGCTGGAGGAGGCGATCTCCAAGGGCGAGCCCGTCGAGCAGGAGCAGATCTCCGGCCGCTTTGACCTGCTCATCCGCGCCGTGCCCTTGGGCGAGGCCGGGGGCGCCATCGCGGTGCTGCTCGACATCACCACGGCGCGGCGGGCCGAGCGCAGCCGCTCGGACTTCGTGGCGAACGTCTCCCACGAGCTGCGCACCCCCGTCACGTCGATCATCGGCTACGCCGAGACGCTGCTGGACGACCCCGACGCCTTGCCCGGGGACAGCCGGGAGATGGTCGATGCCATCCACCGAAACGCCACGCGGCTGTTCAGGATCTTTGATGACCTGCTCCAGCTCGCCCGGATCGAGGCCCGGCAGAAGGACATGCCGCTCACGCGCATCGCCCTGGCGGAGCTCGTCGAGGACGCCGTGGACCTGCACATGGACGCCGCTGAAGCGCGTGAGGTGGAGCTGAGCGTCGAGCTGCCGCCGGGCCTCAGCGCCCGGGTGAACCGCGAGGCCTTCGCGCACATCCTCGGCAACCTCGTGGAGAACGGCGTGAAGTACACGCAGTCCGGGGGCCGGGTGAAGGTGAGCGCCCACAGCGAGGGCGACCGGGTGATCCTAGAGGTGGACGACAACGGCCCCGGCATCGACCCGGTGCACCACGCCCGCATCTTTGAGCGTTTTTACCGCGTAGACGTCGGCCGGTCCCGGGCGGCGGGCGGCACGGGGCTGGGGCTCTCCATCGTCAAGCACCTCTGCCTCGCCACCCACGCCAAGATCAGCGTGCGCTCCTTGCCCGGGCGGGGCTCGACCTTCGTGCTCAGCCTGCCCACCTGAGCCCCCCCCCGAAGGATGAGCTTGTTTCAGGAGGAATTGCGCACCTGTCACGGGCTCGTCACCCCTCGTCGCTACATGGGGAGTGGAGACCTGCATCGTGCTCTTTGTGCCTTCGCCTCGCGGCGTCCGCCTCCGTGGCCTATCGCTGTGCGCCCTCGCCCTGATCTTGGGCCTGGGCTGCGCCTCGGGGCGGCCTCTGCGGGTGCAGGGCTCGGAGAGTGAGCTGGAGCTGATCTCGGGCCTCGCCGAGCGCTTCGCCGCGGCGCATCCTGGCGTCGGCGTGGCGCTCAGCGGCGGGGGCTCGGCGGCGGGGGTCACGAGCCTCATCGACGGCGCCGTAGACGTGGCCACGGTGTCCCGGCCGCTCTTGCCCACGGAGCGGGTCGAGGCCGCCCGGCGCGGCGTGCGCTTAGAGGCCACGCCCTTCGCCCTGGACACGATCTGCGTCGTCGTGAACCCCCAGAACCCCGTCGCGGCCCTCGATCTGGACCAGCTCGGCGAGATCTTCCGCGGCGAGACGACCCGCTGGGAGGCCCTGGGCGGTGAGGGGCCGATCTCGCTCTATGGTCGCCCGTCGAGCTCGGGCACCTGGTCGCTCCTGCGGGAGCGGATCGTACAAGGGGACTACACCCCGTCGATTCGGGCCTTGGGGGGCAGCGCCGCCGTGGTGCAGGCCGTCGCCGCCGACGCCCACGGCCTGGGCTACGCCGCCTTGAGCTATGTGCGCCACGCCGGGGACAGCGTGCGGGTGCTCGGCCTCGTCGTGCGCCCCGGCGAGGCCCCCGTAGACCCCCGCGACGAGGCCGCGGCGCGGGAGGGGCGCTACCCGCTCACCCGGGCCCTGAGCCTCGTCACCTTGGCCGAGCCCCGGCCCGAGGTGGCGGCGCTGGTGGCCTTCTCCCGGTCAGACGCGGGCCTGGCGATGATTGAGCGGGCGGGCCTGTTCGCCTTAGAGGCTGACGATGCTCAGCGCTGAGCCGAGCCTCGCCCCGCCCGAGCCCGCCGAGGGGGTGCGCCTCAGCGCGTGGCGCCCGCCGGTCTCCGACGCTGAGCGCGCCCGCCGCGACCGGAGGATGCGCGCCCTGGTCACCGCCGGGGCCAGCCTCGTGGGCCTCACCCTCGCCGCGCTCTTGATCGTGCTCACGGTGAAGGGGCTCTCGGCCTTGTGGCCCATCGCCCCAGTGGATCCTGCGCTCTTGCGGGAGGCGGGGCTCAACGCTGAAGAGTCGGCGCGGGCGGCGGCGGCGCTGGGCGGCTGGGAGGGCCTGAGCGCGGGGCTGCTCCGAAGCGCGCGCTGGGCGCCCCAGGCCATCGACACGCCGAGCTTCGGGGCCTTGGGGCTCATGCGCTCGACGGCGCTCACGACGGGCCTCGCCGCCCTGATCGCCGCGCCGGTGGGCGTCGCCGTGGCGATCTACCTCAGCGCCTTCGCCCGGCCCATGGAGCGCGCCTGGGCCCGCCCGGCCATCGAGCTGCTCGCGGCGCTGCCGTCGGTGCTCTTGGGCCTCATCGGGGTGAGCCTGCTCGGCCCGGCCCTCGCCCGGCTGTTTGACCTGCCGAGCGGCCTCGTCGCGCTGAACGGCGGCCTGCTCCTGGCGCTCATGGCCTTGCCGACGGTGATCGCCGTGGCCTGGGAGGCGCTCAACGCCGTGCCCTCCACCTTCACCGAGGCGAGCCTGGCCTTGGGCGCCGACCGGGTGACGACCTTGTGGCGGGTGACCCTGCCCGCGGCGTGGCGGGGCCTCGTCGCCGCGTCGCTCTTGGGCTTGGGCCGGGCGCTCGGCGAGACGATGGCGGTGTTGATGGCCTGCGGCAACAGCGAGGCGCCGCCGTCGAGCCTCATGAGCCCCGCCCACGCCATGACGGCGACCTTGGCCCTAGAGCTCCCCGGCGCCCTGCGCGACTCGGCGCACCAGCGGGCGCTCTTCGCCTTGGGCCTCATGCTGCTCACGATCAGCCTCACGAACCAGCTCGTCGCCCGCCGCCTCTTGCGCCAGAGGGCCCCATGAGCCGGGCCTCACGCCGGGAGCGCCTGCTCACGGGCCTGCTCGGCGGGCTCACCTTCTCCCTCGTGGCGCTCACCCTGGGCCTGGTCTTCGTGATCTTGGCCCGGGGGCTGCCCGAGGTCGGGGCGCTGCTCCAGCAAGGGGGCCTCGGCGCCGCGGCCTTGGGCACCATCGGCCTCACCCTGATCACCGCGCTGGTCGCCGCGCCGTTTGGGGTGGCCACGGCCGTCGCGCTCTCTGAGCTCGGCCCGCCAGGGCGCCTCGCCCGGGGGCTACGCTTCGCCTTGGGCACCTTGGCCGGGGTGCCCGGCGTGGTCTGGGGCCTGTTTGGCCTCGTCGTGTTTGTCCAGGGCTTTGGGCTCGGGCCCTCGCTGTTGGCCGCTGGGCTCTCCTTGGGCGTGTTCTCCGT
>JAKLKE010000388.1 GCA_023150775.1 Myxococcota bacterium
TCGTCCATGGCCGCCAGACGGCGCCACACCGAGGCCAAGGCCCCGCCCGCCGAGAAGCGGTGGATCGTCTCCTCCACCATCGCGTCCGTCGTCTCGTCCCGGGGCGTGCGCAGCACACGCCACAGCCAGGGGGCGTCCGCCGGGTGCAGGCGCAGGTGCTCGACGACGAGCGCGCTCACCTTGCCCTCCCGCAGATCCGAGCCGACCTCACCCCGGCCTTTGTCGCCGTACAGATCGAGCACGTCGTCTTGAACCTGGAAGAGCAGGCCCACGGGGCTGAACTCTTCAGCCACGGCCCGGGCGTCGGTCTCGGAGAGCCCCGCGAGGATCGCCGCGCCCTCGACGGGCAAAGAGAACAAGGCCGAGGTCTTGCCGCCGACGGCGTGGGCGTAGTCGTCCCAGCTCGGCATCTCGCGGCCGTGAAGATCGAGCTCCGCGGACTGCCCCCGGACGACACGCTGAGCGCCTTCGGAGAGGGTCTGGGTGAGGCGCCACTTCGTCTCGCCGCTCACGGGGAGCTGGGCGATGGCCGAGCTGGGCAGCATGAGCCCGAGGTCTCCGGCGTTGATCGCCTGGGCGACGCCGTGACGAACCCACACCACCTCGCGGCCCCGGCGGCGGCGGTCGCCGTCTTGAAGGTCGTCGTGCACCAGCGAGGCGTTGTGCAGAAGCTCACAGGCGGCGGCCCAGCCCACGGCGTCGGCGCGGGAGAGGCCCAAGGCCTCGGCGGCGGAGAGCGCCAGCCGCGCCCGGAGGCGTTTGCCCCCGGTGTTGATGTGATCCCAGAGAATGTGCCCCAGGCGATCGAGCCGCGAGCCCGTACACAGGCGAAGCATCATCGCCTCGACGTCCTCAAGCCCCTCAGAGCTCCAGAGTCCCCGAGGCTCTGGCCGGGGAGATGGGGTCCTCACTCGCCGCGCTGGCAGGATCATGCTCACATCTCACCTCGTGTTCCACGCTTCACGTCCGGGGCCTCACAAGCTCTGCGGGATGACCTCAGGGTGTCTTTCCGCGCCGCCTTGCCAAACCCTATACATCATGCAAAGGTTATACATGAGCCGTATATAGTTTGCAACGAAAATCTATCTGCAAATCCCATGCACTCGCTCCTGAGGACTCTCGCCGATGATCTCCCTACGCTTCGACCCGCGCTTCCCGGCGCCTGAAGCCCTCACCGCGCCCGGCGGCTTCGTGTGGTGGTACCTCGATCTCACCGATGGGGCCGGGAACGGCGTCGTGCTCATCTGGTCCTTCGGGCTGCCGTTCTTGCCGGGCTACGCCGACGCCGCCCGGAAGGGCCAGGGCCAGACCCCGATGAGCCGCCCGAGCCTGAACGTCGCTGTGTACAAAGATGGCTGGGAGAACGTATACCTTTTGCAAGAGTACCCCCCCGAGTCCGTCACCTTAGACATCGAGCGTGGGGAGCTGCGCATCGGCCGCTCGACCCTACGATCTTGGGTAGAAGGCCAAGAGCGCCGGGTGCTCGTCGAGCTGGACTGCCCCGTGCCTGGCAGCGCCGAGCGCCTCACCGGTCGGGTGGAGGCCCGGGGCCCCGCCGTCTTCCCGGTGAAGGCCCCTGCCCCACAGGACGATCCCCACGCCTGGACGCCGATGCTCGTCGGGGTTCAGGGTGAGGCGACCTTACACCACGGCGATCTGCCCGTTCTGAGCCTCAAAGGCCGGGTCTACCACGACCGAAACCAGTCCACGCTGCCCCTGCACGACCTCGGCATCGCGCACTGGATCTGGGGCCGCCTAGCCTGCGGCGAGGCGGGCGAGCGCATCTATTACCTGCTCTGGCCGCCTGAGGGCCCCCCCGAGGCCTACGCCATCGAGATCCACCCCGACGGCGGGCTCACCGTCCACGAGCACGCCGAGGTGATCTTAGGCGCCGAGCGCCGGGCGATCTTCGGGGTGCCGTACTGGGACTCCTTGACCGTCCGGGTGAACGGCGAGGACTGGGCGGTCATCCACAAGCACAAGGTCGTCGATAACGGCCCGTTCTACCTGCGTTTTCTCACCTGGGCCACCCTGGCCGACAAGACCGAGGCCTACGGCGTCGCCGAGGCCGTGCGCCCCGACCGCGTCGATCTCGACCTGCACCGGGGCATGGTGAAGGCTCGGGTTCATTTTATCGGCCAAGAGAACAACGCACTGCTCCCGCTGATGTCGGGGCCGGTCAGAAGCCGCCTGGGACGCCTCTTCGGGCAGCTCCGGGTGAAGCCCACCACCGCCGCCGAGGAGACCCCATGAGCGTCGAGCTGGGCGTCGATGTGTGGGCCTTGGCCTGGTGGTTGCCCGTGGCGGTCGCGGGGATGGCCTCGGCCAACACGGCGCTGAACCTGCTCACCTGGCCCCGGGGTCGGCCAGCGGTGGCGGGCGCCGCCGCGCCGAAGGTCTCGATCCTCATCCCCGCCCGAGACGAGGCGGTGAACATCGAGGCCTCGGTGCGCGCCGCGGCGCAGAGCCAGCCCGCGCCCCTTGAGATCATCGTCTGCGACGACAACAGCAGCGACAGCACCGGGGAGATCCTCAAGCGCCTTCAGGCCGAGCTCCCCACGCTGCGGGTGATTCAGGGCCGCCCCCTCACCCCGGGGTGGGTGGGCAAACCCCACGCCTGCCACCAGCTCGCCCAGGCCGCGCAGGGCGAGGTCTTGCTATTCATCGACGCCGACGTGCGCCTCGCCCCGGACGGGCTCGGGCGGGTGCTGGGCCTGATGACGGCCTATGACGCCCAGGTGATCACCGCCGTGCCCCGGCAACACACGGGCTCCCCGATGGAGGAGCTGATCCTCCCGCTCTTGCACCTCACCTACACGGCCTGGCTGCCGCTGGCCTTGATTCACAGCTCGCCCGACCCGGCGTTCTTGGCGGCGAACGGGCAGATCCTCGCGTTCCGCAGAGAGAGCTACCGCTGGATCGGCGGCTTTGAGGCCGTGCGCTGCGAGGTGGTCGATGACATGGCGATCTGCCGCAACGCCAAACGGGCCGGTCTGAAGGTGGTCTTCGCCGACGGCGGCGCCCTCGCCGAGTGCCGCATGTACCGCAACGCCGCCCAGGTGTGGAAGGGCTTCTCCAAGAACCTGTACGAGGGCATCGGCGCGCATCCCCTGGCCTTGGTGGGGGTGCTCGGGCTCTACTTCTTGGCCTTCGTCGCGCCTTACTTGAGCTTGATGCTCGGGATCTTCGGTGTAGACGCCGCCATGGCGCCGGGGCTCGTGGGCGTTGGGCTCAACCTCGTGCTGCGGGCGGCCTTGGCCTGGCGCTTTGAGCACAGCCCCCGCTCGGCCTTGGCCCAGCCCCTCGCCGTGCTGGCGCTCTTGGGCCTCGCGATCAACTCCTATCGGTGGTCGAGCAAGGGCACGATCGAGTGGGCGGGGCGCATCTACCCCCGCCGCGGCCTGCGTGGGGTCACCCATGGCGCCTGACTGGGTACGCCGGGCCTTCGGCTGGTGGGGGCGCGGCCACGCCCGCAAGCTCATCCTCGGCGGGCTCGACGGCCTGCGCGTCTCCGGGCTTGACGCCGCGAAGGCGGAGATCGCCCGGCGACCGGTGATCTTCGCCGCCAACCACTCGGCCTGGTGGGACGGCGTGCTCATGGTGGCGCTCAACGAACGAATGGGCGTCGACAGCCGCGTGCTGATGGACGCCAAACGAATGCGGGATTTCCCCTGGTTTCAGGCCTTTGGCGCCGTGCCCCTCGATCGCACGGCCACGGGCAAGAGCCACGCTGATCTCGCCCGGGCCGCCGCCCACCTCAACGGCCCCGGCCGCTGCTTGTGGATCTTCCCCCAAGGCAAACACCGCTCCCCCAACCAGCGCCCCATGGGCCTGCGGCGCGGCGTGCAGGTGGTGAGCGAGGCCACGGAGTCGGCGGTGGTGCCCGTGTCGATTCGGTATGAGTTTCAAGAGCTCTCCGTGCCCGGCGCCTTCGTACACTTTGGCCGCGCCGTAGAGCCCGGCCCCGAGCTGCTCCCGCGCCTCGAAGACGCCCTGATCCTGGGCCTCGACCAGATCACCGCGGGCCTCGACGCCCCCGAGGAACGTTTTGAGCTGCTGCTCGCAGGCCGCCCCCCGGGAGGGCTCGGCTCGGCGGCGCTGCGGCAGATGTGGAACCTCTTCGCCCGTGGAGGCCATCGTGCCTGACGTGATCGTGATCGGCAGCGGCCTCGGCGGCCTCTCGGCGGCGGTGTCTCTCGCCGCCAAAGGCCTCGACGTGACGGTTGTAGAGGCCGCGCCAAACTTTGGCGGAAAAGCCAACATCGTCACTCTCGACGGCGTGGAGTGTGACACCGGCCCGAGCGTGCTCACCTTGCCCGACACCCTCGACGCCGTCCTGCGTGAGGCGGGCACGAGCCTCGCGGCTGAGGTCAACCTGCTCACCCACACCCCGGCCTTTCGTTACGTCACCGCCAAAGGGGACGTGCTGGACCTGATGCCCACCCTGCCCGAGACCTTGGCCAACGTCGCCAAGACCTTGGGCGCTGAGGCCTCCCGAGAGCTGGCGCAATTTATGGCCGACGCCGCCGAGGTCTGGGAGCTCTCAAAGATCGCGTTCGTGTATGGCGAGGCGCCGTCCGTGCGCTCGTTGTGGGAGCTGGGCCCCGCGAAGATGGCGGGCTTTGGCCGGGTAGACCCCTTCCGCAGCATGTGGACGGCGATCAACAACAAGGTCAAGCACCCCCTCTTGCGGGTGATCTTGGCCCGCTACGCCACCTACAACGGCTCGGACCCCCGCTCGGCCCCGGCGACCTTAAACTGCATCGCGCACGTCGAGATCGGCCTCGGCGGCTACGGGGTGCGCGGCGGGGTGTACGAGCTCGTGCGCGCGCTGGTGCGGGTGGCCGAGGGCCAGGGGGCGCGCCTGCGGGCGGCGAGCCCGGTGGCGTCGTTGATCGTCGAGGGCGGCCGCGCCGTGGGCGTGACCTTACGCGGCGGCGAGGCCCTGCGGGCGAAGGCGATCGTGTGCAACGCCGACGTCGCCCACCTGCACGAGCACCTCCTGCCAAAGGCCCAGTCCAAGGTGGTCTCCGCCACCGAGACCCCGTCGATGTCGGGCTGGACGGGCATCGTGCGCGCCCGGCGCCGGGTGGGCCAAGACGCCCGCGCCGCCCACACCGTGCTCTTCCCCGAGGAGTACCTGGAGGAGTTCGCCGACATCTTTGACCGCGACCGCCCACCCCAAGCGCCGACCGTCTATTGTTGCGCCCAAGAGCCTTGCCATCAACGCCGAGGCTGGGCCGACCACGAGCCGGTGTTCATCATGACCAACGCCCCCCCCGAGCCCCGCGGCGGCGCCCGCCCCGCCGAGGTCTACACCGCCCTGCGTGAGCGGGCGCTGGGCCGTCTGCGCGGCGCCGGGCTCATCGACGGCGACGACGCCGTCGTCTGGGAGCGGGCGCCCGCCGGGCTCGCCGCGGCGTACCCCGGCAGCCGAGGCGCGCTCTATGGCGCCTCCTCCAACTCTTTGTTCGCGGCGTTTAAGCGACCCGCCAACCGCGTGAGCGGGCTCCCTGGCCTGTACCTGGCCTCGGGCAGCGCGCATCCCGGCGGCGGGATGCCGCTGTGTGTGCTCTCCG
>JAKLKE010000389.1:0-5306 GCA_023150775.1 Myxococcota bacterium
TGGGTTACGCTTGCCCCCTCCCCTCGCCCTCCCCTCGCCCCGCGCTGGACCGGACTCCATGGCCAACTACGTCACCCCCCGGGGCTACCGCAAGATCGTCGTGGAGTTTGACCAGCTCCTCAAGGTGGAGCGCCCGAAGATCACCGCTGAGGTCGCCTACGCCGCGTCGTTGGGCGACCGCTCGGAGAACGCCGAGTACATCTACGGCAAGAAGCGCCTCCGAGAGATCGATCGCCGCTTGGGCGTGCTCAAGGGCCGCCTCGACGGCATCGAGGTGATCGACCCCGCCACCTTGACCGGCGCCGTCGTGCGTTTTGGCGCCACGGTCACCGTCGAGGACGAGGACGGCCTGGAGCAGACCCTCGCCATCGTCGGTGAAGACGAGTCCGACCCCAAGCTCGGCCGCATCTCTTACAAGTCGCCCATCGGCCGCGCGCTCATCGGCAAAGCCGAAGGCGACGAGGTGACGGTGACGACGCCGAAGGGCCCCCGCGGGCTCACCATCCTCGCTGTGCGCTGGCTGCCGACGCCGGACGATCCCGTCCCCGGCTGAGCCGCGCCTACTGCCCGCGCATCTTCCGCTCGTCTTCACGCCCAGCGGAGAGATCGAGGGAGAGCGGCAAGGCGACGAACTCCCCGGACGTGTCGGTGATCTTCACCTGGGCGTTGAACCGCCCCGCACCCGCGTCCCCGGCGCTGCCCTGGAAGTGTAAGACCCCGGCGGTGTCGATGGTGAGCCCGGCGGGGCCGCCCTCGATGGCGTAGCTCAGGCGGTCGCCGTCGGGATCCTCAGCGCGGATCTGCAGGCCGTCGAGGCCGCCGCGCAGATCGCGGGGGCTCGAGATCAGCCGCGGCGGCGCGTTGCCGATGAGCAGCTCTGGCGGACGTTGGATGTCCGCGGCGCGGCCGTCCTTGGCCTCGACCTCGACGGTCACGCGGTCCCCCTTCTTGAAGAGCGCGTGGCGTAGGGTGTCCCGAGACTCCCCGGGCACGGGCTCGCCGTTCACGAACCAGCGCACGGCGCTGCTCACCATGTCGCCGTCGGGATCTTTCGCCTCAAAACGCACCCGCAGGTCGTCTTGGGAGGTGGGCGCCTCGGGGCTCAGGCTGAGCTCTTTGATCGACGGCGGGCGGTTGGGGCCGCCGGGGATGGCCTCGGCGACGGGCTCGGCGCTGGGGCCCTCGTCCATGGTGTCTACGGACGACGGCGAAGACGGCGCCGGAGGAGGCCCGTCCGGCCAGTCAGCGCACGAGATCAGCACGAGCCAGAGCATCCTGCTTCCGGGGAGAGGTTCAACCGGAGTATAAAACAACTATGCCCATCGTCCTGCTGCTCACCGTCCTCGGCTGCGCGCGGCTGCCCGCCGGGGCCTTCGCCAAGCTCGATCGTGCCGTCGCCGAGCCCTCGGGCCTGATCAAGAGCCGGGCGCACGCCGGCCTGTTCTGGACACACAACGACTCTGGGGACTCGGCGCGCCTCTTCGCCGTTGACGCCCAAGGCGCGCTCGTGGTGGAGCTGCCCGTGGAGGGCGCCGAGAACGTCGATTGGGAAGATCTCACCCTCGACGGCGCCGGGCGCGTCTGGATCGGCGACATCGGCGACAACCTCAACAGCCGCGACGATCTCGCCCTCTACGTGCTCGACGCCGAGCCCAGCCTGGAGGGCCCCGCCGTCGCCAGCCGACGTGTGCCCATTCGTTACCCCGACCGCGACCCCGAGGTCATGGACTTCGACGCCGAGGCGCTCTTCGCCGATGGTGAGCGCCTGTACCTGCTCACCAAACACCGCAGCGGCGATCTCTCCACCACCCTCTACGCCATCCCCAACCCCCTCAGCGGCGCTGAGGTCACCCTCAGCCGCATCTCCGAGCGCAGCATCGGCGGCAACCCCAACCGCTACGGCGGCATGGTGACCGCCGCCGATCTCTCCCCCGACGGCGAGACCTTGGCGGTCTTGAGCTACCACACGATCTTGCTCTTTGGCCGCCCGGCGGACGGTCAAGACTGGCTCTCTCGCCCGCTCAAGGAGATCCCCCTCGACCAAGGCGCGCTGGAGCAGTGTGAGTCCTTGGCCTGGGACGGCGAGAGCTTGCTCATCACCAACGAGGACCGCGCGATGTTCCGGGTGAACGCGCCGCTGTCCTCAAGCTGCCTAAGTTTCCCCGGGGAGGGCTGCGAATGAGACGCCTCCGCCCCCTCGCCGCGCTGCTCGTCCTCACCCTCGCGGCGCTTTTGCCCTCGGAGGCCCATTTGTCGAAGGTCTACCACGAAGACGGGAGCCTCACGGACCTCGTCAACCAAGCGGACTGGGCGCTGCTCGTGCGGCTGGACACGCCGCCCACCCGGGTCGTCACCGTGCCCTACTCCCTCATCACCAAAGACAACACCCGGCACGAGTCCACCTACGCTCTGCCCGTGGTGCGGGTGATCATCGAGGAGGTGCTCCGCGCCGAAGACGAGCCCCCCGCCGTGGGCGCGGCCTTGGAGCTCTACGCGCCTGAGACCCTGACGATGTTTGAGCTGACCCTGCGGTATGAGGCCACAGGCTCCACAAAGTCGCCCATCTTCCAGCAGTTTGAGGGTGAGAACCTCTTCGCGCCCCAGCCCGCGAACGCCAGGTTCATCGTCTTTGTGCGCCCCCCCAACGGAAACGAGCCCTCGCCCGGCGCCTACGAGTCGGCCTGGGCGTCGATGGGCCGGGCCACCCAAGGCATGAGCGCCTTCATGATGGGCGGCGCGGCCCTGCCCGCGAGCCGCCGGGACGAGGTGCTGGCGATGTTGCCGCCGCCGAGGGTGAGGACGGGGACGGTGCCGCCACCGCCGGTGCCGCCTAGCTCCCCTCGCCAGTAGGCACGTCTCCCCGACTCTGAGACTCAGGCGCTCCCACCAAGGAGAGGCATAGAGGACAGCGACTTAGCCTTCGACGCTGGTGTCGGTATCAACGCCGGCGTTCGTATCGCCACCCGAGTTCGTGTCGACGCCTAGGTCATCGCTGGTGTCGACGCCTGTATCATCGCTGGTGTCGGCGCCCGTGTCATCGCCAGCGTCATCGCCGGTGTCATCGCTGTTTGTGCTGTCCTCATCGTCGTTCTGGGTGATCTCAAACGTGGCGCGCTCCGCGAGCACGAGATCATTGTCTCGATGGCAGCGTTTTTTCCAGGTATCAAACTCGAACCACTTCTTCTTGCGCTTAATCAGCTTCTCAACGATCTCAACCTCTACGAGCAGATCATGCTGCCCGACCGCGAGATCTGTGGTGGGAAGCACACACAGAAGTTCACCGTTAGAAAGTGTGGTGATCCCCGTAGCCTCAGCACCAGATCCAGGCGCGACACACTCGCTCAACGGCATCCCATCTAAGAACACACGCACCGGGAAGGCACCCCCCATCGTGTCACAGATCTGAACGCCGGCACGCAGCACGATCGGATCGCCCTTGGGAATGACTTCCGCCACCTCAGGGGTGTAGATGTGAAGAAAGCTGTCTGGGCCACGAGCGTGGTTACAGCCACCACTGAGCGTTCCCATCGCAGTTAGCGCGAGTAGTGAGCGGACTTTATGGTACATCAGCGACCTCAGCGACGTCTAAGGGTGGGAAAATGAGCTTAAGGCTCGGATAGTGCGTTGTGAACGTCGTTCTGATCGGCGATTAAGATCGGCGCGATCAGGGCCACTCCCATTGTCATCCGCAGGCGAGAGGCGCCACCGATATCACGCTGGTACGAGCCGACATAAAACATCACATCGACAGGCCGCTCGTTGATCGGCAAGCGCAGGTCTACGCCTACAGAAGCCTGGAACTGGCCGGTGAGGCCGTCCCCCTCGCTCGACTGCTCCGCAACGTCAGCCGCTAGAACTTCGTCATACCCCAAAACCTGCTGGCTGTTGCCCAAGACCGTAAGCGCCATGTCCGCAGAGAGACCGAGCACCGGGAACTTCGCGAAGGGAATGAGGCGCGCATGCAGTGAGACAGGCGCCGCGTTCAGACCCGTCGTCCAGTATTCATCAAACGGCGTATTTTCACAGATCGTCGTCAACGATGATGCGTCCCCGGAGTCAATAATGTCTTGACAGTAGACGTGGGTAACGCCGAATGAGGCTGGGCGAGTAGCGATTGAGAGTTCATAAAGCGGGGCGTTGTCCCACCATGTGGCGCTCACGGTGCGCGGTCCGATTACCTGAAAGCTACCATCGGCAAGCTCGAGACGAACGTACACGTCACGATCAATTTGCACGTTGGGGGTGATCTCGCCCTGCTCGTCCTCACGCAGAAGCGACAGGGTCGCCCCTGGGCACCAGCCTCTATCATTCAAAAATCGAGCAGAATCACAGTCGGCACTCTCGGCAGGCCGCGCCATGACCGCCCGAGAGGCCATACTCCAATCCGGCGCCGCGCCGTGCGCGACGACGCTCACGTCAACATACTTGATGGCCGCAGACTTTCGGTGCGACTTCATCGTGCTCACCGCGACGTCTTGGTCCACTAGCGCCTGAACCAAGATTTTCTCAACACCAGCCTGCGCCCGACTGAACACATACTCGTTCTGTACCGCGGCGATCCGCCCCGGATCATTGGTCCCATCGCGGGGATACTCGACCAGCCTGATCCGCACGACCGACTGCGGATAGACGTCTACCTGCCGAGCTTGTGAAGGCATCGACACGTTCGTCTGCGTAACCGCGCCATCCGCGTCCTCCACGATGACGCGGACGTCCACGCTCATTACGCCTACCATTTCAAGCTCGTCTGAGACCAAGATCGAGCTGAGCACACGCTGGTAGCTCGCCGCGCTTGAGCGCCCGACTAAGGCGAGCCGTACCTCAGGCTTGAGGCCGCGACGGTCAACGGCCATGGAGTGCACGATCCCGGGCTCACTATCCGGCACGCTCAACACCACCCGCCTACCCAGCTCTGAATAGACCTCGCTCAATGATGCGCCAGCTTGAACCGTGAAGCTCAGCACGACCTCCGCCGACTCAATCAACGCATCTTCGTCGCTGAGGAGCACCTCACCGAACAGCGCCGCTGCAGGCTTAAAGGAGCGTGTGCCATCACCCCCGGCGGACACAGCGATAGACGGCGGCTTTGGCTGGAGGGTGAGCGTGACCGGCTTGCAGCTCGTTCCGGCGTACTCTCCGTCGATCGCCGCTGCCTTCACGTCTGCGCTCCGGGAGGAGACTCGCTGGGCCTCGCTCCACCGCGCGCCGACGTCAAACGTCACCACAGCGGTACGCTCAGCTTTGGACATCACGAGCTCTTTGGCGTCAAGCTCGATGGGGGACTCCGCCGTCAGCGAGACCCGAAG
>JAKLKE010000389.1:5332-5577 GCA_023150775.1 Myxococcota bacterium
TGAATCATGCTGTTGGGAACTGTACATTCTATCGTGAGTCGCTCACGTCGCCCTAGCTCCTCCAGGGTAACGGTCCGTACTGGAGCAGGCTCGCCTTGAGCGGCTACAACGATCGCCGTAACCGGGAGGATTTGGGTCTGTGTCGTTGTGATCAGGCCCTCGGCGTCGGTGACCTCAACCGCGACCTGAATCATCTGATCAGGTCGTAGACTCAACGTCGGGTTCAACCGCACCGCACGAATGAT
>JAKLKE010000038.1 GCA_023150775.1 Myxococcota bacterium
CGGCAGCGGGAAGTTCACCGCCAAGAAGAAGTCGGAGCTGCGCCCGATGTGGTCGTGGGCCGCGAAGCAGCCCAGGCGCCCAAACACCCAGGCGAAGGGGAAGGCGAACATGATCGTGTCGGCGTGGGCGAAGTAGTCCCGAGGCCGAATGAAGCGCCAGAACAAGACCGAGCCGATCACCGCGCCGATGAAGCCGCCCGTAGACGAGAAGCCCTGCCACACCCGCACGAGCGCCATGACGCCGTCGGTCTCTAAACGTTCGGGGTTGTAGGCCAAGACGTGCATGAGGTGGCCGACGATGAAGCCCATGCCCACAGTAAACATCGCGCCATCGACGATGTCCGGCACCTCAAGCCCACGCTTGATCCCCCGGGCCCGAGAGATCTCCAGGCCAACCACCAAGCCGATGAGCACCAAGGTGGCCCAAGGGTCGATGGGGACGGGGCCGATGTTGACAACTTTGGGCGCCCAGTACGGGATGAGCAGAGGAATCATCGTCAGGACATAACCGAGCGCAGCAGGGATGGCCTGTACCTGAGCCCCCGCCTGGGTTATCCTCGCGTCCACTGGAGAGACCCCCATGAGCGTCATCACGACGGACACGCTGATTGAGGGCATTCGCCGCGACGACGTGCTCGCCTGGCTGTCCAA
Organism: Myxococcota bacterium; assembly: GCA_023150775.1. GTDB lineage: Bacteria > Myxococcota_A > UBA796 > UBA796 > CAJQPC01 > JADKFE01. The sequence continues at coordinate 652 of JAKLKE010000038.1, forward strand.
CCCCGACTCCCACGACAAGTTTTTGCAGGGCGCCTTCGACGACGTGAAGCGCATCAGCGAGCGCAGCTGGGAGCTCACGGTGAAGATGGTCCCCAAGAGCCGGGTGATCGGCTACGAGATCCTCACCCTCGACGAGAGCCACGGCGGTCGCCGCCTTCTGTGCCGCACCACGGGCAAACGCACCGCGGGCGAGCTGCACTACAGCCTGCGCACGATGAAGCCCTCGTCCAACACGCTCATCACCCTGCACTCGGACTACGATCCGGGCGGCGCCATGGGCCGGGTGATCGACGCCGCCGGCCTGCGTGAGGCCTTGGAGTCTCGCTGGCGTAAGGTGCTCGACAACGTGCAGCGTGGCGTCTACGAGGCCCACAAGTAGGGCGCTCAGGGGTTGAGCAGGTCGCCCACGGCCATCGGCACCCACCAGTCTTCGCCCACGAGCACGGGCTCGCCGCTGATGCGCACGCGGTCGCCAGAGATGAGCGCGCAGACCAAGGCGCCCCGGGCGTTGAAGTTGTTCGACTTGCGGGGGTAGTCGGCGCGCACGTTGGCGCCGGCCTTCACGGTGTAGACCTCGCCCTTCGTCCCGGGCTTGACGTCCCCGGCGTACCAGAAGCCGACGGGCTGGCCTTTGGTTCCGCCGCAGCGGCCCTCGATCTTCTCCTGGACCTGGGCCCCGGCGAAGCCCGTCGCGGCGGGCGTCTTGGGCTTGGGTGCAGAGACCTCGGCGAGCTCCTCAACCGGGGGCAACGCCGGCGCCTCGACCACAGGCGCCTCGACCACAGGCGCCTCGACGGCCTCCGCGGGCGGCGCCTCCACAGGCGGCGCCTCCACAGGCGGCGGCGTCTCCACCACCGCCAGGGCCTCCACAGGCGCGGCGGCGGGGGCCTCTACGTCCGGTCGCAGCAGCACCTTGAGCCCAGCGACGATGAGCACGATCAACAGCGCCAAGCCCACGGCGCGGGCGGCCCAGGGCGGCGCGGCGGACGCGCTGAGCGTGCGGATCAAGACCTGGAGGTTCTCGTCGTCGCGGCGCACCTGCTGGGCGGCGCGGGCGAGGCGCAAGAGCCGACGGCGGCGGTAGGCCTCCTTCACGACCTCCAGCCAGATGGCGAGATCATCGCCTTGTTCACGCCCGGCGCGTAGGCCGACGAGCAGGCAGAGGAGGATACGCTCCTGCGTCCCGGGGAAACGTCGGGCGAAGAAGGTGGCCAGGGCGTCGAGGTCGGCGGGGTCGAGCTTCATGCTCCGCGAGGATACACCCGCGACGATGGCCGCGTGTCGGGCTATCCCCAAGACTTGAACAGGAGTGCTCATGCGCTGGCTCTGGCTCGTCACCTTCGGCGCGTGCGCCCCTCACACCGACGGCGCCGTGGCGCCCAAACGCAGCGCCAGCCGGGCGAGCCTCGATCTCATCCGCGCCTACCCCGACGCCGACAAGATCTTCGTCCAGGCGCGCCTGCCGGACGGCACCGACGCCGTGTTCCTGGTGGACACCGGCGCGGGCATCTCCACGGTGAGCGCGGACGTCGCCGAGCGCCTCAACCTCAAGGTCACCGACGGCGGCTACGTCGAGGGCGTCGCCGGTCGCTCGGCGTGGCGCAAATCCCGCCTGCCCTGGCTGTCGTTGGGCGGCATGGTGTTTGAGCAGGTGGACGTCGCCGTAGACGTCGACGGCGCGCCGGAGTCCGCCGGGTTTATCCCCGTAGACGGCATCATCGGCAACAACGTCTGGGGCCGGGTGACCTTGGTGGTGGACTACCCCGCCGACCGCCTGGAGATCGCCGTGCCCGGCGAGATCCCCGTGCCCGAAAACGCCCAGCCCATGGGCTTCGACGGCGCCCACGCCGCGGTCTACGTCAAGGCCTTCGCCGGGGAGGCGAACGGCCCGCCCGTCGAGCGCACCCTCTTGCTGGAGGTCGACACCGGCGCCCACGGCGTGATGCTCTCCGGCGGCACCGGCGTCGGCTTTGAGTCCGTGAGCACCATCGGCGAGGAGCCGATCTTGGGCATCGGCGCCGCCGACCTCGTGCCGGTCTCGGCCTTTTACCGCCGCACCCGCCGCGTGCCGCTCCAGGCCGTCGAGCTCGGCGGCGCCCGGGTCGAGGACCTCAAGCCCGCCACCTGGATCAACTTCGAGGGCGCGGCTTACACCATCGGGCCCCAAGGAATGCCCGGCCTCATCGGCTACTCCGCGCTCCAAGATCACCGGGTCAGCTTTCATTTCGCCGAGGGCCGCTTCGCGATGAACCCCAGCCTGGGGCCGCCGAGCGCCGAGAACGGCCACGCGCGGATGCTCCAGCAAGAGCTCAAGGAGCACGGCAAAGACGCCTCCCGGGCGCTCATTCGGGGCAAATACCTCATCGCCCTGGAGCGTGAGGACGAGGCCATCGCCGAGCTGACCACGGCCACCACCCAGCCTGAAGACCACGACGAGGCCCGCTCTCTGCTCGCCCGCCTGATGTTGAGCCGGGGAGACCAGGCCGCTTGGGAGCTTCACCTCAAGGCGCTCAGCCCCGCGGCCCTGGTGGAGCAGTCGGAGATCGTCGCCTTGGTGAACGGCCTGGGCCTCGCCGGACGCGCCCAAGAGGGCCTGAGCCTCGCCCGCGCCGCCACCGAGGCGAGCCCGGAGGAGGCCGAGGCCTGGCTCGCGCGCTCAGACGCGGAGCTGGCCCTGGGAGACACCGCCGCCGCCCGCCGCGCGCTCAACACCGCCGCGCGGCTGTTGCAGAACCCTGACGCCGACCTCAAGCGCCGCGCGCGCATCGCCCGCGCCGAGGGCGATCGTCTCGGCGCCTTGGCGCACCTGCGCCACCGCCTCACCCTCTACCCCTCCGACGGCGAGGCCCTGTGGTTCTATGCGCTCACGGTGATGGAGCCTGGCTTAGAGGCCCACCGCCCCACCTTCAACGCCGATCTCGATCGCGCCATGGCCAGGCTGCACCCCGAGGCCCGGCCGCTGGACTTTGTGATCGCCGCGCTGCACCTCGTGGGCCGGGGCGGCGGTGAGACCGAGCGCCTGATGAAGCTCGGCATCGCCCGGGACTGTGATCCCATCGAGGACGCCTCCTCCAAGGACAACTGCGTCGCTTGGTACATGGCCATGGGCGGCAGCGCTGAAGACGAGGCCCTGACGCTCATCCGTAGCGCCGTCGCCGCCAAACCCCACCGCTCGGACTACCTCGACACCCTCGCCATCGTGCTTCTGGGCCGGGGTGCGCTCGCCGAGGCCGCTGAGGCCTCCGCCGCCGCCGCGCGCCTCGCCCCCGATCGTTTTTACCACCTCTGGCAGACCGAGCGCCTGACCGCGCTGGCGAGCGCCGCCGCCGTGAAGTAGACTGGCGTTCTCTGGCGCCAGGAGCTCCGCGTGGCTCACCTTCGACTCCTCACGCTCGTCGTGCTGGGCTGCGGCCTCAGCGGCTTGGCCCTGGCCACCTCCGCGGCGCCTACGCCCACCGCCGCGCCCGCGAGGGCCGTCGTCGCCAGCGTCTATGACGGCGACACGATGACCTTAGACACCGGCGACAAGGTCCGTGTCTCCGGCGTGAACACCCCCGAGCTCAAACCTCTGGAGGCCTACGGCCCCCAGGCCCGGGACGCCACGGCGGAGTTTGTTCTAGGCAAAGAGATCAGCCTGCTCTACGGGGCGGTGAACCGCGACGGCTACGGCCGCCTGCTCGCCTGGGTGCGTGTGGACGGCAAACCGTTGGAGCTTGAGCTCCTGGAGCGTGGCTTGGGCCACGTCTTCCTCATCCCGCCCGTCGAGATCGGCGACGTCGGCGAGATGTTGGCCACCCAAGGCCGGGCCCGGGCGGCGAAGCGGGGCATCTGGAGCACGGAGAACTACCAGGGCGCTCTGCACATCACCTCGTTCCACGCGAACGCCCCCGGCGACGACCGCGAGAACGTCAACGGCGAGTATCTGCGGGTGTGCAACGTGCTCACCGAGCCCGTGAACCTCGACGGCTACCGCATGAACAACGCCTCGGGGCGCTCGTTCCCCCTGCCCGCCGTCGTCGTGCCCCCGGGCTTCACCTTTAAGGTGATCTCCGGCCGGGGTGAGCACGTCAGCGACACCCAGCAGCAGCTTGAGGTGTACCTGGGCAGCGACTCGCCGATCTGGAACAACTCCAAGGATCGGGCGACGATCTACGACCGCTACGGCAAGGTCGTAGACGCCCGAGACCACGAGGTCCAGAGCGCCACGGACTGAGGCCTAGACCGCGCGGTCTAGCTCTCGCGGTTGGCGTTCGTGAAGTGTGCGCCGCCCTCGGTGGGGCGATGCGGGCTGTTGCGCCGGGCGAAGAAGGCGTCGCGCAGGTACGCGGCGAGGAGCTGGCGGCCGGACGGCCCCACCTTCAAGAAGCGCTCGCGGAGCACGTTGAAGACCTCATCGTCGCGCTGCTGGGGGAACGGCACCTTCGCGATCTTGTGGAGCGCTTGGTCCAGAAAATCGGCGGTCTCTGCGTTGAAGGGCACCTGGGCCTCTTCGAACACGTCGCTCAGCCAGTCGAGGTAGTCAGCGGCCATGAGGTCTCCTGAGAGGGTCTTTTACTGCCCGCCGCCGTCGGGGTCGTCAAGGGGCTCTCCATGAAGGAGCGCACGAACCCGGGCCATGAGCGGGATGAGGGAGCTGTGGGTGACGAGGCGCACGGCGTCTTGGAGGGGGAACCAGCGCACCTCCTCGATGCCTTCGTCCTGCGCCGGGCTGAAGATCTCCGGCGGCAAGGGCGCCTCGACGAGGTAGACGTGGAGCGTCTTGAGGCGGGGGTCGCCCTCAGGGGTGCGGAAGCCGTAGCGCACCTGGCCGAGGCGATGGGTGATGTTCAGCTCTGCGGAGAAGCCCATCTCCTCTTGCATCTCACGCAGCGCGGCTTGTTCAGGCGTCTCGCCGGGCTCAAGTTTGCCTTTGGCGATCTCCCAGGTCACCCGGCGGCTGCGGGCGCAGGCCACCAGCGCGAGCTCTAAGCCGCCCCGATCCCGGCGCAGCAAGAGGCCCCCGGCGGAGATCTGCTCACGGAAGCCGCCCCGAAGGTTCAGGACGTAGCGCGCGGGCACCCGGTCGGCGACGAAGAGGCCCTCTCGCACCCGGCGGATGGCCACCCCCTCCCGCCGCGCCCGGCCGGCGTCGACGTAGAGCACCGCCGGCTCTTGGTTGAAGCGGTGGGCGATGCGCCAGGCCTCGGACTCGCCCGTGGAGAGGAACACCTGGCGACCCTGGCTGGGGATGACCCCGCCGGAGTGGTAAAAACGTTCGGCGCGGCCGCGGGTGGTGCCGTGGTAGAGGATGTCGGGCACGGTGAGCCCACGCCGCGACCGGCCCCCGCCAGCGGCGGAGGACGGGGGATCGTTGGTGTCGCGGGGGTCGCTCATCAGCTCCATTCTAGCCCGGCGGGCCGTCTCGTGCGCCGTGCGGCGCGCCCAAACGCTCAGTCGGTGAGCATCTTCAACAGGCCACCGCAGCCCGCGACCATGAGGCTGCCCAGGCCGACCACGGCGCCGATGATGTAGCGCGGCTGGAAGATCGCCCCAGACTTCACCTGCCAGAAGCCACGGGCGGCGTCCGCGATGGGCTTCTGGCGCATCAGGTTGGTCATCGCCTGACGTTGCACCTCGTTCTGGAGATCCGCCGCCGTGGGCATTCTGCGGCCGCCGAGGCGGAGGTCGCTGGCGCGTCCGGCGCTCTGCCCTGGGCTGGCCGCGCCCTTCTCGGGCTCACCGACGATGAACCGGGGGCCCCCGGCGTCGCCCAAAGCGAAGCTGTCGCCCACCCTGAGCGTGGCCGAGCCGTCGATGCGGGTGGCCCGGGCGCCTTGGAAGACGTAGACCTCGGCGCCGTACTCCGTCGCCTGAACGGTGTACTGGCCTGGGGCCCGGGGCGCGATGAAGGCGTGCACACCGACGAGGCCCGGCGCGGGGTTGAGCGTGATGTTGCACTTGCTGGCGTCGGTGCCGATGGCGACCATCACGCCCTCAAAGGGGCCAAAGACCGCCCCGCCCAGCTCGGGGGGCAACGCGAGGGTGAACACTGCCGCGGCCATAGACACCTCGAAGGCTCGCTCCTCTTTACCCTACCCGAGCCCAAAGAGCCCGAGCTGCGCGCCCCGGGCGGGGCGGCGGAAGGGGCTGGGGCTCGGCCAAGGCGGCGGCGGGCCGTAGCCCAGGCGACGGGTCCAGAGCTGAAACACCCGCATGGTGAGCTTGTGGGCCTCGCCGCCGTCCTTCGCGGCGCGGAGGCGCTGGAGCGCGGCCTCGGCGCGAAGGGGCAGGCGCTCGCGGAGGCGCTCCTCATACACGGCGGCCACGGGCGCGGTGAGCCGGGCGAGGCCCGTCCAGGCCCAGCGTGCCCCGGCGTCCCAAGCGGCCTGGAGCGCCTGGGGCAGAAGCTCGTCGTTCACCCCCGGAAGGAGCGGCGCGAGGCTCACGCCCACGGGCACCCCGGCGTCGGCGAGGGCACGGATGGCCCGCAGTCGGGCGGCGGGCGGCGGCGCCCCGGGCTCCAAGGCGCGGGCGCGCTCGGCGTCGACGATGGGCAAGGAGATCGTCACCTGCGCCGCGCCCACCGCCGCGAGCTGGGTGAGCAGATCCAGATCCCGGGTGATCAAGGGGGAGCGTGTGATGATCAACAGCGGGTTTCGGTGCTCGGCGAGCACCGCGACGCAGGCCCGGGTGATCTCCAGGCGCCGCTCGACGGCCTGGTAACAGTCCGTGGCGCCGGACATACACACGACCCCACCCGCCCAGCTCCGCCGGGTCAAGGCCTCCTCCAGAAGCCTGGGCGCGTCGCGTTTTACGGCGATCACCCGCTCAAAATCGACGCCCGCGCCGAGATCCAGCCGCTCGTGGAACTCCCGGGCGTAACAGTAGGCGCAGGCGTGGGTGCAGCCGCGGTAGGGGTTGAGGCTCCACTCAAAGCCCATGGAAGGATCAGGGTTTTTGGAGAGGATCGAGCGGGACTGATCCTCGATGAGCTCGATCTTGGGGATCGGCGCCTCGCCCTCGTCCCACTCGATGATCGTGCCCCCGAAGCGGCTCGGCGGGTTGTCGGCGTACCTGCTCATTCGTTCAGTCTATTCAGATTTGGCGCCGAGGGCTGTTAGTTTGAGGAGGCTCCCCTCCCCCATCGGATTCACCGCCCATGTGCCGCCTCTTCGGCTTTCGCAGCGTCTTAGAGAGCCAGGTTCACAACTCCTTGCTCTCGGCAGACAACGCCCTCGCGGTGCAGAGCGCCGCCCACCCCGACGGCTGGGGCGTGGCCTACTACGTCGCCGGGGCGCCGCACGTGCTCAAGTCCGTGGGCGCGGCGCGGCACAACACGCTCTTTCAGCGTGTGGGCGGCATCATGTCGTCCCAGACCGTGCTCGCGCACATCCGCAAGGCGACCCAAGGTGAGCTGTCGATGCTCAACTGCCACCCGTTCCAGCACGGGCGCTGGGTGATGGCGCACAACGGCGACGTGCCCAGCTTCGGCCAGCACCGCGCCGCGTTGATGGAGCGAGTGGCCCCGGTGGTGCGCCGCTACATCCTCGGCGACACCGACAGCGAGCTCATCTTCCACCTCTTCTTGACCCACCTCGCGGACGAGGCCGAGCTGACCCGCCGCGGCACCCCCTTGCCCGCCGTGGTCCGCGCCCTGCGCCGCACCGTGGCCCTGGTGCGCGCGGTCTGCGACGGCGACACCCCCGCCGAGCGCTCCCTGCTCACCCTGATGGTGACCGACGGCGAGCTCCTCGCCGCCCACCAAGGCGGCAAAGAGCTGCACTTCTCCACCTACAAGGCCCGCTGCCCCGAGCGCACCCTCTGCCCCTTCTTCGCCCCGGAGTGTGAGGCCCCGCCCAAGAGCGGCCACGTCAACCACCTCATCCTCACCAGCGAGCCCCTCCAAGGCGAGAACATCTGGACGCCCCTGCGCGAGGGCGAGATCGCCGCCGTAGACCACGCCATGCGGTTTGTGCACCTGGGGGCGGGGGAGGTGATCTAATGGCGGAGATGGCCGAACGTCCGATCATCCTCCCCAAATGGTGCGACCCCCGCCTCGTCCGCGCGCCCTCGGCCATTCATGGCGTCGGCGTGCACACCACGGCGCCGATCCGCGCGGGGGAGGTCGTCATGCGCTGGGGCGGTACGCTCATCCGCGATGTGGACTACGACCCCGCCGTTCACCGCCCGCGGGCCACCACCCGGTATGACGCCACGCGCTTCCTCACGAGCACCTGGGACGAGCCGGAGACCGTGGATGAGGCCCTGAACCACCGCTGTGAGCCGAGCTGCGGCATGGCCGATGAGGTGACCGTCGTGGCGCTGCGCGACCTCGGCGCCGGGGAGGAGCTGACCGTCGACATCGGAATGTGGATGGCCGATGATGATGTCTACACCGAGCGCTGCCGCTGCGGCGCCGCGCGGTGTCGGGGCCGTGTCACGGGGCACGACTGGCGGCTCCCGGAGCTACAGGCCCGGTACAAGGGCTACCTTTTGCCCTGTCTGCGCCTGCCTTAGAGGATCGACCGGCCCAAGGCCGACTCGATGAGCCACACCGCGAGCTTGCCGGTCTTGTTCATCACGTCTTGGGTGGGGTTCAGCTCGACGACCTCCATGCCCAAGAGTTTGCCGGTCTGGGCGGCGAGCTCACAGAGAAGATGCGACTCGCGCAGGTTCAGGCCGCCGGGGACGGGGGTGCCGACGCCGGGGGCCTCGCTCGGGTCTACGCCGTCGAGATCGAAGGAGAGATGAACCCCGGCGGTGCCGTCGAGCACACGCTCCAGGGCCTCTTTGGCGCAGACCGACGTGCCCCGGGCGTCGAGCTCGCTCATCGTGTACACCCGCACGCCGAGCTCTCGCACGAGGCGGCTCTCGCCGACGTCGACGTCCCGCACGCCGAAGATCACGACGTCTTCGGGGCGCAGGGCCGAGCCGTCGGGGCAGATCGCCGAGGTCAGGGCCTCGGGGCCGTGGCCGAGCAGGCAGGCGAGCGGCATCCCGTGCACGTTGCCCGAAGGGCTGATCTCCGGGGTGTTCATGTCTGTGTGGGCATCGACCCACAGCACCCCGACGCGCTGGCCCCGGCGGCGGTAGGCCCGGGCGAGGCCGGAGATGGTGCCGATGGCGACGCTGTGATCGCCGCCGAGCACCAGGGGAAAACGCCCGCCGAGCACGCTCGTCTCGACACGCAGGGCGAGGCGCTCGCAGACCCGGGTGATCTCGGGGAGAAAGCGCGCGCTCGGGTCGCCCGGGTCCTCGGACTCAAACGTGCTGCACTCCAGAGAGAGCAGATCCTCGACGGTGTGGCCCAGGCGGCGGATGCCGGGGACGAGGCCCGCGACGTGGATGGCGGACGGGCCCATGTCGGTGCCGCGTCGGCCCGCGCCGAGATCGAGGTGGACGTTCGTGACGGAGAGGTTCATGGGGGCCTCGGGGGTTGTCCCCCATCTTAACCCCGCCCTCGGCCAACGGTGCGCGCGGGCCCCCGCTCAGCCCTCCTGGGCTGGGCTCTCTCAGGTGTCCTTGTCGCTCACCCGGGGCCGGGCGGGGGCGAGGTCGGCGATGAGGGCGTTCAGCTCGTCGCCGAGCAAGCGGATCATCCGCTTGGCGAAGCGGGTCCAGGCGCGGTTGAGGTCGTCGTAGGTCGCCTCGGCTCGGGGCGGGGCGGCGGCGGCGCTCGGTGGGGTGACCGGCGGGGAGCGTCGTAGCGACACGGACGCGCCGAGGTCGGCCCCTGATCGCCCGGGACTTCGGGGCATCCTCGGGGGATCGGTGAGGCGCGCAGTGCGGCTCACCTCCACAGCCCTGCGTGAGCGAGCAGCACGAGCGCGGCTTACCTCCGCAGGCATGTGTCGGTGAGGCGCGCGGTGCGGCCCGTCTCCGCAGCCCTGCGTGAGCAAGGAGCACGAGCGCGGCTCACCTCCACAGGCGTGTCTCGGTGTAGCGCGCTGTGCGGCTCACCTCCGCAGCCCTGGATGAGCAAGGATCACAAACGCAGCCCGCCTCCTCATGCGTGTGTCCGTGTGGCGCGCCGTGCGGCCCCCCTCCGCAGCCCTGTATGAGCGTGGACCACGAGCGCGGCCCAGCTCCGCCGCGTTGATTGGGCGCCGCGCGGCTCCATTTGCGCTGGGTGGTGACGAGCCACGGCCCTGCGCGTCTCATCGTCCTCTGGGAGGCCCGGCGCCGCGCGCAGCCGCCCCGACACCGAGGCGCCGAGGCCCCAACGAGCCCCGGCGCCCCCTCCCCTAGCCCTCGTCAATCTCCGCCAGCGCCACGCCCAGCCGCTCCCGCGCGCCGCTGAGCGCCTGGGGCAAGCCGTCGAGGCGCGCGAACACAGACCGCAACGGCGAGAGGTCGTCCTCGTTCAGCGGGCGCTGGGTCGCGGCGAGGGCCAAGGCGCCCAGCGCCTCGGTGAGATCTCGGGCGATTGTGATGAGTCGCGCTCTGGGGATCGCCCGGCGCAGCGTCGCCGCAGCGTCGGAGAGCGTCGGCAGCGCCTTCACGAAGCGCTCCGGGGCCACGAGCTTGGGCAGGCGCAGGAGCGTCCCACACTCCACCGCGAGGGCCCGGGCGCCGCGCCGGAAGCGGTCGCCGAGCTTGGCCGAGCTGTGCAGCTCCGCGCTGAGCAGCTCGGAGAGCGTGAGGAGCTCGCCCACGTCGATCGGCTCACCGATCATCTGCTGGGTGAGCAGGCGCTCCGAGGTGACGAGGATGGCCTCGCTTCGTTCGGTCACGGTGTCGGCGCGGTCGCGTAGGGACACCGCCAAGCCGTGAAGGGTGAAGAGGGTCATGGGGAGGTCGTGCGCTGAAGACATAGGAGGTCCGTTCTCCCGCCAGGGAGGTATAGGTGGATAGAGTTTTGGCAGAGCTCCGCCATCGGTCGCAGGCGACCTGGGGCAGGCGCGTGAGGGCTGGGGCCACGGGGACTCCCCGCCGCCGAGCCGAGGCCCGGAGCTAGGGGGAGGATCGTGGGCGTGGCTGGGCGCTGCGGCGTTTAGAGACGACGCGGAGGGCGCTAAGTGGCCGTGAGCAGCGGGTTACGCGGGGAGCCCGGGGCGTGGGGGCTTCGGCGGCGGCTCGGCGAGGGGCGGAGGGCGGTTATGAGGGAGAGGCCCGGCACATAATCCGGGTGATTGGGCGCGATGTGGAAGCATCGTCGATCCTTTCGAGCCTCTCGGTGCTCGTAACACCGGGGGGCTCTCGTGTTTTTGGACGTTGAGAGAGACCGGGGCTTGAGGGCGCCGGGTGCGGAGAAGCGCACAGTGGGAGTATGGCTTAGACGGTGAGAGGGTGCAAGAGGGAGAGGCGAAAAAAGTTGGGGTGTGGGGATGCGGGGGCGCGGATCGGAGAGAGGGGGGTTGGTGGTGAGGCGCGGCGGGGTGAATGGCGCGCAAAGGCGCAGAGCCGCAGAGAGGTCTGGGGGGTCGCCGAGGCTCGCCGTGACGCGGAGCTGGGCGTCCCGGGCCGACTGTCCCCGACGATCGCGCTTGAGGTGAGCGCTCTGCGGCTCTGCGGCTCTGCGCGACCTGTTCGGGTGTGGCGGCGATCGGCTCTTCGAGAGGCGGGTGGTCGTGGCGGCGTTGTTTTTCTCGCGCCAAGCCGCAAAGCCGCAAAGAGGTCTGGGGGGCTCCCGACGATCGCCGGGACGCGGAGGTGGGGCGGGCGTCCCGGGCCGACGATGGCGCCTTCGGTGAGCTCTTGGCGGCTTGGCGGCTTGGCGCGACCTGTTCGGGTGTGGCGGCGAACGACGGCGAGGGGTGAGCGGCGGGTTAAGCTCCCGGCCAACACGGAGCCGCCATGTCTGATGCGCCCACCGCCAAGCCGTCCTTTAAGCCCCTGCCTAAGCCCAAGCGCCAGCGGCTCCGGGTATTCCGCGTCGAGGGCCTGTTCGGCAAGTACGACCACACCATCCCTCTGCGCTGGGACGAGCGTGTGACCGTGCTGCACGGCCCCAACGGTGTCGGCAAGACCGCCGTGTTGCGGCTCATCGACGCCGTGGGCCGGGGGAAGGTGGCGGAGATCGCGAAGGAGATCCCGTTTCGGCGGATCGAGGTGGAGCTGGAGGACGGGACGCGGATTGAGTGGCGGGAGGCGACGGAGGAGGAGAAGAAAGATTTCCTGGTTTGGGAGAGGGGAATAATCTGGACCGTTCACTTTGTCGGCCAAGAGCCTGTGGCCTGCATCGGAGTCGCCGCTGAGGCGGCGCTGGCGATCTTGCAGCGAGGCTTCACCGACCTGGACGCGGCCTTGGCCAAATCCGACTTTGTAGCAAACCTTTATCCCATGCTCGCCATCAATAGCTCTTCGCTTGATGAGGTTCGGCGACTCCTCCCCGCGCAGCGGCTCGTCAACGAGCTCAGCCTCCAGCCCCTCTTCGTTCGGATCAACCGCCTGGACGTGCCGAGCATTGGCTGGGACTGGCTCAAACGCTCGATGAGCTATGAGGAGCACCAGAAAAACCCGGAAGAGGGCTGGCCGCAGAACCCCAAGACCACCCTCCAAGCCTACATCTACCGCCTCGCCGACCTCAAGAAGCAGACCACCATCGACTACGGCGCCCTCGACCAGCAGCTCGACCGCACCTTGCCCAGCCGCCTCATGCGAGAGAGCTTTGAGGTGTTGGGGCTCGACGCCCTGCGGACCCGCCTCGCCGAGCTCGACGACCGCCGCGCCGCCTTGACGTCCTTCGCGCTCTTAGCCCCGGCGAAGGAGGGCGAGCGGCCGCCGATGGACGCCGTGAACGAGAAGAACGCGCTCTTCTTGAGCCTCTACGTCGCGGACAGCGACGCGAAACTCTCGCTCTTGGAGCGCTTCGCCGACAAGCTCGAGATCCTCCGCGACAAGCTCAACGCCCGCCTGCTCAACAAGCGCCTCGACCTCACCCGCGCCGAGGGCCTGACCGTCCTCGACCACGACGGCAGCACCCTCCCCCTCAACAAGCTCTCCTCTGGGGAGCAGCACCAGCTCGTGCTCTTGGTGGACCTGCTGTTCCACACCGCGCCGGGCTCCTTGCTCCTCATCGACGAGCCCGAGCTCTCGATGCACGTCGTCTGGCAGCAGCAGGTGCTCCCCGACCTCTTGGAGATCGCGAAGCTCAGCGACTTTGACGTGATCGTCGCGACCCACTCTCCCGACATCATCGGCCCTTACAACTCCCTGGAGGTGGCGCTCTCGGGCAAGGTGACGGCGTGAGCGGCGATACGCCGGCTTCACCGACGGCGGTGCGCAGTGACGCCTCGATCCGCACCCACCTCGTCATGGTACGCAGCACGCAAGATGAGGCGATCTTGCTCGCCGAGGGGAAGACTGACGTCCCCTTCTGGCGTCTGGTGGGTCGTGAGAAGGTCTTCCTGATTCGGTGCGACGGACGTGACGAGGTTCTCAAGAAGCTGCGGGCGGTCCACGCCGGGGGCACCATCCCCGGCCTGCTCGCCGTGATCGACGCCGACTGGGACCACATCAAGGGCACCCAGCACGGCCTCCCTGACCTCTTCACGACAGACACCCGGGATCTGGAGTCCTTGTTGGTCTTGTGTACGCGCGCCTTGGAGGACGTGGTCTGGAGCTACGCCGACCCCGACGCGCGGAGGGCCATCGAGGTGTCAGAAGGCGCGGACCTCCGGGCGCTGCTCTTGGAGCGGGCGCGGATCTTCGGGCGGCTGCGCTGGGTTCATCTGCGGCGTGGCTGCACCTTCGAATTTCACGACGGCCTGTTGAACAACCATGTTGATCCGAAGACCTGGCGCGTGGATGAGGCTGGGCTCCTCAAGGCGCTCCTGGGGCTGGGCCTCGCCCCAGACGAGGCGACCCTCCGGGCCGAGCTCGCGGCGCTCCCGCAGGTGCAAGACGCCTGGCTGTGCCGGGGCCACGACCTGCTGATCCTGCTCGCCCGGGCGCTGAGCGGCCCCCTCAAGCCCGCCGGTCAGAAGAAGCAGCCCGGGCAGGATGACCTCCTCCGCGCGCTCACGCTCGCGGCCGTGCCCTCGGGCGCGCTCCACCCCACGCGGCTCTTCGTCGCCTTGCGCGCCTGGGGAGTCCAGAACCCGTCGTACAACTTTCTCTGAGTGCTGAGGCCGCCGGTGTAGGATCAACGCTGCGCCCTCGGAGTCCTCCCGATGTTGTTCTCCCTCCTCTTGACCGGCCTCGCCCTCGCCCAAGATCCCGCGCCTGAGGCGCCGCCCGAGGCACCGCCGGTCGAGGAGGCCCCCCAGGCCCCGCCGCCCTCGGTCCCCGGCCAAGACGTGCCGCCCGCCTTGGGCCCCTCGGGCGGCTGGGCCCAGGACCCGCAGACCCGTGGACCCAACCGCCTGCCGCTCTTGGGCAGCCCCATGGCCTGCGGCGTGGCGTCGGGCTGCGGCGGGTGTTGTGTCGGCGCCCTGCTCATGCCCTACAGCTTGCCCATCGGCCTCGGCGTCATGGCGACCGCGCCGACCACCTACGCCTTCTACAGCCCCAGCGGCGAGCGGTACCCGCACCCGAGCCAGATGACCTTCGCCCAGGCCGAGGAGCGCGGCCAGGCCATGCGCGCGAGCGGCGTCGGCGTCGTGATCGGCGCTGGGGTCGGCGGCGCGGCGGCGACGGGGCTCGTGCTGCTCACGGTCATCTTCTTTAGCGGGATCGGGTGGTATGGGGCGACGCCGTAAATCCTCAGCCTCGGCGCCTTGGGGGTGGTGGGTCGCCGCGCTGCCGCTCTGTGTTGGCTGCGCCGAGCCCAGCCCAGAGGCGCCGCCCGTCGAGGCCCGCTGGGCCGATCCGCCGGAGTTGACCGCGGCGGATGCGTGTGACGCGGCCCTGGAGCTGGTCTTGGCCGAGCGACCCAGCGCCCTCGTCGGCGACTTGAGCCGCCCCACCCTCGACGACGGGGGCCTGCTCTGGAGGCTCGCCGAGGCCAAAGCACCGGGCGGTGGGCGGGCGAGCTTTGTCGTCTGTCGAGCCCCCGCGGCGGCCTCGGGCGCTCCAGATGTCAGCCAGTGGGTCCTGCTCCTCGACGCGGCGGGCGCGCTCCTCTGGCGGCAGGAGGTCGGCTATGGCGTGTGCTGCGCCTCGGCCGAGTGGGACCGCCCGAGGCTGCGGGTCACCGACCTTGACCGCGACGGCCTCATCGAGATCGAGCTCTCCGGCGCCTACAAACAGTTCGGCGACGTCGAGACGAGCCTCTCCGCGGACCACGCGCGGCTCTACCTGTTGCCCGACGGCGACCACTACCACCACCTGTTCGTGCAGCAGTGGGGAGAGGCCACCAGCGCCGCGCTGTGGATCTTGGAGGACGCTCTCGTCCGCTACGTCAATGACTACACGGACGAGGAGCGCTCCACGTTTGATGTGTCGCTGCAGGTCGAGGGCGGCCAGTGGATCCTCCACCAGACCTCCACCTCCGCCCACCGCGTCGAGCGCGCCCGCCGCGTGCTCGCCGTCGAGCGGCTCCCCCGGGGGAAGGCGTCGAAGACCGGCGCCACGTTCATCGAGCAGACGCCGGAGTGGCTGCACCCACGCCCGCGCGATGAGCTGTGTGGATGCCCGATGCCAGACGAGGCGGCCTCGGCGGGGCGCCTAAATCCCCCCTAGCCCCTCCGGCCGCGCCCACGCCGCCACGCCGTTCTCCACCAAGACCTGCTGCAGGTCCCAGTGGATCCGCGTGAGCACCTCGGCCTCACAGGTCGCGTCCTCTGCGAGCTTCTCCCAGGTGCCGTCGCCTTGGCTCACGCAGCCTTGGGTGTAGTCGTAGGTGCCCAGGTCGGGGAGGTGCCAGGTGAAGGTGCTCACCCAGGGCTCGCGGCGGGCGGCGGCGTGGCGGGCGAGGAGCGCGATGGCCAAGGCGTCGTCGTCGTCAAACACCGCCGCCCCGGCGCCGAGCACGATGCACTCTTGCGCGAGCAGGCCCACGCAGGCGCCCAAGGAGAAGCCTCGGATGGTGTTGCCGGGGTAGAGCGTCATCGCGCCGCCGCCGTCTGGGTCGCCGGGGAACTCGTCGAGCTGGTCCAAGGTCGTCGCGCCGGGGCCGTCGCCGGGGCGCAGGGGCCAGGGCTGCTTAAAGAGCGGGTGCTCGAAGGGGATCGCCGGGTCGAGGCCCGCAGCGAAGAAGAGCTGGTGGGTGAGGCCCTCGGCCAGAAGGGGCTTGAGCAGGTCGAGGCTCACCGCGTCGTCGCCTGTGGAGCCCGCCACCCAGGCCGGGCTGAGGCCCACGGCGCGCAGGCGGCCCACACGCTGGCGCACCAGGTCGTCGTAGCAGGCCTGATCGGCGCACTCGCTCGCCTGGTGGAGGAGCACCCCCACGGGGTCTCGCGCCCAGAAGCTGATGGCGTCGGCCTGATCGCAGTGCAGCACGGCCTCGGCGAAGCGGGGGGTCA
The DNA here is from genome assembly GCA_023150775.1 of Myxococcota bacterium. Classification (GTDB taxonomy): domain Bacteria; phylum Myxococcota_A; class UBA796; order UBA796; family CAJQPC01; genus JADKFE01. Next base: position 16,977 of record JAKLKE010000038.1, read on the forward strand.
CCGCCACGGCCACGACCCCGGGCAGTCCAGCGACCAGCGCCTCGTTCTCCCGGGCCGTGCGCAGGCGGTGGCCCAGGGCCTCGTCTAAGCTCGGGCCGTCGCAGTAGATCGGGTCGGCGTAGTTCTTGGGGTTCTCCAAGAAGCCGATGGTGATGAGCTGCAGGGGCGGGCGGGCGTCGTCCACCAAAGAGAGCTCGTCGCTGAGCACGATGAGCCCGGCGCCCCCGGCGAGCACGAGGTCGTGGGTTGGCGTCACGAGCAGGGCGTCCGTGGGCTGGGAGAGCGCCACCCGGGCGGTCTCACCTTCGGGGCCGAGGCGCAGGACGGCGTCAGCGGCGCGCGCGGTGACGAAGCCGGAGCTGGGGTCGAGGGCCAAGGGAGCTCTACTTTAATTGCTTCGCCGTCACTCATGAGGCGCTGCGCGCCGTGCTGAGCGCGGCGCAGATGACCGCGACCTCTTCTTTGAGCACTGCGTCATCAGCTCGGTGAGTATGGCCGACGGCCGGGTGAACCGCGCGTCCGCCTCCATCGACCTCGGCCTCGGCGTGCGCGCTCGGGTGGGCTACAACTACTGCACTGAAGACCGCTCCTTGGCCGCCATGTTGGCCGCCGCGTGCACCGCCGCCGAGATCGCCATGACCACGCCGGGCCGCGCCCCGGTGACCCTCCAGGTGCTCGGCCTGCCGAGCTACTACCCCGTGAAGGAGCGCTGGGCGGGCGTCGGCATGGAGCGCCAGATGACCTTCACCCAAGCAAAGGAGCTGCGGCAGGCGATGCGCTCTAGCGACGTCGGCGTAGTGACCGGCACCAGGATCGGCGGTGCTTCGGCGACGGGGCTCGTGCTGCTCACGATCCTCACGTTCAGCGGCATCGGGTGGTATGTGGCGGCGCCCTAAGGTTAGGAGTGGGGGCGCTCAACGGGCGACCCTTGTGGGGTGACAACGTCACGACTATACTCACACTGCTGGAGTCACACGTTGGCCTACGGAGTCTATCCCCGCCCGCCTATCGCCGAGGCCCTCATCCACTTCCGCTTCTCGGAGGAGGTGTCGGGCGCGCAGCTCGTCACCATGATTCAGGAGGCGTTGGGCGATCAGTATGCGGGGCAGCGTCGGCAAGAAGGGCGGCGGGCACCTCAAGACTCGACCAACTCAAGCCAGACGGCGCCGCCCCCGAGAGACGGGCTGAACCTCACGTTCTTAGCGTCTGAAGATGGGCTGCGTGTCGTTGGCTGCGGCGACGGGAGTCTGTCGGTGCATGTGCTGGCACCGTACCCAGGCTGGGCCATCCTGCTGGAGCAGGCGACGGCGGTGGTCCTCGCGGCGGCGCCCCTCATCGAGTCTGGCCTTGATCATATCGCTGTCCGATACATCGATCGGATCGTGCTCCCCATGGAGGAGAGCAGCTCCTTTAATGACTATTTGAAGACCTTCCCGAGCAAGCCTGACCGGATGCCCGAGGGCCTGCTCGGCTTCCACTATGTCACGCACAGCCGCGATCCGGACGACGGGACGATGGCCTCAATGGTGCTCTCCAGCGCATCTCCTGGAGAGGAGGGTCGCCCCGTAGCGATCTTTGACCTCACGGTCTGGAGGCCCCTCGACACACCCGCGAGCGTGGTCGACTCGTCGTGGCATCCGATCGTGGAGGCGCTACACCAACGGCAACGCGACATCTTTGAGGACGCCATCACCGACAAGCTAAGGGAGACGTTTCAATGAGCGCGCTAAGCACCAACCGCTATGGGATCGCCCCAGGCTACGGAGCATCGAAGAGCGCCAACGGCCAGCGGCGTGCGGCCTCGCTCGCCCAGACGATCCCGTCCGCAGGGCCAGCCGGTCAACATCTGCGGCTGGTAGTGCTGTACAACCCTGCGGCTGAGGGCGCCGAGGATCCCTTCGAGGCGGCTCCGTTGACGACACCAACGGACTCGCTCATGTGGCTTGGCGACCTATACTCGCTCGTGGCTCGGCAGGATCCAGACAGCGCAATTGACCTGCTGATCGGCCACGTCGATGACCTGCTCTCGGCGGGGGCGTTTCTTCGCTGTGACGCGCTCTTGAAGACGATTGACCCGGAGCGCCTCGACTCCAACCTCGTCGTGGCCACCCTCTTAGCGACGAGACGCGCTGCGCCCCACCTGCCAGAGCGCCCGGCCTTCATACAGCGCGCGCGGGCGAGGCTTCTACAGCTCGCGCCTGACCGCGTAGAGCGGCTCCTCGCTGGCTTGGATTGAGGGGCGGTCGTGCCAGAGGCGGTGTTTGACGAAGAGAGACCTTTCGACCCGGACGCTCAGCGCTGCGCGGTGGTGCTATGTCGAACGGGGCACGGCAACCTCCATGTCGGGTTGCTGTATCGAGTCCAAAGAGGCTCCGCGTCGGTCTTGCACCTGGGATGGCTCGACTTCCTGAGCGACGAATGGTCGTGGCCGAGGCTCTGGGTCTCCCCAGACGCCGACCCCGAGAGGCTCATGTTCGCTGCTGGTCAGTGTCGACGCATCTGGGCGAGAGTTCAGCGGGACAAGACCTTTCCTTACGCGCTGGGTGACTTTGGGAGCACCTTTGATGATCGCGGGGGCCTGGTCCTGGCTCCTGGCTCGGTGGGGCTCACCTGCGCCACCTTCGTGATGGCGGTGCTCCGCTCGGCGGGGGTAGAGGTCCTGCTCGAAGAGGGCTGGCCAGTTCGTAGCGAGCAGGATGCGTTTTGGCTTCAGGCGCTCGTGGGTTTCGCTCACCCAAACCATCTCGCGGCGCTCACGGCGCAGGTAGAGGCCGGGGTGGCCCGCGTACACCCCCACGAGCTGCTCGCGGCGTGCACGCTGACCCCGTTGCCGGTCACCTTCAGCCAAGTGCAGCCCACCGCAGCGGCGGTCATCGCGAAGCTCGACGCTGCCAAGAGCGCCGCACCCTAAATCTCCGAAGGCCACCGCTCCAGCGAGCCTAATCTGCCTCAGGTGCTCCAACCAAGACCAGCATCTCGCGCCCAGCGACCTTGGGCAAGAGAAGCAAGGTTCGTTCTCGTCCATGTTGATCCCGAAAGTATTGGGTCTCAGGATGGCGGTGGTTGATCCCGGCAACGGAGGCGAAGCCCTCTCGAATCAAGGATTCACGCACGGCTGCGACGATGGCGTGGGCTGTCGATTCAGGCTCACTGCTGACCGTGAGGCCCATGTGGTCGCTTCGAAAGCCCACTTCTGGATGTGCAACTATGAAGGTCAGCAACAAATTGGAAAGCCGTCCAATCTTCAACTCCGCCGTCAGCGCACATGGAAACCCTGCGTATCGCGAAGCCCGAACAAGGACGCCGTGCTCTACGGTCCACAGGTCGACGTCCAGCCAGCCACCTATGCGTGTTCCTGCCAGGTCGTTGTGTACCGGCTTAGCCGTACCGAACGAGCGGTACCAATCTTGGTAATGTGGAGTTTTTTGGCTCTCCCAGAGAAACGCATAGCCTGGCTGGACCGGCAAAGGTTCGCAGACGATGCTTGGGGGAACAGGCCGATCGTGGTCTATACAGGCGACGAGCAGCTCCCACAGGTCAGGTCGAACCACCCCCGGACTACCAAACACGAGTCCCGAGAAGAAGCCTAATGTCAGGCCCGCGCCACAGCCCGTGCAACGCCAGACTGGCGAGGTATCAACCCTATGACCAAGGACCAGCGAGAATGTGTCATCGGATGGGGCAACCGCTCCGCTCTTTCCACATTTTGGACATTGCACTTTTCGCGCCATCGAAGCTCCAATGACTCGTTGAAGGAAATAGTCATCCGCGAAGCCTTATCGCGCTGGTAATCTTGCCGCGCCCTAAATCCCCCCTAGCCCCTCCGGCCGCGCCCACGCCGCCACGCCGTTCTCCACCAAGACCTGCTGCAGGTCCCAGTGGATCCGCGTGAGCACCTCGGCCTCACAGGTCGCGTCTTCTGCGAGCTTCTCCCAGGTGCCGTCGCCTTGGCTCACGCAGCCTTGGGTGTAGTCGTAGGTGCCCAGGTCGGGGAGGTGCCAGGTGAAGGTGCTCACCCAGGCCTCGCGGCGGGCGGCGGCGTGGCGGGCGAGGAGCGCGATGGCCAAGGCGTCGTCGTCGTCAAACACCGCCGCCCCGGCGCCGAGCACGATGCACTCTTGCGCGAGCAGGCCCACGCAGGCGCCCAAGGAGAAGCCTCGGATGGTGTTGCCGGGGTAGAGCGTCATCGCGCCGCCGCCGTCTGGGTCGCCGGGGAACTCGTCGAGCTGGTCCAAGGTCGTCGCGCCGGGGCCGTCGCCGGGGCGCAGGGGCCAGGGCTGCTTAAAGAGCGGGTGCTCGAAGGGGATCGCCGGGTCGAGGCCCGCAGCGAAGAAGAGCTGGTGGGTGAGGCCCTCGGCCAGAAGGGGCTTGAGCAGGTCGAGGCTCACCGCGTCGTCGCCTGTGGAGCCCGCCACCCAGGCCGGGCTGAGGCCCACGGCGCGCAGGCGGCCCACACGCTGGCGCACCAGGTCGTCGTAGCAGGCCTGATCGGCGCACTCGCTCGCCTGGTGGAGGAGCACCCCCACGGGGTCTCGCGCCCAGAAGCTGATGGCGTCGGCCTGATCGCAGTGCAGCACGGCCTCGGCGAAGCGGGGGGTCACCGCCACGGCCACGACCCCGGGCAGTCCAGCGACCAGCGCCTCGTTCTCGCGGGCCGTGCGCAGGCGGTGGCCCAGGGCCTCGTCTAAGCTCGGGCCGTCGCAGTAGATCGGGTCGGCGTAGTTCTTGGGGTTCTCCAAGAAGCCGATGGTGATGAGCTGCAGGGGCGGGCGGGCGTCGTCCACCAAAGAGAGCTCGTCGCTGAGCACGCTGAGCCCATTGCCCCCGGCGAGCACGACGTCGTGGGTCGGCGTCACGAGCAGGGCGTCCGTGGGCTGGGAGAGCGCCACCCGCGCGGTCTCACCTTCGGGGCCGAGGCGCAGGACGGCGTCGGCGGCGCGCGCGGTGACGACGCCGGAGCTGGGGTCGAGGGCCAAGCTGAGCGGGGCCTCGGCCAAGGCCAAGGTGGCGCCGTCGCTCCAGGTCAACAGGCCGTCGTGCCACCACACCGCCTTGCCCCCGGCGGCTGCGGCGAGGGTGGCGGGCAGGGCCTCGGCGGCGCCGGGCAGGCGGAGGCCCTCGGGGCTCCACACGAAGAGGCCGCCGTCGCCGGAGAGGATCGTGGCGTCGGTGAGGCTCTCGCGGCTCACGACCTCGCCGTCGTCGAGGCGCAGGAGCTCCGTCGGCGTCGTCACCCACAGGCCGTCAGACCACGCGGCGGAGGTGATCGTCAGCGGCGTCGACACCGCGTCGCCGAGGCGCAGCCAGCCCAAGGTGCTGCCCTCTCCCAAGGCCATCGGCGCCTGGGCGATGAAGCCGTCCTCGCTCACCACCCAAGCGGTCAGGGTGTCGGGGTCGATGGCCACGTCCGTCACGCCGCGCAGCGCCCACACGCCCCGGCGCAGCTCGACGTCACCCACGGCGCAGCCGCCGCGCCACTCGGGCACGTCGTCCTCGTGCACCGCGCTCACGTCGATGCAGCTGGGGCGGGCGTCGTGGTTGTAGAGCTCGTCGAGCACATGCACCCGCCCGGCGCCGGGATCGATGGCGAAGGTGAGCGCCGTGGCCGGGTCGTGGCGCAGGCGGGTGATGTTGACCGCGCCCTCGATCTCCCGGCTGAGCATCGGGCGCAGCGTGAGCGCCACGGGCGGCGCGTCGTCCCAGGCCCAATCGGGCGCCTCGCTGTCCTCAGGAGCCGCGTCTTTGCAGCCTCCGAGGGCGAGGGCGAACAGAATCAGGCGCACGGCTTGCTCCCTTGGGCTCGGTGCTCACAATAATGGGGTTGTCGGGCCGCCGCTTGTGGTGTCGCCCCTTCGCGGAGGCTCCTTGGCCGATCTCATCAGCGCCGTTTCCCCACCGTCCCGCCCCGAGGAGCTCTACTTTGAGCGCTTCGGGGTCACCCAAGAGGCCCTGCGCGGCGTGATGAGCGCGGCGCTGTCCCGAGGCGCGGATGACTGCGACCTCTTCTTTGAGCACTGCGTCATCAGCTCGGTGAGCATGGCCGATGGCAAGGTGAACCGCGCGTCCACCTCCATCGACCTCGGCCTCGGCGTGCGCGCCCGGGTCGGCGATCAGGTGGGCTACGCCTACACCGAAGACCTCTCCTTGGCCGCGATGTTGGCCGCCGCGCGCACCGCCGCCGAGATCGCCATGACCACGCCGGGCCGCGCCCCGGTGAACCTCCAGGTGCTCGGCCTGCCGAGCTACTACCCCGTGAAGGAGCGCTGGTCGGGCGTCGGCATGGAGCGCCGGGTGCCGATGCTTCGGGCCTGGGAGGCCGCAGCTTTCGCCCGAGACGCCCGGGTCGAGAAGGTGAGCTGCCAGCTCGTAGACGCCGAGCGGGTGATCGCCGTCGTGCGCCCCGATGGCCGCGTGGCCCAAGACTTCCAGCCCATGACCCGGGCCGTCGTCTCCGTGACGGCCCAGCAGAACGGCCGCCGCGAGTCCAACCTCTACAACCTCGCCGGGCGCGCGGGCTTAGAGCTCCTCGACGCCGACCGGGTCAACCGGATGGTGAACGAGGCCGTCGATCGCACGATGTTCCTCTTCGACGCGGGCAAACCCCCCGCCGGGGAGATGCCCGTGGTGCTCGCCGCCGGGGCCTCGGGCATCTTGCTGCATGAGGCCATCGGGCACGGCATGGAGGCCGACTTCAACCGCAAGGGCGTGTCGATCTACGCCTCGCGGATGAACGAGCGCATCGCGCCGTCCTTCGTCACCGTCGTCGACAACGGCACCCTCGACGGCTCCCGGGGCGCGATCAACATCGACGACGAGGCCAACCCCAGCGAGCGCACGGTGCTCGTGCAAGACGGCGTGCTCAAGTCGTACTTGCACGACGAGATCTCGGCGAAACACTACGGCGTGGCGCCCACGGGCTCCGGCCGCCGGGAGTCCTTCCGCCACCCGCCGATGCCCCGAATGCGCGCGACCTACATGGAGCCCGGGCCCCACAAGCCCGAGGAGATCATCGCCAGCGTGAAGAACGGCATCTACTGCACGAGCTTCTCCAACGGCCAGGTCCACATCGGCGCGGGCGACTTCGCGTTCTACATGAAGACCGGCTACCTCATCGAGGACGGCAAGCTCACGCGGCCGCTCAAGGACGTGAACATCATCGGCAACGGGCCCACGGCTCTGGAGCGCGTAGAGATGGTCGGCGATGACTTGATGTTGGACGAGGGCGGCTGGACCTGCGGCAAAGACGGCCAAGGGGTGCCGGTCTCCCAAGGGCAGCCCACGGTGAAGGTCGGGGCGCTCGTGGTCGGCGGGGTGAGCCAATGAGCGCCGTCCCTTCGTCGATTGACCCGCAGAAGGTCGCCCGGGACGCCGTGGCCTTGGGCCTGCGGCTCGGCGCCGACGAGGTGCGCGCCTCCGTGGGCCGCGCCGATGACGTGCAGCTCCAGCGGCGCGGCGGTCGCCTAGAGCGCGCGCAGGAGGCCCGCACCTTCGGCCTCTCGGTGAGCCTCTTCGTGGACGGGCGCTACAGCTCCCACTCGTCGAGCGACATGCGCCCCGAGGCCATCGCCGCGCTCATGGAGCGGGGTGTGGAGTCCACGCGCCTCTTGGAGCCCGACCCCGACCGCGCCTTGCCCGAGCGCGCCTTGATGGGTGGGCTGGATGAGGCCTCCCTCGATCTCGACGATCCCGCCGCCCGCCAGCGCGACCCCGCCCGGCGCCGCGAGGAGCTGGAGGCCTTGGAGGCCCGCGCCATCGCCGCCGCCCCGGCGGACCTCATCTCGACCACAGCGCACCTCTGGGAGGGCCGCAGCGAGAGCTGGATGTGCCTCTCCAACGGCTTTGAGGCACAGAGCGCCCGCACCACCTTCGGCTGGGGTGTCGAGGCCACGCTCAGAGAGGCCGAGACCGGCAAGCTCCCCGAGGGCTACGCCTTCGAGCAGGCCGTTCATCTCAGCGACCGCCCCAACATCGACGCGCTCATGGCCGAGCTCGACGAGGCCCTCGCGCTCACCCGCCGCACCTCGGCCTGCGCGTCGGGGCGTTACCTCATGGTGCTCGACGCCCGGGTGGTGGGCCGCCTGCTCGGCGCGCTCTTGGGCCCGATGAGCGGCGCGGCCTTACACGAGCGGCGCTCGGTGTTTCTGGGCAAGCTCGGGGAGCAGGTGGCCTCGCCGCGCTTCTCCTTGTTCGACGACCCGACGATCCCCCGGGGCCTCGGCAGCCGCTCCACGGACGGCGACGGGCTCTTGCCGGCGCGCCGGGCGCTCATCGACGAGGGCGTGCTCAAGACGCCGCTGTTGGACGTGTACTACGCCCGCAAGCTCGGCATGGCGCCCACGACCGGCGGCGTGTCGAACCTCGTCGTGCCCATCGGCGATCGTTCTTGGCGCGCCGCGACGGCGGAGATCCCCGAGGCCATCCGGGTGACGTCTTTTTTAGGCGGCAACACGAACCCCGCTTCAGGCGACTTCTCCTTCGGCATCCGGGGCCAGCTCTTGCGCCACGGCGAGGCCGTGCAGAACCTCTCCGAGATGAACATCACGGGGAACATCCTCGATCTTTACGCGAACTTCGTCGAGGCCGCGGACGACGTGCGCCTCAACAGCTCCACCCGCTCGCCGAGCCTCTTGTTCGACGGCGTGTCGTTCTCGGGTGCGTAAAGATTTATCCACCCCCCGTTGACTTCACCCCCCGAGGGTTGGTAGTCTCCGGTTGTTCATTCAAATCGTCAGGCCTCGACCGGAATGGTAGCGCGCAGGGATTCGGCTGGTTGAAACACCGCTGAGTCGTGGCCCCTCCCCTCGGAAGCTCAGAGCATCACACGCTCCGAGCTTTCAGCGGAGGGATCTACCCACCCTCCCGCACCCCCAGAGCGTCACGCTCACCACGAGGTCCACCTGATGCAAGGAACGGCACGCCGTCTCGCCCACGGGCTCTTCGCGCTGCTCTTCTCGGCCACCGTCATGGCCCCGAGCACCGCCGAGTCCACGAGCCGAGAGCTCCCGACCCGCGCGCAAGTGTATGTGAGCGCCCCTGATGGCGAGGCCACCGCTGAGGCCGCCGCCCCCTCCTTCTTCACCGCCGAGCACCCCTTGGTGGACGCCGAGCTGCGGCGGGTTCAAGACAGCCGCGGCTACGCGGTGTCGTACCTCCGCGCCGTCGATGAGTTCGCCTACTACGAGGACATGGTCCTCGACGCCTTCGAGGCCGAGGGCGTGCCCTTCGAGCTCGCCGCCGTGCCGATCATCGAGAGCGGCTACAAGAACGTCGTGCAGGTCGTCCCCAAGGGCTACGACCGCAGCTACCAGGCCGCCGGGGTGTGGCAGTTCATCCCCGGCACGGCCCGGGCCTTCGGGCTCACCGTGAGCGGCGGCGTAGACGAGCGCATGAACCCCGCCGCCCAGACCGTCGCCGCCGCCCGCTACTTCCGCAAGCTCTACGACCAGCTCGGCGACTGGGGCCTCGCCCTGGCGGGCTACAACCAGGGCCCCGCCCGGGTGCAGAGCGCCATCAACCGCACCGGCGAGCGCGACGTGTTCACGCTCATCGAGCTGGGCGCGATCAACAACTACGCGATCAAGGTGCGCGTCGCCGCCGACGTGCTCAAAGATCCCGAGCTGCTCACGCCCTGATCCGCGCCGTCAAGGTCTTGAGCTGCTCGCGCAGCGCCGCCAGCTCACCGAGCTCTAGGCCCGTATGGCACAACATCGCCAGGGGGATGTGCCCGGCGCGCTGGCGCATGTCCCAGCCGGCCTCGGTGAGCGTGATCTGAACGACTCGTTCGTCCTGGCTGCTGCGGCGGCGGGTGACGAGGCCTTGGGCCTCTAGGCGCTTGAGCAGGGGGGTGAGCGTCGCCGAGTCGAGGTGCAGGCGCTCGCCCAAGGCGGAGACGCGCTGGCCGTCGTCCTCCCACAGGGTCAAGAGCGTGAGGTACTGCGGGTAGGTGAGGCCCAGGGGATCAAGAAGCGGCTGGTAAGCCCGGGTCATCGCCCGGGAGGCGGCGTAGAGCGCGAAGCAGAGCTGATCGTCTAACCCTTGACCCTTCGCCATGACCGGGCCTCCAGCCGAGGTTGAGCGCCCGTGATTTAGTCGGCCACGCGCAGCTCGACCACGATGTTGCCCCGGGTCGCGTTGGAGTAGGGGCAGACCTGGTGGGCGGCGTGAACCAGCGCCTCGGCCTGCTCCCGGGGGAGGTTGGGCAGGTGCGCGACCAGCTCCACGGCGAGGCCGTAACCTTGGCCGACGCTGCCTAAGGTGACGTTCGCGGTGATGGAGACGGGCCCCGTCTGGATCTTCTGCATCCGGGCGACGACGGCCAAGGCGCTGCCAAAACAGGCGGAGTAGCCCGCGGCGAAGAGCTGCTCGGGGTTGGTGCCGGGGACGTCGCGGCCGCCGAGGGCCTTGGGGGGGACGATGGTGAGGTCGAGGGCGCCGTCGTCGGTGCGCACGGTGCCGTCGCGCCCGCCGGTGGCGGTGGCGGTGGCGGTGTACAGGCGCTTCTCAAGGATGCGAGGCTCTTGGCTCATGTCGTGCTCCGGTGAGGCGGCGGCGGGGAGTCACCTCGGCCTCACGACGACATCTTAACCACGATTCAATCGTGCGCAAATTAATCGCCGTCAATTTTTATCGTCAGGATCCTGTCTGCTGGAGTTGGACCCACCCC
>JAKLKE010000390.1 GCA_023150775.1 Myxococcota bacterium
ATGTCCCAGACCTCCAGATCTGGGAAGTTCAGCTTGATGGCCCCGGTCCTGGGCGACACGTCCAGGTACAGGTGGTGCCGGCAGGACACGTGGGGGCAGGGCCTCGGCCCTTCGGCGCACTCGCCCCGCGTCTTCGGCCGGAGAGCGTCGAGGCGGCCTTGGCGGCGGACGCGGCGGAGGAGGGCGAGGGCTACACCTGCTACGGAGGGCCGCTGCCGATGGGCGAGGGCGGCGGCGGCGGCGGGACCGGCGGCGGGCTCGGCGCGGCCTTGTCCTCGACGGGGGGCTTCCCCAACCAGATCGCCGCTTGGGTCCCCGGCAGCGAGCCGCGGCTGTTGAGCGACGACACGGCGATTCAGGTCGCGCCGGGCAGCGTCATCGTGATGCAGGTGCACTACAACTTCCAGTCGTCGAGCCCCGAGCCCGATCGTTCTACGCTCAAGCTCCTGCGCACAGACGCCGCGCCGACGCGCCTGCGGAAGACCACGGCGCTCTTGTACCGCGATCTCGACATCCCCAAGGATGATCCCGACGTTCAGTTCACCACGACGACGCCCTACTACGGCGACGCGCCCCTGGAGCTCGTCTCCTTCACCGGCCACATGCACCAGCTCGGCGCGAACATCGGCGCCCAGGCCTGGAGCCCGGGCGGCGAGGAGATCTGCCTGGTGGACATCCCCGACTGGGACTTCCACTGGCAGCAGCGGTACTCCTTGGCCGTTGACGACGCGGTGATCATTGAGAGCGGCAGCAAGCTCGACCTCAACTGCGGCTACAACAACTCCCAAGAGAACCAGCCCATCGTGAGCGGTGAGCAGCAGGTGAGCCAAGACGTCACCTGGGGGGAGAGCTCCACGGACGAGATGTGTCTTCTGTACGTCGAGCGCCTGGAGGACTACACGCCCTTGGCCCCAGCGGACGCCTTGGCCTGTGACGGCGTCGAGGGCTGCATGAGCGCCTGTACCGGGAGCGAGACGGAGTGTCTGCTCGCCTGTGACGCCATGGACACAGACTGCCTCATCTGCGCCTTGGGTTCGGTGTCCACCTGCGCGCTCACCTGCGCGGCGAGCCTCGCCCAAGACCAGGAGTGTGTGCAAGGCTGTTTGATGGGCGCCGTGATGTTTGAGGGCGACGTGAACGAGTGCCTCAAACAAGAGTGCGGCGAGGTTCACGCCGAGTTCACGGGCTGCCTTGATGAGCGGTTTCAGCGCGGCGACTGTGTCGAGGAGCTGTCGGGCTGCGGCGTCACCGTCGGCGGTTAAGCGCGCGCCGCCCTGGCGTCTACCGCCGGGGCAGCTCATCCAGCCGGGCCTCACGCCAGCCCCGGGCGAGGCGTGGGGTGAGGCCAAGCTCGCGGGCGGCCTCGGTGAACTCGGCCAGGGCGCCGGGCTTGAGGCGGCGGCCCAAGGCGAAGGGGGTGGTGCGGCCTTGAATCGCCATCACCATCGGCTCGGCGAGGCAGGCGAAGATCTGTTGGGGGCCGTAGCCCGCGAAGAGGTGGTAGAGCTGGCCCCAGAGGCCTCGCGTCCAGCCGTGGGGCAGGTCTACGGCCTCTCCGGCGAGGATGACGACCCCGGGCGGCAAGGGGCCACGCTTGAGGGTGGGCGGCAGGGCGACGTCGATGAGCACGCTGTGGGGCTGGAGGTGCTCGGGCGCGAGGGTGCCCCCGGTGGTGGCGGCGCCGACGACGATACGCGCTGAGGCGGCGGCCTCCTCCTCGGGCAGAAGCCGCGCGCCGAGGGACTTGCACCGGCGCTCCAACGCTTTGCCCGTGCCCCCGGCGATGACCTCGTGGCCCAAGCCGCACAGGGCCTCGACCAAGGCGTCGCCGACGGTGCCCGAGGCGCCCAGCACGGCGATGGGGCCGCCGAGGCGCTCGTGAACGCGTAAGGTGTTGCCCAAGGCCGCCCAGCTCGTGGCGGCGGCGCCGGTGGTGATGGGCACGTTCACACGCTCGGCCAGGGCCTCGCCGCGCCCGGCGACGACGGCGAGCACCGAGCCCAGACCGACGGCGGCGACGGGGCCTTCAGCGCGGCGGATGGCGTCCTCCATCCGGCCGAGCGCGCCCTCTTGGTCGGTGAGCAGCTCTTCAGGCAGGAGCGGCAGGCTGATGACCTCGCCGATGGCCTGGCCCTCGACGACGATGCGGCACAGCCGCCCGGGCACGCCCCAACCTTTGCCCCCGGCCATGAGCTCGGGGTCGGAGAAGCGCGCGCCGAGGATTCGTTTGTGCGCTGGGGTGAGCGCGTGCACCAAAAACACGAAGCGCGGCAGGGAGGGCTTCTTGTGGAGACCCTCCCGCAGCCGACGCGCCGTGGCCTTGGGGCCCGAGCTCAGCACCTAGGAGGCCTTCTTCTCGGCCAAGAGCGTGACGACGATGCGGTAGAAGGTGGCGACGCGGAAGAGCGTCACGATCTCGCTCACCTTGAGGCCGTCGACGATGTCGTCGCTGGGGACTTCGGGCATGGCCTCGGCGAGCTTCTGGCGGCCGAGGGGGGTCAACACGCCGTCGATCTCCAGCACCTCACCCTCGACCAGGCCGCCGCGGGCCTGGGACTCGACGCCGCCCCGGGGCACCTTGATGCCGAAGGCGCGCTCGATGCGGAAGACGATGTCGAGGAAGTCGAGGGACTCCGCGCCGAGATCGTCCATGAGCCGGGCCTCGGGGACCACCTCGTCCTCGTCGAGACCGAGGGCCTCGGCGATGGCCTCGCGTACCTTCTCAAAGACGTCGGGATCAAGCTCGGGCATCGTGGCGCTCATCCGGGGCTCCTTCTCGTGCAGGGGGTGCAGAAATATCCGCAGATTCAGCGGGTGCGCTACGCCGGGTGGGAGAGCTTGACAAGCTCAAGACGCGGCGAAGCGGAGCCCCAGGCGACCCGGACCCCGAAACCGCACGTCTTCCCCACGCAAGAGGCGCCGCGCGGCGATCACCGGCAGCCACGCCGCGCCCAAGAAGCCCATCGTGTCTTCTTCGGGGTCGGGGCCGTCGAGGCCGTCCTCGACTGGCTCGATGACGAAGGGGTCACCGGCCTGGGCGGGGCGCAGCACAAAAAACGCCGCGCCTTCGCCGCCGCGTAGGCCGCCCAACATGCCCTCAAGGCCCACCCAGGCGTCTGCCGCCCCGGCGACGACCAGGTCCGCGCGGCCTTCAGCCACCGCCGCCCAGCCCTCCCACAAGGCGATGGCCCCGGAGGCCTCGCCGTCGCAGTAGTTGCTGTTGGTGCCTTGGAAGTCGTGAATCGCCGACGCGAAGCCGAGCACGTTGTTGGAGAGGCCCTTCACCAGCCACAGCGGGTGGATGAGGGGGTACCCACGCTCGGCGAAGCGGGAGAGGTCGAGCTCACCCGTGGGCAAGGTCGCCACCTCCAAGGCGGGGATGAGATCGCCCAGCTCGCCGCCGAGGGGTGTGGAGCCCACAAACATGCCCCGGCGATCCGGCGCGACGGACTCCCAGCCCGAGACCTCACCCAGCGCGACGCGGATCGCGCTCACCCCGAGCTGCACCGAGCGGCTCATCAGCTTGAGGTTCTTACGGTTCTGAATCCAGGCCCGGGCGTCGAAGCCCGGCACCTCACCTTTGCGGCCGCCGACGGCCCCCTCTCGCCCCGAGCCGGCCGGGCAGAACAGCCCGATCGCCGCGACGCTCACCGCGCGGTTGGTCATCAGCGCACCTCCCAAGAATGGACGGTCTGTAGGGCCCCGGCCCGCTGCACGCTCAAGAGCGACTGGCCAAAGAAGATCCACGCGGTTGACACGAGCTTGGGCTCCGCTTGGGCGGGGGAGGGGTCAGGAGGGGGTGAAGCCCGGCGCGCCGATGAGCAGGGTGGTGTTCTGCCCACCGAAGCCGAAGCTGTTGCTCAGGAGCACCTGGGGCGCGTCCTCGGCGGGCTCGGCCCGGGCGTTGACGCCCAGCGGCGCGGGGTCGGACAGGCCCGCGGTGCCGAAGGACCAGCCGCCTCGGGCGGCGAGCACGCAGGCGGCGGCCTCGACGGCCCCGGCGGCGGCGATGCAGTGGCCGACCGCGCCTTTGATCGAGCTGACGGGCACCTCGGCGCCGATGACCTGACGGATGGCGTTGGCCTCGGCGGCGTCACCCAAGGGGGTGCCGGTGCCGTGGGCGTTGACGTGCTGCACGGCGGAGGCGGGGAGGCGGGCGTCGACGAGCGCGCGGCGCATGGACAAGGCGGCGCCGGCGCCCTCGGGGTGCGGGGCCGTGGCGTTGTGGGCGTCGGTGCTGTTGCCCGCGCCCAAGAGCCGCGCCCAGATCGTCGCGCCCCGGGCGATGGCGGCGGACTCTTCTTCCAAGATGAACATCGCCGCGCCTTCACCGATGACGAAGCCGTCGCGGCCGTGATCGAAGGGGCGGCAGGTCGTGGGGGAGAGCGCGCCGAGCACGATGAACGAGAGCACGCCGAGGGGGTGAATCATCGAGTCGTGGCCGCCGGCGATGGCGATGTTGACCTCGCCCCGGCGGATGGCCCAGGCGGCGTTGGCGATGGCCTGGGCGCCCGCGGCGCAGGCCGAGAACGAGGTCGACTGAGGCCCCAAGGCGCCGACGCGGCGGGCGACGGCGGCGGTGACTCGCTCGGGCAGGTGACGGCGGGGGGCGACGTGGTTCCGGCGGAGATCGGCGTCGACGGCGACCCGGTCCAGCACGCCGTCGCGGACATAAGGCATCACGTCTTCGTTGAGCTCACGAACGGTCACCGTCGAGAGCCCCGTGCCCAACCACACCCCGGCGTCGGTGAGGCGCGGCGCCCCGGCGGCGGCGACGGCGTCGTCTACGGCGGCGAAGGCCAAGGAGGCCTTGCGGTCGTCGGGGAAGTCGGGGGCGTCGAACAGCGGGGAGTCCACCTCGGCGGCCACCTGCAGCGGCAGGCCGAGGGGAGGGAAGGCGCGCAGGGGGGCCAAGGCTGACCGACCCGCGCGTAGACCTTGTTCGAGGAGGTTGGGGCCACGGCCGAAGGCGCTCAGCACGCCCACACCCGTCACCACGACCGAGCGACGTGGCTCAGCGGACACAGCGGCTCTCGCCCCCCTCAAAGCAGCGGTACTCGCCCTCCTTGGCGTCGGTGATGACGGCCTGGAGCCGCCCTTTCTCTAAGATCGCGGTGACAGCGCACTTCTCAGCCTTGGCGACCTCCACATGGGCCACCTCGGCGCCTTTGCCGCTCGCCGCGCCGCAGTTCACGTTGAGCTTGCGGGTGCCTTCAGCGAGGGAGCGGAAGGTGATGTGGGGCCCCTCGGGGGCGGCCTCCACCTTGGGCTCGGCGGGTTTGGGCTCGGTGGGCTCGGTGGGCTCACCCTCGTCGGGCTTGGCCTCCGCCGGGTCCCCTGAAGCGGGCTCCTCGACGGCGTCGGTCGCCGGGCCGGTGAGGCCTTTGCCTTGCAGCGCCGCCTTGAGCGGGCCCATGAACAGCACACCCAGGCCGACGGTGAACACCAAGGTGAACACGATGACGCCGACGAGGCCGTAGATGAGCAGGTTGTTGCGTGGGCTCGGCGCCGACGCCTCGGGCTCCTCGTC
>JAKLKE010000391.1 GCA_023150775.1 Myxococcota bacterium
GCCGCGCGCCTGGGCTTCCCGCTCTTGGTGCGCCCGAGCTACGTCTTGGGCGGCCGGGCGATGCAGATCTGCTACACCGCAGACGATTTCGGCAACGCCTTGGACGAGGCGCTCCAGGTGAGCGAGTCGCACCCCGTCTTGATGGACCGCTTCTTGGAGCAGGCCGTTGAGTACGACGTAGACGCGCTCTGCGACGGCGACGACGTGTACATCGCCGGGGTGATGGAGCACATCGAAGAGGCCGGGATTCACTCCGGCGACTCGGCCTGCGTGATGCCGCCCACCACGCTCACACCGGCGCTGCGCGAGCTGATGGAGGACGCGGTCACCCGCATCGCCCGTCGTCTGCGGGTGATCGGCCTGGTCAACGTGCAGATGGCGGTGAAAGACGGCGAGCTGTTCGTGATTGAGGTCAACCCCCGGGCCTCACGCACCGTGCCCTATGTCGCCAAAGCGACGGGCCTGCCCCTGGCGGCCTTGGCGACGCGGCTGTGCCTGGGCGAGCGCCTGGCCGATCTCAAGCTCCCCGTGCAAGACCTCGGCGGCAACTTCTTCACCAAGGCGCCGGTCTTCCCCTGGCGGCGCTTTGAGGTGAAAGACGTCATGCTCGGGCCCGAGATGCACTCCACGGGTGAGGTGATGGGCGTCGGGCGCAGCTTCGGTGAGGCCTACGCGAAGGCGCTCATCGCCGCCGGGATGCGCCTGCCCACCGAGGGCGGGGTGTTCCTCTCTCTGCGCGACGACGACAAACACGCCCTGGCCGAGCTCGCCGGGCCTCTGCATGAGCTGGGCTTCACGCTCTTGGCCACGGGGGGCACCTGCGCGGCGCTGCGGGCCTTGGGTTTCCCCGTCGAGAAGGTCTACAAGGTGAAAGAGGGCCGCCCCGACATCGTGGACCATGTGCGCAACGGCCGGGTGCAGATCATGATCAACACGCCCCAAGGCAAGAAGGGGCTGTGGGATGAGGCGTCCATGCGCCTCGCGGGCCTACGCTTCGGGGTGCCGTGCACGACGACGCTCCGGGCCGGTCGGGCCATCGTCGAGGCGATCCGGGCCTTACGCGCCGGAGAGCTGCGCGCGGTGCGGCTGCAAGACCTCTCTCGGTCGAGCTGAGCCGGAGCGGGTGAGCGGCAGATCGCCGCGGTGAGCGGCGCTTGACGGCGGGGCCTCCCTGGGATTAGTAAGTGTGCGCTCACTTACTTAAACCCGAGGTACCGTGGCGCGTCCCCAGCAGATCGCCGATGACCAGCTCCTCCAGGTCGCCCGTGAGGTGTTCTTGGAGCATGGCCCCAACGTCTCCACCACGCTCATCGCTGAGCGGGCGGGGGTGAGCCAAGCGACGCTGTTCAAACGTTTCGGCAACAAGTCGAGCCTGATGCTCGCGGCCTTGATGCCATCAGGTCGGCCGCCGTTTCTGGCCTTGCTGCAGACCGGGCCGACCGACGCGCCCCTCGCGGTCCAGCTCACCGCGCTTCTGCATGAGATGCTGCGGTTTTTCCACCAGATGGTGCCGTGTATGGCCACGCTCCGGGCGAGCGAGGTGAACGTACACGAGCTGATGAGCCAGTTCGACGTGCCGCCGCCCGTGGCCGCGCAACAGGCTTGGGCAGGATGGCTAAGTCGCGGGGTGGCCATGGGCCTCCTGCGACCCTGTGAGGTTCACACCGTCGCGACGGCGATCCTCGGCGCCGCCCAGACCCGTGCCTTCCTCAACCACCTCGTCGGCAGCTCAATGCCCGGAGCAGGCGACGACGAGGCGTACATCGCTGGTCTTGTTGATCTCCTCGTCTCCGGCCTCGCGCCGAAGGAGTCGCGCTGATGTCGTGGTCGCTGTCGTTGTTCCTCATCGGGGTCTTGGGCGGCGTCGCCAGCGCCCAAGACCTGCCAGACGGCTGGAGCGCGCCTTCGCCGGGGCCGATCTCCAGCGCGCCGTGGTGGACGAGCTTTGACGATCCAACCCTGAGCGCGCTCTTGGAGGAGGGCCTGGCCCAGAACGGCGACCTCGTGGCGTTTAACGCACGGGTTGAGCAGTCGGACGCCCTCGCCCGGCAGTCCCTCGCCGGGGTGCTGCCCAGCCTGAGCGTAGACGTGTCTACCTCGACGGCGCCGCTGGACAGCCTCGGGTTCACCTTCGGCCTCGACCTCACCGCCCAGCCCGACGCCCCCGAGGTGTACCACTCGGGCTCGGGCTACCTCAAGGCGAACGTGCCCGTGGACCTTTGGGGCAAGTCCACCCAGACCTGGATCGCCAGCCGCCACGACGCCGCGGGCATGGCCGGAGATCGGGACGCCCAGCTCATCGCCCTGGCCACGCGCATCGGTCAGGCCTGGTTCGACCTGGAGCTCGCCCGGGAGCGCCTTCTGTTGGTGGAGGAGCAGGTCGCGGCGAACGAAGAGCTGTTGAACATCGTTCAACGCCGCTACGACGAGGGCCTGATCACGAGCCTCGACCTGCTCCAGCAGCAGCGTCAGGTGGCCACGGTGCGGGCCCAGCTCCCGGCGGCCAACGCGAACGTGCGGGTGGCCACCTTACAGCTCAACACGCTCTTGGGCCGCCCCGGCGCCACGACGGTGCCAGAGGGTGGCGAGGGGCTGCCGAGCCTCCCGCCCCGGCCCGGCTTGGGCAGCCCTGAAGACCTGCTCACCACGCGGCCCGACCTTCGCGCCGCCGCCTCCGACGAGCTCGCCGCCGCCGCCCGACGCAAAGCGGCCGTGCGGGCGCTGGCCCCGGCCCTGACCCTCACCGGCCAGGTCGGCTACCAAGGCATCTACATCAGCGAGCTAAACCTCCAGGATCTCTGGGGCGTGGGCGTCGCGCTCTCGGTGCCGATCTTCTCCGGTGGGCGAAACTTGGGCGGGGCCCAGGCCGCCCAAGCGACGGAGCGCGCCGCCGAGGCGACCTACGGCCAGCTCATGCTCACGGCCACCCAAGAGGTCGAGGAGGCCCTGGCCCGTGAGGAGTCCGCCGCGCTCACCCTCGACGCCGTGCGTACCCAAGAGCGCGCCGCCAAGGCCAGCTACGACGAGTCCCGCGCCCAGTATGAGCGCGGCTTGGTCGATCACCTCACCGTGCTCTCTTCGCTCTCTACCTATCAGCAGGCCCAGGTCTCGTCGCTCAGCGCCGAGCGGGATCTGCTCGTCGCCCGAATTCAGCTTCATGACGCTTTGGGCGGGACCTGGACCGAGTCGGTCCTCGCCGCCCAGGCCGGAGGTCAACCGTGACCCGCACCGCCCAAGCCCTCGCGTCCTTTGGTGTCCTCTCTCTGGGCTTCATGCTCACCGCCGGGCTCTTCGCCTCCCGAGGGGACGCCGAGACGAGCCCACCCTCGGCCACGGTGCCCACCGTCGAGATCCTCGTCGTCCAGCCCTCGGACCAGCTCGTGCGGGTGACGGCCACGGGCGTGGTGAGCGCCGACCGCGACGTCTCGCTCTCCGCCGAGCTGAGCGCGAAGATCGTCGAGGTCTCGCAGAGCCTCATCCCCGGCGGTCGGGTGAGCGCCGGTCAGCCCCTCATCACCCTCGACGGTCGAGATTACCGCCTCGCCGTCGCCCAAGAAGAGGCCCGGGTGCGTCAGGCCGAGCTTGACCTCCGCTTGGAGAAGGGCCGCCAGACCATCGCTGAAGAGGACTTCCAGCGCCTCGGCCAGAAGGCCCAAGACAACGAGCTGGCCCGGCGTCTGCCCCAGCTCGCCGTCGCCGAGGCCAACCTGGAGAGCGCGAAGGCGAGCCTGCAGCGGGCGAAGAACAACTTAGAGCGCACGGTGATTCGTGCGCCGTTCAACGCCGTCGTCGTGCGCGAGACCGCTGAAGCCGGCCAGCTCGCCACGCCGGGCCAGAGCTTGACCACCTTGGTCGGCACCGACCGCCTGCGGGTGACGGTGTCGGTGCCCGTGGAGCAGCTCGCCGCGGTGTTTGTGCCCGGGATGAACAGCGAGACGGGCTCCCCGGCCAAGGTCAGCCAACGACTTGGCGACGGCGCCACCATCACCCGCCAAGGCGCGGTGTTGAGCCTCGTCGGCCAATTGGAGTCCAACACCCGCACGGCGCAGCTCGTCGTCGGCGTGGAGAGCCCGCTGGGCGGGGCAGGGGAGCTGCCGATGTTGCCCGGGGCCTATGTGGACGTGGAGATCGAGGGCCGGGCCGCCGCCGGGGCCTTCTTGGTGCCCCGGGCCGCGTTGTTCGATGGGGATCAAACTTGGGTCGTAGACGCTGAAGATCGCCTCCAGCGGCGCACGCTGCGGGTGATCTCCGGCGACTCGGTGAACGTGCTCGTCACCGACGGCCTCAGCCCTGGCGACCGGGTGCTGCTCACGCCGCTCTCGTTGCCCGTCGAGGGCATGGTCGTCTCCCCGACCACGAAGGAGGGCTAAGCCATGTCTGCTCCCGAGCCAATTTATGAGCCGAACCCCGGGAAGAGCTGGCGCCAGGGCGCCATCGCCTGGATGGCCCAGAACTCCGTCGCCGCGAACCTGCTCCTGTTTGTGCTCTTTGTCGGCGGGCTTCTGTCCATCGGCAACCTCAAACAAGAGGTCTTCCCCGACACCTCACCCGAGCTGGTCACGGTCAGCGTGCCCTACCCCGGCGCGTCCCCTGAAGAGGTCGAGCAGGGCATCGTGCTCGCCGTGGAGGAGGCCGCCCGTGGGGTAGATCAGGTCAAACGGATCACCTCGGCGTCGTCTGAGGGCGTCGGCGTTGTGAGCATTGAGCTCGTGCTC
The DNA here is from genome assembly GCA_023150775.1 of Myxococcota bacterium. Classification (GTDB taxonomy): domain Bacteria; phylum Myxococcota_A; class UBA796; order UBA796; family CAJQPC01; genus JADKFE01. The sequence goes on from JAKLKE010000391.1 coordinate 4,716, forward strand.
GGCGCGGATCTCCAGAAGGCCCTCTCCGACGTGAAGACCGAGGTAGACCGCATCACGTCGTTTCCCGAGGAGGCGGAGGAGCCCTCGGTCACCCTCGCCTCGTCCAAACGGCAGGTGATCTCTCTGCTCATCAGCGGGGATCAACCGCTGGCGACGCTGCACGACGCCGCCGAGCGCGCCCGGCAGCGCCTCGTGGACCACCCCGAGATCACCCAGGCCGAGCTTCAGGGGGTGCCGCCCTTGGAGATCGCCGTGGAGATCCCCCGGGAGCGGCTTGAGGCCTACAACCTCACCTTGGACCAGGTGGCCACCCAGATCAGCCTCGCGTCCCTGGAGCTGCCCGGCGGCTCCGTCGAGTCCCGCCGGGGGGAGATCCTCGTGCGTGTGGCCGACCGGCGCTTAGAGGCCAGCCAGTTCGAAGACATCATCCTGCGCGGCACGGCGGACGGCGCCCAGCTTCGACTTGGCGACATCGCCAAGGTCACCGACGGTTACGCTGAAGAGGATCTGGAGGCGTTCTACGGCGGAGACCGCGCGGTGCGGGTCATCGCTTATCGCAGCGGCGCGGAGACCCCCGGAGACGTCGCCGCCGCCGCCCGGGAGGTCGCCGCCGAGCTGCGCGCGGAGCTGCTCGAGGCGGGTGAGATCGGCGGGCTCGGTGGGGTCCTGCTCTTCGAGCGCGGCGAGCTCGGCGGCCTTCTCGTTGAAGTGCGTCAGCAGGGCGACGCTGATGGACTCGCCGTCCACGACCTGCGGCGCGACGTAGCTGACTCGAGTGATCGGATC
>JAKLKE010000392.1 GCA_023150775.1 Myxococcota bacterium
CTTTGCGGCGCACCCGGGTCTCGACGTGAAAGAACTGGCTGTCGATGGTGGTCTGCTGGCGCACGAGCTCAAACACGGGCAGATCGTCGGGGTGAATGAGCGACGACAGCCTGAGGCGCACAAGCTCGGCGTCGGTGTACCAGAGCGAGGCGCTCCACGCCGGGTTGTAGCGCTGAAGGGTGGTGTCCATGTCGACGATGGCGAGGAGATCGGGGCTCAGCAAGAACAGCTCGTCGCGCTCACGCTCGGCGCGCTTCTGCTGGTCTGTGTCGAATAGATAGCCCTCAAGGCTCAGGAGGCGCCCGGCGGCGTCGCGCACGCTGCGGCCGTGGGTCCACATCCATCGCTCCTCGCCCTCCCGAGTGAACACCCGCATCTCGGCGACGAAGTGTTGGGACACGCGGAGCTGGGCGCGCACCTCGGCGCAGACCCGCTCCTGGTCGTCGGGGTGAAACAATGAACGAAAGCTCGGCGCCCCGGCGTCGAGTAGGGCCTGCTCGCTGTAGCCGAGGAGCTCCTCACAGGTGGGGCCGATGAGATCGAGGGTCCAGTCTTCGTCGGCGCGGCAGCGGTACATCGTGCAGTTGAGGCGCTCGATGAGCTCAAGGGTGGCGCGCTCTTGGGCCTGGCGCTGCTGGGCGACGTTGAGCCGGTGCAGGGCCCGGGCGAGCACGTCCACGATGAGGGTCATCGAGGGGTCGTCGCCGAGGGTCGGCGCGGGGACGGCGGTGTTCGCCGCGCTCACCAAGGTGAGCAGCCCGATCACACCTTGGGCGTCGACGAGGGGCATCACCAGGGCGCAGCGGTCTTTGGGCAGCAGGCGGGGCAGGGGAGGGTTGTCCCACAAGGCCGCGCCGTTCAGGTACAGCGCGCTGGAGGAGCCGCCCTCACAGAGCATCGGCGCGAGGGGGATGTGCCCCGCGAGGCCGATGGTGTCTTCGCCCGCGCGCCACCAATAGAGGCGGCGAACACAACGATTGTTCGGCTGATCCGCGTCGTAGAGGCAGGCCTGGGCGCAGCCCAAGGTCGTCGTGAGGTCGGCGAGGCAGGCCTCTAGGGCGGTCTCCAGCTCTTCAGTGTCGGCCCGCGCCACCCGCTTCGCCACCCGGGCGCTGAGCTGTTCGAGGGCCTCCCGCTCGCCGCGACGGCGCTCGGCCTTTAGGCGGCGCGTGAGATCGATGGCGCTGAGCAGCATCACCTCATCACCGTAGAGGCTGACCCGGCGCAAGGTCATCTCGACCTCGACGCGCTCGCCGTCATGGCGCGCGAGCTGCCCCCGACGCTCCAAGGTCTGGCCGCGGTGGGTCTCGCCCAGGGCCTCTTGCCAGCGGCGGGTGTCGAGGGTCGGGCAGAGCGCCTCGACGCGCCGGGCCCCCGGGGGCTCCAGATCTAGGCCCAGGCGGTCTCGGGCGCGCTGGTTTACGTCGAGCAGCCGCCCGTCGACGCCGAAGGTGAACATCAGCTCCGAGGTGCTGTCGAGGGCCGCCCGGGCGAGGCTCAACATGCGCCCGGTGTCTTTGAGATCGGTGACGTCTACGATGAGGCCCAAGAGGGAGCAGGCTTGGCCTTGGGCGTCCTGGTGGACCTCCGCCCGCACCTCCCGCCAGCGCAGCTCCCCGGGCTGGGTGATGACCCGGAACTGCACCTTGTACGGCTGGCGGCGAAGAAAGCCCTGCTCGATGGCGCGCCACGAGAGCTCTCGGTCTTCAGGGACGACGACGGCGAGGCCCTCGCGCAGGACGTTGAGCACCTCGGCGGCGCCTTCGACCCGCAAGACCTCACGGTCAAAGGCGCGCATCGAGAACACGCCCGTGGCGTAGTCGTAGCTGAACCAGGAGTGATCGTGGCTGAGGCTAAAGTGGGTCTGGGCCCGGGCGCGGCTGTCCTGGGGCTCGGGGGGCGGCGCGAGGAAGACGAGGCGCTCGCCGTCCTGCAGGGCGTGCACCGAGGCGTGGGGATGCTGCACGAGCCGAGGCTGGAGCGGCTCGCTGCCCTCTAAGGGCGATCCGTCTCGGTCAACCCGCACCCATGGCGTCCACGGCGCGTTCTTGAGCCGATGGCTCAGCGCCCGCTGGGCGTCCACCTCACGCTCCAGCCAGGGGCCGTCGGGGGGCTTGGCGGGGACGTCTCTTGGGTAGTGCATGCCGTTCTCCTCATCACTTGATGGCATTCTAGCAGCCCAAGGGATGAAGAATACGACAATACTCACCTTGATGATCTAACGGCCCGAGCGCGGGGCGAGCCTGACCATCAAATTGAACGATCCCAAGCGCTAGGGTGGCCGAACACCGGGCCCGTCGTAGGCCCCGGACGAGCTCAGCTCGGCGGGCTCAAGGGCCGCGCGCAGCGAAAGCCCAGGCCGTTGCTCGACGCCCAGTCGGGCTCTACGTAGCGCGTGAAGACCTGAATCGCGGCGTAGCCCGTGGCGAAGTTTCCGCCGCGGCTCACCCGGGCGAGGCTCGGCTGATCGGCGGGATAACCGTCCCAGCCTTGATCGGGTCCGTCGGGGTCTTGGCCCGTCGAGGTCTCGTAGTAGCCCGGCTGATACCAGTCCGAGACCCACTCCGCGACGTTGCCCGCCAGGTCCAGCACGCCGAAGGGGGAGGCGCCGTCGGGGTAAGCGCCGACGGGCACGGTGTCGTTCACGCAGGGCTCGACGGTGTTCGCGCCTTCGCCCTCCCAGGTCGGGCGCATGTTGGACCGCGCACAATCGGGCAGCTCATCCCCCCAAGGGAAGATGCGCTGATCGGTGTCGCCCCGGGCGGCCTTCTCCCACTGCGCCTCGGTGGGCAAGGTCTTGCCGTTGTCGGCGCAGTAGGTCGTCGCGCTCCAGTAGTACACCTCGACGACGGGGTGATCTTCGTAGCCCGCCACGACGCTGTACGATCCATCCTCGGCGCGCTCGATCCTCTCCGGGACGTGATCGTCGATGTCGTCGAAGTCGTAGATCTTCTGGCCCTCGTCGGTGAGGTTGTCGAGGCCCCGCGCGGCGCGCTCGGTGAGGAACTCCACGAGCTGGCGGTTGCTGACCTCCAGACGATCGACGCAGTAGGGGCTGAGCTCAATCTCTCGGCCGGGCTGGGTGTCGGCGTTCTCCCCGCCGCCGCGCCAGAAGGGGCCGAGGCGTACATAACGCTCAGTCTCGGGCGTCACCGCGGCGTCGGCGTCGTCACAGTCGGCGAGGTTTGGGTCGTCGTTTGTCCACCAGGCCGGGAAGCCGTCGCCGTCTTCATCGACGACGGCCACGGGGCCAGAGTCCCCGGAGGAGGAGTCTCCGGGGGGCGCCGTCTCGTTCGGGGATACTTCGGGTTTGCAGGCCATCATGGCCAGCACCAACGGAATCATCTTGACTCCTGGCGGTGTTCCCCGCGACGCTCAGAGGGTGACGTCCGCGACGGGCGCGACGCCTTCACGAATCCGGGCGTGCTCACGCAGGCGCAAGAGCGCCTCACGCTCGATCTGGCGCACACGCTCACGGGAGAGGCTCATGCCCCGGCCCACCTCGGACAGGGTGCGGAACTCGCTGTCTTCTAAGCCGTAGCGCCGGGCCAAGACGTAGCGGTGGCGCTCGCTGAGCACCTCCTCGAAGGCCGACTGCATCCGGCGGATCTCTTGATCCCGAATCGCGGCGTCTTCAGGCACATCGACGCTGTCGTCCTCCAAGAACTGCTCCAGGGTGCGAGAGCGTGGACCCTCGTCGACGGGCTGATCGAGGGAGACCGTGCCGCCTTGGGAGAGCAAGAACTCGGCGCGCTCGACGTCGAGGCCGACCTCGTTCGCGAGGTCGGAGACGCTGTAGTCGGCGCCCAAAGACTCAAAACGTTTGATGGCTTTGCGCAGGTTGCGGGTCTGTTCGACGGCGCAGCCCGGCAGGCGCACGGGGCGGCCGGTGTGGTCGATGGCGCGGGTCATCTGGGCGCGCACCCACCAGCGGGCGTAGGTCGAGAAGCGGATGTCGCGGTCGGGGTCGAACCGTTTGGCGGCGCGAAGCAGGCCGATGTAGCCCTCTTGCACCAGATCGGCCTCATCCAAGAACGGCCCGGCGAGCTTGCGCGCCTCGCCGTGGGCGATGCGGCGCCCAGACATCGCGAGGCGCCAGCGCAGGGCCTCGGCCTCGGCCCAGGCCTGCTTGGCCTCGGCGGAGGCGGCGCGCAGCAGCGGCTCGACGCGGGAGGTCTCCCAGGCGAGCTCGACGGCGCGCTCAAGCCGGTCCACCTTCGCGGCGCGGGTGCGCTCGGCGCGTTTGGAGGTGCGAGAGAGGATCGCCTCAGCGCAGGGGATGCCCTTGAGCGCAAGACGAGCGCGGTCTTCGGCGGCGTGAATCTGCCGAGCGAGCGTCTTCTCTTGTTTCGCGGTGAGGCGCTCGCTGTGGTTCTTGCCAGAAGAGAAGGAGTTGATAGATGCCTCCTTGGCCGTGTAGCCCGCCAGCGTGGCGAGGAGCGGTGCGAAGAAGTCTTTGGGTGCCAGAGTGAACGAAGACTTCAGAAGTCGATACGATGAACCATGAGACCTTGTTTCGTCCCCCCCTTGATTCGTTCTTTACAAAATGGTTTCGACAGCCGCGCCCGAGGGGCCTGAGCACGGGGTTTTGGTTCAAGGATCAGGGTTTACGCCGACGCATCGCCAAGGCGATGAAGCCCGTGAAGAGGAGCAAACGACCGCCGGGGAACCGTAGGCGGGGGGACGAGACGCAGGAGGAGTCTTCGCAGCCCGCGTCGCCGCCGCAGCCGCCGCTGGAGTCGTCGCAGCCGATGACGGAGCCCAGGTCGCCGCCGCCGTCGCCGCCGCAGCCCAAGGCGTCACAGCCGCTGATCTCCAGAGGCGTCACGGCCTCGGTGGAGAGCGTGGCGTAGGCCGCGACCCACTGGCCGTCTTCGCTGGCCTGCCAGTCGGCGTCGCCGAGGCCGATGCCTTGCCAAGAGGGCAGGGCGACGGTGGGCAGCAGGTCGGCGGGGAGCACCGAGCCGATGACCGTCGGCAAGAAGTCGGCCACGCCCGCGGCGTAGCCTGGCCCGATGAGCTCCGTCCAGGCCTCAGAGAAGGCCAAGGCCTGCTCGTCGATGATGAGCTCGGGGGTGAGCGCGCTCTCGGTGAGGGGCAAGGCCACGCCGATGGAGCCGTTGAGGCCGACCTCACAGATACGCGCCATGCGGTGATCGAGGTCGGCGGCGGCGCCGATGCCCAGGCCCGCCACGTCGAGGTAGAGCGGCATCTCACCGTCGAAGTGTGACGTCGGCGGCAGGCGCGGATCGATCTTGAGCCCGGCGGGCACGTCCTCGGGGAAGAGCGCCTTGAAGTCGTCGCCGAAGAGCTGGCCGAGCAGGCTCGTGCCCAAGCTGGCCCCGGCGAGCTCGTTCACCTCGACACACAAGGCGCCGCCGGCCCACACGCTCCACAAGAGCGCGTCGGTGAAGTCTTTGGAGAGCAGGATCGCCGCGTCGTGCTGAACGGCGCCGTCCCACGAGCGGTCGCCGACCGTGGGCCAGCCGCCCATGGTC
>JAKLKE010000393.1 GCA_023150775.1 Myxococcota bacterium
GTCTCGAAAGAGAGCTTGCTGGTCTCGACGTGTAGGGGCCAGATGCCGCTGGCGACGCCGCTGGGGCGGCCCAGCACGTCGGGGTGCAGCTCGATTCGCCCCTCGACGAGGTTCGTGAGCGCGAACAGCGGGAGGTCGAGCTGGGCGACGGGGCCACGAACGCCGGTGAGGGCCTGGGCTTGGGCGGTGTTGGGGTCGATGGTGCGGCCCCGACTCAGGTTTGTGACCGTGCGGGGCATGTCCAGCAGGGTCGGGCGTGACCCGGGGCCGAGGCTCGTCGTGAACGACAGCTCGGTGAGCGTGCAGCTGGAGCCGAGCTCCAAGACGCGCTCGACGGGGTCGTCGGCGGGGTCTAAGGCGTGGACCCAGACGGGATCTTCGGCGATGAGCGGGATCGCGCCGGTATGGTCGGGCTCGGGCGGGTCGGCTTCGCGCTGGAGCGCTTGGTGCACACGCACGACGTCGAGGCTCGCGGAGATGAGCTTCACCCTGCCCGGGCGCGCGGCGATGAGGCTGAGCTCCGGGGTCTCTCCGGCGCGGAGACGACGGTTGATGAGCTCCACCCAGGCCGGGTCGCTCAGGGTGACCTGCTCGTTGGGGCGCGTCGGGCCCACCTTCATGCCGTAGGTGCCGCCGTCGCCGCGCAGGGCGAGGCTCTCGGGCTGATCGCTGAGGCGGAGGGTCAGCTCGGCGATGCGGGCGCCGCTGGGCTTCCCGTCCGTGAGCAGCTCGATCTTGGCGCGGCTGGCGAGCAGGCTGGCCAGAGGGTTGGCCACGCCGGACTTGAGCCCGGTCTCGCCGCTGGGGAACCAGGGGCCGCCCACGGACAAGGAGAGGCCGCAGTCTCGGGACGGGGTCACGGTGCGGACGGCGTCGGACTCCTCAGCCCAGTCATAGGACCCGCTGGCCCACTCGACGGCCTCCTCCGGGACGTAGAGGGTCCGCTCTCCCTCTGACGCGGCGCGGGCGGCGGTCGCGTCGGCGGACTTGCTGAAGCGCGCGGCCTCGGCCTCGCTGTCGCTGACGAGGATGGGCTCACCCTTCGGCGCTGAGGTGAGCTTCACCGTGAGGCCACGCAGGGCGCGCAGCTCACCCCAGTCGGCGGTGAGCCACTCCGTCGCGACGCTGTCGTCACCCGACGCCAAGGCCAGGGTGAAGCCGGCGGGCTGGGCCACGGTCGCGCCGCCCGCGCGCCGGGACTGCCCGAGCCAGGTCAAGGTGAGGTCATCCGAGGCCACCTGCAGCACGAGGCTCGCGGCGCGCAGCTCGACGCCCTCGACGCCTTCGAGGCGCAATGACGCGCCTTTGGGGCCGACGGTGATCCAGCCCTCTGTGTCGGCGTCGGGGGAGCTCAGTCGCGGCCCGGTGGTGGACATCAGAACACCAGCTCCCAGCCGACGGTCAGAGACAGGCGTTTGGTCTTGGTGATCGGCTCAAAGACCGCGCGGTTGAACAGGGTGCGCTCGTTGTTGGTGCTGTTGATGAGCACGATCCCGGCCTCACACAGGGTGTGCGTCTCGCTGTCGTCGCCGCCGGGGAAGGTGGCGGTGAGGCGCACGACCCACTCCGCCACGGCGCCGCTGGCCTCGATGACGGCGGGCTCCTCGACGATCGCCTGCTCCAAGGCCCAACGATCCGTGCCCGGGGGGAGCTCCGAGGCGCCGGCCGGGAGCTGGTTCACGACGTCGCCGAGGGTGGGGGCGAGGTTGGAGGTGCCGAGCACCATGCTCATGTCCACGCTCGTGGCGCCGAGCCCGGCGAAGCTCCGCGCCAAGAAGGCCCGGCCCCTCAAGGTGATGAGGTTCTTCACCCGGCGCTCTTCGACCACGCGGCCGTCAGGGTCGGTCAAGGTGAGGGTGAGGCGCCCAGCGATGGGCATCCGGTCAGAGAGAGACATGGGGACTCCTCGGCGCGACTTTAGGAGAGGTCGAGGTTGAGGGAGAGGGTGATGGGGGCCCCGGTGATCGGGCGCACCGTGGCTTGTACGCCCACGACGCCGGGGACGTTTGTGGTGAATGCGCGCACGGTGACGACCTCAGCGACCCGGGGATCTTGGAGGACACATTTGCGCACATAGCGTCGCAGCAGCTCGACGTTGGCGCGATCCAGGGGCTCACCGATGAGCTCCCGCAGGCGGCTGCCGTAGCGAGGGTGGGAGAGCTCGGTCAGCTCTCCGCGCTCGGTCAGGAGGCGCAGCGAGAGGGCCTGCACGAGGTTGTCCCGGCCGCTCACCCGCTCGACCTCGTCGGTCTGCAGGTTGAGGTCGGCCTGGCCTTGGGCGTCGAACACGACGGCGAGGTCGGTCAGCAGGGGATCTTTGGGTGTGGTGGCCATTACATGAGCCTCCCCGGGGCGGCGGTGGCGGCGGGGGTGCAGGCCACGCCGGGCGCCATCATCGCCATCGACATGAGCTGGGAGAGCGCCGTGCCGATGAGCTCACCGAAGGCCCCGGCGGTGTCGCCGATGGCCTCACCCTGGAGGCCTTGGGCGGCGAGGAACCCTTTGGCGAGGGACTCCACCGTCGAGGCCCCGGGCGCTGAGCCCATAAGCATACCCGGCGCCGCGGTGACCATGCCCGCCACGGCCACCCCGGGGGCGACCTGGACCTGGGCGGTGAACAAGGTGAGCGCCTGGGCCAAGGTCTGCCCGAAGGCGTCGCCGAGCTTGGGTGCGTCCTCGCCGATGAGCCCCGCCCCGGCGATGGCGCCTTTGGCCAGCCCGGAGAGGGTCGAGGCGTCGGGGCCCCCGGCGGGCGGGGGCATGAGCATCCCGGGCCCCGCCGTGGCCCCAGACGTGCTCACGGGATCAACGACGGCGGCGGTGCCGGGGGAGACCATCGCCATGCTCAAGAAGAGCTGCAGCCCCTGGGCCGTGGCGTCGCCCAAGGCGTTCGCGAGATCCGGGGCGTTCTCTCCCTCAATCTTGCGCGAACGAAAGGCGCTCGACGCGAGGTTCTGCAGGAGCGGGGCGGGCGGGGAGGGCATCGTTTAGCCCTTCGCCGTGACGGTCTGGGAGCCCACGAGCGGCGCCCCGGTGTAAAAACATTTGTGGCTCATCGTGGTGATCACGCCGCCGCCGCCTTCGCCGAGGCTGATGTTGCCCGAGGCCTTAATCGTGGCGTCAGCGCACTCGATCTGCACGTTGCCCGACACCTTCACCTTGAGGTCCTCTTTGCCCTCGATCTCGACGCTGCCGTCTTTTTTGAGGGTGACCTTGGTGTCGCCTGACGCGGCGATCACGCTGGCGTCTTTGTCGATGGCGATCTCTGTCTTCTCGCCAAGGGGCACCTGCACCCTCCACTCTTTCTCTTCGTGCAGGGGCGGGCGAAACTCGTCGGAGTACAGACGACCGATGACGATGGGGCGGCTTGGGTCGCCGCCGACGTAGCTCAACAGCACCAGCTCGCCGACCTGGGGGGCGCTGACGACCCCCAGATGCGGCGCGCAGATCGGCACTTTTTTGAGCTCAACGTCCTGATCCCGCAGCTTCACGTCGCAGGTGTGGTTGTGGGCGTCACCTTCGCCGGTGTGGGGCTCGTTCTTGGACACGACCCCCACGTCGCCGAGGCGCAGGGCCCGCAGCTCGTCCTGAATAATCGCGCGCAGAAGCGGGATCAGCTCAGACATTGGGCTTAGTTCCCCACCTTACGCACGTCCCAGCGCACACGCACGTTGTCGAAGTAGGCGTCTACGTCAACGCCGGACTGGGGCTGGGCCTCTAGCACGATGAGCGCGGCGTTCACCTTCTTGGCGTTCTTCGCGGGGTCGGGCTGGGTGTTGGGGTTCTCGACGTAGCCGCCGACCGTCGGCAAGAGGCGGATGGCGCGGGAGCTCTGCAGCCACCAGGTCCACCAGGGGCGGACCTGGTCGATGGTGAGCGCGCTGGTGTCGCCGTCTTGGGTCGGCAACCAGTCCGAGAGCGCGTACATCGAGAGCTTGGGCGGGCCGCCGGGGGGGCGCACGGCCACGTAGGGATCGGGGCCCTTGAAGAGATCCTCGTCGTAGAGCTCCAGGGAGATGCGGCCCTGGTCGGGCATGTTGAACGTCCCGGCGCGGTCGCGGTAGAGCGAGCGACGCAGCACAAACGCCTGCAGCCAGATCTCGTACCCAGCGCCCAGGTCGGTGAGGTGGGTCTGGAGCTTCGAGAGGTCAATCCACTGCGCCATACGGATGCGCCGACCCGCGGGCACGGCGGCGCCGTTGTGTAAGGCCGGGGCGGCCAGGGGCGCAGCCGTGATCGTGCGCCCGGCGGTCCAAGGCGTGAGGTGTCGCGCCGCCCAGAACATGTCGCCGCTCGACGCCTCACCCTCGGTGAAGATGTCACCCTCAAAGGAGATCATCTCCTGGGTGTTGGCCGAGTCGATTCGCCGGGACTGAATCGCCACGAAGCCCGGGGCGGAGAACGCGTCATCGACGGTGCGCCAGCCCTGCTTGGTCGTAGACGCCACGGGCAGGTAACGGTAACCCGGCTGATCCCGCACAAACTCCAGGGGCTCGGTGTTGGAGTCTTGCTCCTCGTTGGGGTGGTCGGCGTCGGCGTTCAGCAAGGGCAAGAAGCCGCCCTTGACCTTAGAGTCGAACTCATCGGGCGCCTTGTTCGAGGTGTTTCCGTTCTGGAGCGGCGCCGGGTCCATCGCCGGGATGTAGGGGATGGCGCGGGTGAGGGTCTTCGCGCCGTAGTCGAGGTGCAGCAGGCGGTTCAGCGTGTCGTTGTCGGGCCAGCCGGTGACGGGCAGGCCGTTGAGCACCTGGAACTTACGCACCAAGCGGGTGAGGATGTCGGTGTACTTCGCCGTGGCCGGGGCGCGGTCGGGGCTGCCTTGGGGCACCGCGTCGTCGCGGTAACCGTGCTTGTCGAGGAGGTCCCACAGCTCCACGATGTCTTGGCGGGTGCCCTGGTGCGGCTTGTTCGCGGGGATCTGGGTGATGGTGTGGTCGTAGTCGAAGTTGAAGATGTTCTCGGCCCGCGCGCCGAAGGTGAACTGCCCGATGCTGCGCTGGGGGAGGTTCGCCTCGGTGGTCTCCCACAGGCGCCGGGTGCCCAAGCGGTAGAGGTCGTAGGACTGGTCCTCGTTGTCGCCCAGACCCCGGGTGGTGGTCTTCGCGTCCAGGGCCCAGTTGATGAGGCGGATCTTGCCGGTGTTGCCATCATCGACGTGATCTTGGGTGTCGGGGCGGATCTCGGTGAGATCGAACGACACCCCGTCGGCGGCGTAGGGCACCGGGCGCTGCACGATGCACAGGAGCCGGTAGAGCTCGTGCGCCATGCGGTTCACGTCGTCGGGCTCAGGGATGTAGGTGAGGATGTTCTCGATGTCGCCGAGCACCCCATCGACGCTCTGCGCGATGGACTGCAGCTCGGCCACGGCGGACGCGGGCAGGATGTTCTTGAGGCCGTTCACAAACTCCGGGGAGTTGGAGGTGCGCAGCAGGCGCAGCGCGGCCTCAGCCGTCGCCTTCGCGGCGTCGGTGGTGATGAGCAGCTCACGCAGGTCGAGG
>JAKLKE010000394.1 GCA_023150775.1 Myxococcota bacterium
GGCGTCGGCGGGGAAGACGTCGAGGATGCGGGAGATGGTGCCCACGGCCGTGGGCGTGTGCAGGGTGGCGATGACGAGGTGGCCGGTCTCGGCGGCGGTGAGCGCCGTCGCCATGCTCTCCAGATCGCGCAGCTCACCGACACAGATGACGTCGGGATCTTGGCGCAGGGCGTGCTTGAGGGCGGTGGCGAAGTCGGGGCTGTCGACGCCGACCTCGATCTGCACCACGAGGCACTTCTCGGGCTTGTGCCGGAACTCGACGGGGTCCTCGATGGTGAGGATCTTCCGGGGCGTGCGCCGGTTGATGACGTTGATGAGCGCGTTGAAGGTGGTCGTCTTGCCGTGGCCCGTGGGGCCGGTGACGAGCACGAGGCCGCTTGAGCGGGTGGCGAGGTCGCCGAAGGAGCGGGGGATGCCCAGCTCCTCCAGGGTGTGTGGGCGCTCGGACGAGGTGCGTAAACACGCCTCAAAGCAGCCTTGTTGGCGGTAGATGTTCACCCGGTACACCCCGAGGTCGGGGAAGGTGCGGGAGAAGCTGAGCTGGTGGTTCTTGCGCCAGGTCATGCGCATCTCGTCGTCCACGAGCTCCGAGATCAGCGCCTCGCAGCCCAGCTTCGTGAGCGGCTTGCCCGGCAAAAACTGGATGTCGCCGTTCACCCGCACCGCCGGGGGCGTGCCTTGGGTGATGTGCAGGTCGGACGCGCGGCGCTTCTTGGCCTCTAAGAGCAGCTCCATCAGACGTGGGGGCATCATGCGCACCTCTGCGGGGAAGGGTGGAGCCGGGCGGCGCGGGTCAGAGGCCCATTCCGCCTCGGCGCTTCATCATGCGCGGGTCGCCCAGGCGCGGGCCGCCTTCGCCCTCCATGAAGCCTGGGGGCGTAGACGTCGGCGGCGCGCCGGGGCGAACCCAGAGGAGGCTGAGCGGCGCGGGCTCGGTGACCAGAGCTGGGATCTTCTCGTCCGGCGAGCGCAGGAGCGTGAGGTCGGCGCCACCACGTTCTACGCAGCGGGCCCGGAGGATCAGCGGCGCGCCGAGCGGCGCGGCCATCTCAAAGCCGCCGTCGGCGCCGAGGGTGACCCAAGTGAGCGGCGGCGCCCCAGGGACGGCGTCGGCGAGGGACAGCTCGGCGTGGCCTTCGCCGTCGCAGGGCTGATCTCCGCTGACCTTGCCCCGAATCGTGGTGTGGGCCCCAGCGCGCAGCGCCTCTTGGCCGCCGCTCGTGGGCGCGGCGGGGGCGGCGGGCGGCGGCGCCTCGACGGTCTCCACCGGGGCGATGGGCGCGGCGGGCGGGGTCTCCGGGGCCTCACCGCAGGCGAAGAGGGCGAGGAGCGGCAGGAGCGTCGGGAGCTTGGTCATGGTCAGACTGCACGCAAGGCGCAGGGCAGACCCTCCTGGTCTGGCGCGCCGGTGAGGGGGTCGATGGAGCTGAGGCCCACGAGCTCGTTCGCCGGGACCGCCCAGCCCCAAGGCACGAGGATCGTGTCTGGGCGCAGATCGGCGCTCAGGCGCAGGCGACCGCGCACCTGACCGTTGGCCGTCTCGACGAGCACCGTGGCGCCGTCTTTGAGCCCGCAGTCGGGATGGGCGAGCACGCCGGGCTCTTCAGCGTCGGCAGCGCGCAGGGCGCGGCCATGTCCGCCGGGCCAGGCGGCGGTGGTGGCGAGGCGGTAGGGCCGGGTGGGGTCGGCCTCGGGCGGGCGCAGGGTGGTCATCACCGAGCTGAGCGCGTCGGGGGCGAGGTCGAGGCGGCCGTCGTCGAAGGTGACCCGCCACGAGGCGCGGTCGTGCTCGCCGAGCTCCAGCGGCCCGCCCCGGGCCTCCAAGCTCGCGCGGTCGGGCAGCTTGGACCACTCCAGCGCACGATCCACCCAGACGTCCAGATCCGCCGTGGCCAAGGCGCGCCCGGCGAGGGTGATGTGACGGCCCCAGGCGCCGCCCAAGCGCAGTCCCGCGGGCACCCGGGCGTAGAGCTCGGCGAGCACGTCGGCCTCGTCCCGGGCGGTTTCCGGCGCGGGCAGAACGGCCTCGGTGGCCTGGATCATGCGGCTGGGCAAGGCGCTGTGGTTGAGCAGCATGAGATCCCGGCGCTCCCAGAAGTGCCGCGCGGGCAGCACCACCTGGGCCAGAGCCGTCGTCGGCGACTCCAGGACGTCCATGGCGATGAGGCAGTCGAGGCTTGAGAGCGCCCGGGTGGTCGTCGCCGGGTCGGGCAGCTCGCTCACCGGGCAGCCGCCGACGCTGATGAGCGCGCGGAGCTGGCCGTCTCCGGGGCTGAGGATCTCCCCGGCGAGGGCGGTGCCTGGCGCCTGGAGCAAGAGGCTCGGCAGGCCCCCTTCGCGGGTGCGCGGCGCGCCGGCGCTGGGGAAGCTCGCGGCGATGGGGTGCAGGTCTACGGCACCTTTGGCCTCGTACAGGCCGCCGGGGCGCAGGAGATTCGCCGTGAGCGCGTGCACGACGAGCCAAGCCCAGGCCGCCACGCCGCCGTAGCGCGACTGCGTGGCGCCGTGCCCCAAGGCCACGACGCCCATGGCCGCCCGGGAGAACTTGAGGGCGACGCCGGAGATATCGCCCGGATCAACGCCGCAGATCTCGCCGCAGCGGGCGACGTCCCAGGGCGTGAGCCACTCCCGCAGGCGCTCGACGTTCTTGGCGTAGTCGCGGAGGTATTGTTCGTCGGTCCAGCCCTTGAGCAGGATGGCGTTCGCCATGCCCAACAAGAAGAAGGCCTCGGTGCCTGGCCGGATGTTGACGTGCTGTTCGGCCCTGGCGGAGAGCCCGGAGCGCCGGTTGTCCACCGTGACGAGCTTGTTCTCTTTGCGGCGCTTGTGGAAGTACAGCATCGCCTGGGTGTGGATGCTGCCCGACTGAAACGGCCCCCAGCCCGCGCGCTCTTGATCGGCGCCCAGCAGCACGGCGTAGTGAGCGCGGCCCACGTCGGCCTGCAGAGGCATCGGCGCCCCGGTGACCCACTCCGCGGCGAGCAGGCGGGCGGCGCCGTGCATCACCAGGGGCGTGTAGAGGTGCCGGGTGCCTTGGCCCGTGGCGAAGGCCGCGGCGCGTAGGCAGGCCAAGGGGTGCGCCGCGAGCTCGGCGCCGGCGTAGAGGCCGATGGCGCCGGGGCCGCCCGCGTCTTTGGCGGCGCGAAGGCCCGCCCCGGCGGTGTCTAAGGCCTCGTCCCAGGTGCAGGGGCGCAGCGCGCCGCCTTCGCGGCGCATGGGGCTGGTGATTCGCCGGGGATCGCCGGGCATCGCGAGGCTCGCGGCGCAGAGCGGATCGACCTGACCGGCGCTCAAGGGGCTTCGGGTGTCGCCCTCGACCTGGGGCGCGCGCCCGGCCTCGACGGTGACCTGCACGCCGGAGAGGGACTCGCTCCCGCGATAGTACGACGCGACTGTCCTGGCCATGATCCCTGCTCCTTGGCCGGACCGTCCTGGCCCGGCGGGGCTAAACCGACCGCTCCGTTATCGCATACCACGCACGGCGGCGCTGAGGACACCACGCGCCCTCGGAAACGGCGTGAGGTGAAGAAGCAGCGCCCGAGCGGCCTCGGCGGAGCGCAGGCGAGGCACGAGGCGCAGCAGCAGGTCCTCGATCTGGGGGCCCGCGACGGCGGCGAGCCAAGGCACGACCGGCGCGTCCGCTCGGGCCTCGATCGCCCGGGCCGCGGCCTCGACGGCCTCGTGATCCCGCCCGGCGGCGAGGAGCGCGGCGACGGGCTCCACCGCGCCGCTCCCAGCCTCCACCACCAAGGCCTGAAAGTGCCCGGCGGCGGCGTGGGCCCAGCACAAGGCGGCGTAGGGTGGGGCCTCGCGGTTGGCGGCGAGCTGCATCGCCCCGGGGCGGGCCTCGATCTTGTCGGCGAAGGAGATGAGCCAGCTCGCCGCGGCGTGGCGCGCCACGGCGACGGTGAGCACGTCCAAGGCCGCCTCGGGGCTGAGGCTCGCCAGGCGGCGGTACGGCGCCATGCCGGGGCTGTGGCGCTCCAAGGCCTCGGCGTGGGCCAAGGCGGCGCGCACGGCGGCGGCCTCCTTCATCGCTTTGGGGCCCAGGGTGAGGTCGATCAAGGCCACGGGGGCGGTCTCGGCGAGCTCCGCGTAGAGCGGCGCGAGATCTTCACCCCGGCGGGAGGCCTCTCCGGCGCGGTCGCGCAGGAGCTCTAGGTCTCGGGGCAACGAGAGGCCGACGAGCAGGGGGCTTTGCATGATCAGCGCACCCCGCAGGCGGCGAAGAGGCGCGGCGGGGCCGGGCGGTTCACGCTGAGGCCCGTGGGCATCCCGATGTAGATCTCGCCGCGACGGTCGGGGCCCAGGGCCCGGGGGACGGCGTCGGGCAGGCCCGTCTCGCCCAAGAGCGGGTGCCGGGGGTCCACGAGCTCCCGGGCGTCTGCGCCCTCGACGGCGAGGACGAGGCCCAGGCCGCAGCCGGAGACGAGCTCTCCTTCGGCGTCTTCAGCGACCATGAGCAGGGTCAGATCCGCGCCCGCCGCCGGGCCGAGCCTGCCACGATCCACCCGGAGCAGGCGCTCCCAGGCGTCGCGGCAGAGCGTGCCCCGATCGCGGCCCGTGGCGCCGTCAAGGGCCGTCCACAGCGCGGAGACCGCGGCCCAAGACTCCTCCGGGGGCGAAGACGCGGCGACGCGGGCGGCGACGCTCACCCGGGCGCCCTCACAGTCGAGCACCCGGCGCAGGTGCCCGTTGAACGGCAGGCGGCTCGGCGAGCCCAAGAGCAGGGCGCGGGGAGGGGAGGTCATGGGCGTCCGCGTGGGGGGCGTGGGGCTGTAACCTGCGGCGCGACGCCTTGGTGGGTGGGGAGGGTCAGTCGGCCTCAGCCTCGGCGAGCACGGGCTCGGCGCCGAGCTGCGTGATGGGCGCGTCGCCCCGGGAGAGCCAGGTCTGGCCGTCCACATCGACCCGGCGCACGGGGAGATCGCCCTGCTGGCCGTCGCTCAAGGCCGCGGTGAGCGCGGGCGCGGAGGCGGCCAAGGCCTCACGCAGCGCCGTGGGGCCCCGATCTCGGGCGCGCTCCAGGGTGGTGGCGGCCCGGGCGCCGAGGGCCCGGCTGGCCTCGGGGGTGAGGGGATCCGCGGCGAAGGCGCCCATCGCCGCGCTCAAGGCGTACCCCTCGCTGAGGCCGTCGCCGCCAGCGGCCAAGGCGTCGTGCAGATCCAGGGCGGCCTCGACCGCCGCGCGACCGCTGGCGCTGCCGCAGCAACGAAGCGGGGCGTCGGCGGGGGCGGCGCTCGACGCGGCGGGCCGCATCCGGCGCAGCTCATCGAGCAGGGTGTCGGGGGAGGCGCTGAGGCTCGCCATGGCGTGCTCAGGTCGGGCCTGGTCACACGCGCCAAACGCCATCATCATCGCCGCGCTGAGGATCAGGGTCGCACGCATTCACACCTCCCGTCCCAATCAGTGTATCACGCGACCTGTCGCCGTCAGCGCGTCTCGGCGCTTGCTCGGGTCGGTCGTGTGAGATATTCGTCGCGCTCTCGGAGGC
>JAKLKE010000395.1 GCA_023150775.1 Myxococcota bacterium
GTGGTGAGCAGGGCCTCGTCGAGGTGTTTCCGCAGGCGGCGCTCGTAACCCTCGGAGTCCTCTAGGTAGCCGACGAGGCTCCAGTCCGGCGTCTTGGGGTCGATCTTCACCTCGGCGAGCAGCTCATCGAAGGCCCGCACGACCTCGTCGGCGTCCGAGGGGCGGGCGTCGGGATCGGTCTGGAGCAGGCGCTCGATGAGGTCGGCGAGGCGAGGGGAGCAGCTCGGCTGCAGCTCCATCACCTCGGGGCGGCGGCCCTCGATGATGTTGCGCAGGATGATCGACGGGTTGTTCCCCGAGAACGGGAGCTGGCCGCTGACGATGTGGTAGAGCACCGTGCCCAGCGAGAACAGGTCTGAGCGCTCGTTCACCGGCCGCTCGCTCGCCTGCTCCGGGCTCATGTAGGCCGGGCTGCCCACCAAGGCGCCGGTCACCGTGAGTGAGGTCTCGTCCAAGAAGCGGGCGATGCCGAAGTCCATCAGCTTCACCGTGCCGTCCACCCGAACCATCACGTTCTCGGGCTTCAGGTCGCGGTGCACGATGCCCGCGCGGTGGGCGTAGGCCAAGGCCGCGGAGAGATCTCGCCCGATGATCGCCACGACCTCCGAGGGGAAGAGGCCCCGATCTTTCAGCAGCTCATAGAGCGTGCGCCCGGGCACAAACTCCGTGACGATGAAGCAGTCGGGGACGTCCACGCCGGAGTAGTCGAAGATCTTGAGGATGTTCTCGTGGTCGAGGTGCTCGATGGCGCGGGCCTCACGGGCGAACCGTTGGCGGTTTCGCATGGAGGCCGAGAGGTGGGGGTGCAAGACCTTGATCGCGACGTCCCGATTGAGCGTGACGTGCCGCCCACGGTAGACCGTGGCCATGCCGCCCTCACCAACCTTCTGGAGGACCTCGTACTTGTCCAGGACCATTCCGACCAACGGCTGCGCTCCAGGAGAGACTTCGACGCCTCACTATACGCGGCGAAGGGGGTGGGCGAGGGCGTCGATTGTGGGCTGGTCGGCGGGGGGGCTCGGCAGGCTAGGTAAGGCGTCGGGGAGCACCCAACAAAGCGCGTCGTGGTCGAGGGCCTGGGGCTCGCCGGACAGGCGCACGGCGTAACACCAGAGCTGGATGCGCTCGTCTTGACCGACCGCGATGAGCGCGCCGACCTCGGCCACGACGCCCAGCTCCTCTTGAAGCTCGCGGGCGAGGGCCTCCTCGTCGGTCTCACCGGCCTCGACCTTGCCGCCGGGGAACTCCCACAGCCCGCCGTGGCGGCCCCCGGGCGGGCGTCGCGCCATGAGCACCGCGCCATCCGCCTCACGCCGGGCGACGCCGCCGACCACACGCAGAAGCGGGCTCAAAGCTGACCTGCCTCACCGATCACCTCAGCCAGCCCCCGCTCGCTGAGGATCTTGAGGATGATCGCCGCCGTCTCCTCCAGCGCCTTGTCGGTGACGTCGATCACCGGCCACTCGCGGTTGCGCGAGAAGAGGTCGTGGGCGAAGTCGAGCTCAGCGAGGATGTAGTCGCTCTGGCAGTAGTTGGTCTTGTCCGAGAGCCGCATCTGCTCGATGCGTTGGGTGCGGATCGACTGCAGCGCTGATGGATCGATGGTGAGCCCAAACACCCGGCGCGGGTCGCAGTCCCAGAGGCTCTCCGGGGGATCGCGGTCGAGCACCAAGGGCACGTTGCCCACCTTGTAGCCTTTGTAGGCCAAGAACACCGAGAGCGGCGTCTTTGAGGTGCGGCTCACCCCGACGAGCACGATGTCGGCGTCGGTGAGCAGGCGAGGCTCTTGGCCGTCGTCGGCCTTCACCGTGAACTCGATGGCGGAGACACGGCGGAAGTAGTTGCGGTCGGGGCGGTGCATGAGGCCAGGCTGGCCCCGGGGCGAGACGCGCAGGTACTCCGTGAGGTTCATCAGCATGTTGCCGACAAGATCCACGACCTGCAGGCGGTGGGTGATCGCCAGGCGCTCGACCTCCCGGCGCTGCTCGCCGCGTACCAGGGTGGTCACGACCAAGGCGTTGAGCTCGGCGGCGCGCTGAAACGCCCGGCGGAGCTGCTCGTTGTCGGTGACGTTGGGGATGATGCGGAGCTGCACCGGCACCCCATCAAACTGCTTGAGGCAGGCGCGCACGACGTTTGAGCCCGTTGAGCCGGTGCCGTCGCTGAGCACAAAGATCCACTTGGGGGCGTTGGTGTCAGGCATTCGTCGGATTTAACCCGGGCCGAGGCCCCGCCGCACCTGGGTTATTCTCGGCGAATGATCCATCCCCAGACGATCCCGCCGCCGCTCTCGGGTGTGCGTGTGCTCGACCTCTCCCGGCTCCTCCCCGGGCCCTACTGCAGCTGGACCCTCGCCGCCCTCGGCGCCGAGGTGATCCGCGTCGAGCCCCCGACCGGCGGCGACTACACCCGGGAGCTGCCGCCCGTCGTGAGCGGCCACGGCGTGTTCTTCGCGGCGATCAACCGAGGAAAACGTTCGGTCACCCTCGATCTGCGCCGGGCCGAGGGCCGCGAGGTCTTCTGCGCCTTGCTCAAGACCGCCGACGTGCTCATCGAGGGCTTCAAGCCAGGCGTGATGGCGGAGATCGGCCTGAACCCGGAGCAGCTCTGCGCGGCGCACCCGAGGCTCATCGTCTGCTCGATCACGGGCTACGGCCAGACGGGGCCCTTGGCGTTGGAGCCGGGGCATGACCTCAACTACCAAGGTTACGCCGGGATCATCGCCGCGGCGGGCGGGGAGGGGACCCCTTGGCCGGTCCAGGTCGCGGATCTCGCCGGGGGCGCCCAGAGCGCGGCCTTGGGCGTCGTCGCCGCGCTGTTGGGGCGTGTGAGCCACGGGCGCGGCGCCTGGCTGGACTGCTCGATGACTGAAGGCGCCATGGCGCTCCTGACGCCGCACCTCGCGACGGCGCTGGCCGAGTCCCGGGATCTCAGCCCCGGCGGTGAGCTGCTCACCGGGGGCTACTCGGCCTATCGCAGCTACCCCTGCGCCGACGGCGGCTGGCTGACCGTGGCGCCGCTGGAGCCCAAGTTTATGGCGCGCCTCGTCGCCGCCCTTGGCGCCTTCGCAGAGAGCCCGGACACCCTCGACACCTCGGAGGAGGGCCTTCGGCGCCTGTTCTTGACCCGGCCTCGGGATGAGTGGGTCACGCTGCTCCAGGGCTGCTGTGTGGGCCCGGCGCTCAGCGCCCAAGAGCTGCCGACCCACCCCCAGCACGTCGCCCGGGGCATGTTTGAGCCTGTGCTCGGCCTGCCGATGGTCCGCGCGCCCTTTCCTTGGGCGCAGTCCGCGGAGGTCCCGCGCTTGGGCGAGGGCAACCAGGCGATCTTGGGCGCGCTGGGCCTGCCCGCCTCGCTCATCCACGCCGCGACGGGCGGGTTATAAGGCGGCCATGTCCGCAATTCCCCCGGTGTTCGACTTCGGTGGCCCTGAGCTCTTCATGGTGCTCTTGGCCAACGTCATCATCTTCGGCATCTTGGGCCCACGCTGGATCCGCGCCCAGCGCGCCAGCGGCGAGACGCCCGCCCAGCCGCCAAAACCGACGGAGTGAGCGGCGCCTAGGTCAGCCGAGCGTGGCCGCGAAGCCCAAGGCGCCGATCGTCCAGAACAGGGCCACGTTGAGCCAGAGCTGGGCGGTCACCCGACGCGCGGTGGCCTCATAGGCCTCGGCGTCCTGAATCACGCCGTCTTGGTCGAGCTTGCGGCAGGGCTCTAAGGTCCAGATCTCCAGGTGGAAGGCCGAGACCCACAAGATCAAGAACAGGATCGCCTTCGCCCGGCGCAGGGCGTCGTCTGGGGCGTCCCCGGCCCAGGAGAAGCCGCCGTCGCTGAGGTAGCGGTGCAAGAGGCCGGTCAGGATGAGCGCGCCCATGGAGAGGCCGAGCCCGGCGCCCCAGGCCCGAAACGTGCGCATCACGTCCTCGGGGCGCAGAGGGCGCAGGCGGTGGCGCATCGACACGAGCGCGGCGAAGGCCGTCAGAGATCCGCCGTAGAGCGCCGTCGTGAGCCAATGCACGAGGCCCAGCGTGAACAGCGCGGACTCACCGAGGGGCATCCTACCTCCTGCGCGCGCTCCTCCGAGGGCGCCACGCCGCATCCTACCGCCTGCGGCTTCGCAGCGCACCGCCGCATAAGATACCCTGGCGTAATGTTCTCAAAATCTGAGCCCTCGCCACGACTAGAGCTCCTCGTTTTTGTTGTCCTCGCGCTCATCGCGGTGGGGCCGGCGCTGCGCGCTGGCGCCGCGGTGGGCGACGGCGTCGATATGTACGGCACGCTCTGGTTTTATTGGTGGATCAAAGACTGCATCGTGCACCTGCGCGATCCCAGCTTCACCGATCTCTTCTTTTTCCCGCTGGGCAAAGACATCTTCGCCCACACCGGCGACAACTTCGTCGACGCCGTCTTCGCCGCGCCCTTCGTCGCCGTGTTCGGCGTGCCGGCCTTCACCGCGCCCTTCGTGGCGGCGATGCTCGTCGCCAACGCCTGGAGCTTTCGATTCTTCGCCCGGGATCAGCTCGGCGGGGGCTGGGCGGCCTTCGGCGCGGCGGCCTTGTGGGAGGTCAACCCGTTCACGATCTTCGAGATCACCTGCGGGCGCTACACCCAGGCGTTCTTGCCCTTCTTCGCCTTGGCCATCGCCTGGTTTGTGCGGGTGGAGCGGGGGCCGGGCTGGCGTGGGCCGGCGCTGTTGGGGCTCTTCGTCGGCCTGCAGGGCTGGACCTACTGGTTCTCGGGCTGGTTCTTGGTGTTCATGTTGACCCCGGCGGCGCTCTATGCGCTCTGGCAGAGCGACGATCGGCGTGGGCTGGCCCTACGTTACCTCGGCGCGGCCTTGGTCTGCCTCGTCGTGATCTCTCCGGCGGCGCTGGCGATGTTCCGGGCCGAGGCGAGCGGCGGGGTGCCCGGGCTCTCCAACGTCGAGAGCGTGAGCCTCTTTGAGCCCCCGCACCAGCTCGCGAACAACGTCTCCAAGAGCCTGCACGGGCTGATCAAGGCCGAGCGCCACGGCTCTCCGTTGTTGACCCAGCGGGTGTGGACGGCCCTCGCCGCGGCGTGGCTGATCTTCGGCGCCCAGCGCCGCCGGTGGGCGCCCGGCGCGATCGTGCTGCTCATCTTCGCCATCGGCCCGGTCTTTGAGCTGCCGTCGGTGAAGGGCGGCTTCGTGATGCCCTGGTACATGGCGGCGTATCACTACCTGCCGTACTTCGATCGCCTGTGGTTCCCGTACCGCATGATGGTGGGGGTGTTTTTTGTGCTCTGCGTCGGCGCGGGCACGCTGCTGCTGGTGGTTGAGCGTAAGTGGGGCGCGCGGGCCGCGGCCGCCGCGCTCGTGGTGGTCTTGATCACCACCGCCGTCGAGCAGCACAAGTGGCAGATCTTCCCCTTCGTCACCCGAGAGATGCGCTCACCCAAGCTCATCCACTGGCTCGCCAAGCAGCCTGACGGCGCGGTGATGCACCTGCCCTTCGGCATCACCCAGCCCGCCATC
>JAKLKE010000396.1 GCA_023150775.1 Myxococcota bacterium
CGCTCATCACCTCGGTGGAGGCCTGCTTCCACACCCAGCTCGTTTGTATGTTCCTGTCGGCGACCCAGCTCATGTCGTCTTGGGGGTTCACGCGGCAGCGCATGAACAAGCCCTGCTCCGTCGCGCAGATGAAGGTGAGGTCCTCGAAAAAACGGCCCTGATGAACGACGACGGGCCCGTTGAGGTGCTCAGGGCGCCGCAGGTCCCAGCGAAAGGGGCTCCCCTCGTCCCGGCCGCGGACGAGGGCGCCGAGCTGAACCACGGGCTCCCCCAAAAAATACGAGATGGCGCAGCGGGTCGGGGCTGAGCGCCGCCAGAGCGGGAGCTCACCGAGCTCAGCCACCACCTCCGCGTGGGAGAAGGTGAAGTCAGGACCCGCGGACGCCACACGACCCCCAGCGCCGACCTGGACCTCGTAGAGCTGAACCTCATGGCTCCCCTCGTGGACCCCGAGCACATGAATCGTCTTGCTCGTCTTGTCCATCGACTTGAGCGCCGCGAACAGGATGGTGAGATGCTGCGACGAAAAGTCCAGGTGCTCCCAGCCTCCCCACCGCTGCTCGTTGGGCGTCCAATCCCGCCGGCTGTCCTCGCCCTGGCCCTCAATGTCGTTGAAGATCGCGTAGGAGAGCGTCTGGCCGTAGCCGTGGAGGTTCATCACCAGCACCTCGCCCGGCTCGCCCAGCTCCGCGGTGAAGACCTGATCACAGAACGCAGCGCCAGGCGCGGCCTGCCAGCTCTCCGCGCCGCCACGCCCCACATACAGCGGCTCCTTCCCAGCGGTGATCCCCGAGCTGAAGATCGTGCCGCCCGAAGAGATCGCGAAAGAGCTGCTCTTCCCGCCGAGCCACTGGGTCAACTCCACGGTCTGCCCGCTCACGCCGACGCGGGGGGTTGAGCGACCGTCGAGCTCGTCGTTCCTTGGGTGCCGGCCGGTTGTGTGGGCATGACGATGGGCTCCTTCTGGGGTCGATTGTCAGTCTCAGCGCGGCCGAAGGCTACCCCACCGCCCGAGGGGGTGTCAACGAGCCAAAAAGCGTCGTCGCGCGGCGCGATCTTGGATCCATCCCAGCGATCCTCGCGGTAGAATTTTTTTGAACCCCACGATCATCCCACGGACGGGCATTATGAAAATCTGCTTCTGGAACACCCAACGAAACCCTGCGCTGAGCCAGCCCAACATCGCCTGGCCGATCGCAGACCTAAGAATCGCCTGCGAGGTGCTCGGCGAGGACACGCTGAAGGTCAGCAAGCGAAACCGACGCAGGCACATGGCGCAGCTCGGCTACCGCGTGGTGACGCCTACCATAAACGTGTACCTGGAGGAGGTCGAGATCGACAACTTCGACGCGCTGACCGGCGACAAGTTCTGGCTCGCGGGTGGCAACTCCTTCAAGAAGCAGAGCAAACGCCAGGTCGCGCAGGTGTACGCGATCTCCACGGCCCGGCTGGATGAGAACATCTTCGTCTACCACTGCAACTCCAGCACCCGCGCCGCCTCGCTCATGGCCTGGGTGATCGCCCAGCTCGTGACAGATTACAATGACTTTATCCTGCTCGGCGACTTCAACTGTGAGCCTAAAGCATTGATATCGCACCTGTCCTACCTCCACAGAACCTGCTTCAACAGCGACGTGCAGGACGATCTGAAGGGGGTGCGGGTCATCTGGGCCGGGCACACCCACAACGCCAAGCACGGCGCCACCAGAACTCTGGACTACATCGTGACCAAAAACCGCAATTATACGCTCCGCGTAGACAGCTCCACACAAGACGCCGACCACTACCCCATCGTTGCGAACAACTTGTTCATCAACTTCAACGGCACCCGCACCAAGGTCCGAACCTGGTGGCACAGGAGCACCCATTGGTCCGTCACCTGGAAGCTGGTCTACGACAACAACGGCTGCGTGGCCTGGGAGCTCGTGGGCTGAGCGAGCGAAGGCGGCGCGCGGCCCTCCGACGGCCTTATACTGGCAGCATGACGCCAGCGCGCCCATGACCCGCCACCCCCCGAGCGGGTTTCAGCGGGCGCGCGGGGACTCCGTGCTATTCTGCGGCTTCAACCGAAGCTCCTGACGAGGTCCTATGCGGCGCACAAGCCTGATCGCCCTCTCCTTGGCCGTCCTCGTCGGCTGTGACGAGCTCATCGATCTCGACGGGGACGAGTACAGCGCCAAGCTCGACTGCGACGACCTCGACCCCGCACGAAACCCCGAGGCCACCGAGCGCTGCGACGGCCTCGACAACGACTGCGATGGCCTCACCGACGAGGACGACGCCGAAGACGCGAGGGTTTGGTACCTCGACCAAGACGGCGACGGCTTCGGCGACGCGACGAGCTTCACCTGGGCCTGCGAGCTCCCCACGGGCTACGCGACGGACAGCACGGACTGCGATGACCTCGAGCCCTCCAAGAACCCCGGCGCCACGGAGCTCTGCGACGGCCTCGACAACGACTGCGACGGGGTCAGCGACGAGGACGACGCCGCGGACGCCCCGACCTGGTCCCTCGACGGCGACAACGACGGCTTCGGCGGCGGATCGGCCGCCGACGTGGCCTGCGAGGCGCCCGGGGGGTACGGCGTGGGCGTGGCCGACTGTGACGACGGCGACGCGGCGATCTCCCCCGGCGCCGCCGAACGTTGTGACGGCGAAGACGAGGACTGTGATGGGTTCACCGACGAAGACGCCGTAGACGCCCTGACCTGGTACGCCGACGCCGACCACGACGGCTATGGCGACGGGGGCGCCGCCGCCCTGGCCTGTGAGGCGCCCTCGGGCTACACCGCGGACAACAACGACTGTGACGACAGCGACGCGGCGATCTCCCCTGGCGTCACGGAGCTGTGCGACGGCCTCGACGACGACTGTGACGGCGAGGTGGATGAGGACTTCGCAGCCGAGCTTGAGCGCTGGTACGTCGACGCCGACGGCGACGGCTATGGCGACGGGAGCGCCGCGACCCTGCTCTGCGAGGCGTCCTCGGGGTACGCATCGTCGCTCGGCGACTGTGACGACGCGGATCCCGACGCCTACCCCGGCGCCACGGTGACGCCCTGCACCCTGCCCACGGAGGATCTGATCCTGGTCACCGATCTGGGCGAGGTGTACACCTGGGCCAGCGGCGCCCTGACGCCGACCCTGATCTACAGCGCGTCCGGGGCCGTCTCTGTGTCGCGTGGGGAGTCGGGGGACCTGAACCTCACCGACGCCTCGGGCGCCTGGATCACCCTCGACGCCTCCACAGGCGCCGAGCTGTCCAAGCTCAGCGGCTATAGCGGCTCGTTCGTGGACTGTGGCGGGTTGCACTGGCAGCTCTTGACCAGCCGCAGCTTGTCGGGTGTGGACGAGACGGGCGTGGTGATCTCCGTCTCACTCGCCACGTTTGACACGAGCTCCTTGGGCCCCATTTACGCCGTGGCCCTCGCCGCGGCGGACGGGGTGGTCTATGTCGCCTACCTGAGCTCCTATCGCCGCTGGCGCGGCGGCGTCGGCGCCATCGACTGCGCGACAGGGGCGGTGCTCTCCGCCACCGAGATCGCCAGCGTCGACCGGCTCTTGATCGACCACGGCGCGCTGGTCGCCTTGGGCGAAGACTACGGATCGAGCTGGACCGGCGGGGTGGTGGCCTGGGAGCTCACGACCGGCGCGTCGCTGTTGAGCTTCACCGGCGGGCCCGTCGAGCTGTGGGGAGGCCGCGCCGACGGCGTGCAGTTTGTTCAGTACCACTCCAGCTACATCCAGACCTCAGCCTGGGTGACCGCGAGCGGCACAACGGCGGCCTCCACCACGCTCCCCTTCCGAAACACGGCGGAGAGCCTGGTGATGCTCATGGACGGCGCCGATCCCGCGCAGATCTGGTCGATCGGCGCGGACACCCTGCTCGATCTGTACGAGGTCACACCCGACGGGACGTCCTGGAAGATCACCGAGACCTCGGTGGCCTCCTTGGGCTCGGTGCTGTTCATCGACACCGTCGAGCGCTGAGCGCCCTCACCCCCGCAGCACCTTACTCATCGCCCGCCCCTTCGCCAGCTCATCGACGAGCTTGTCGAGCATCCGGATCTTCTGCATCAGTGGATCCTCCACGGTCTCCACCCGCACCCCACACACCACCCCCGTGACCTTGTCGGCGTTGGGGTTCAGCGTGGCCCCGGCGAAGAAGTCCATGAAGTGTATGTCGCTGGCGAGGATGGCGGTCAGCGCCTCCTCGCTGTAGCCCGTGAGCCAGCGGATGACCTCATGCAGCTCCTCCACCGTGCGGCCCTTCTTCTGGACCTTGGTGACGTAGTGGGGGTAGACGGCGGCGAATCGTGTGGTGAAGATGCGGTGCATGACGCGCCTTTTAGCCGGAATCGCCCGGCGCTGCACCCCGGCGGGCCATGAAGGGCGGGCGCCGCCGGGATTGACGGGCCCTGTGCCCCCAAGCTCATTCACAAGCCTAGGAACGCTCTGATCCCGAGCGCTTGACCGCACGACGCAGGGAGCGCGGTATGCTGAGGCCCTCAAGGAGGCTCCGATGCTGCTGCTTCTGCTCGCTTGCGCCCGCAACGACCCTGGCCCCGCGCCCCGCGCCAACGATGAGACGGGGGCCTGGCCCACCCTCGCGGCCCTCGACACGCAGCTCTTGGAGATCATGGACCGCGACCACGTCCCCGGGCTCGCCGCGTGTATCACCCGGGACGGCGCCGTGGTCTGGTGCCAAGGCTATGGCTGGGCGGACATCGAAGCGGGCCGTCCCGCGCTGCCGGAGACGCCGTTCTTGACCGCCAGCGTCTCCAAGGCCGTCGTCGGCGTGGCGCTCATGCAGGCCGTCGAGGGCCGAAGCGTGGCGTTGAGCACGCCCGTCAACTCGATCCTGCCCTTTGAGGTGCGACACCCCGACTTCCCCAACCAAGACATCACCTTGGGCGGGCTGGCCACGCACACCGCCGGGATCGCCGACAACTGGGACGTGATGGACCCGCTCTACACCCAAGGCGCCGACCCACGCCTCGCCCTGGGCGATTTTATGGAGGGCTACTTCACCCCCGGCGGGGCGTGGTACGACGCCGACCAGAACTGGACCCGCGAGGGGCCGGCGGGGCTGCGGAGTACAGCAACATCGGCTCGGCGCTCGCGGCCTACGCGGTGGAGGTCGCCGAGGGGCGGCCCTTTGACCAGCTCTGTGACGAGCAGATCTTCGCCCCCCTGGGCATGACCCGCAGCGCCTGGCGCCTCGCGGACCTCCCCGACGACCCGCCCGCCCTGCCCTACGAGTGGCTCCGCGGCGGCTATGTGACCGAGGGGCACTACGGCTTCCCCGACTACCCCTCGGGCTCGGTGAGGTCGAGCGCGGCGGACATGGCGCGGCTTGTGCTGGCGGTTCAGCAGGGCGGCGCCTTGGACGGGCAGCGGGTGCTCAGCGAAGAGAGCGTCGAGGAGCTGCTCTCGGTCCAGAGCCGCGCCTTGGAC
>JAKLKE010000397.1 GCA_023150775.1 Myxococcota bacterium
CAGCCCTCGCAGAGCTCGGGGCTCACGAGCCATGAGTCGGGGTTGAGGCCGAGCTCTTCCCGCAGCGCGTCGGCGTTCTCGGGCAGGAGCACGTCCACCTCGGGGACCGGGGTGTCGATCAGCCCGTTGATCTTGTCGGGGTCAAGGCCGTTGAGGTCGTAGAGCGTCACGGTGCGGAGCTGGCGGTCGAGGAGCGTGTGGTTGGGGGTGTCGTAGTAGAGGCCAGGGGTGTTGATGTAATGCAGGGCGGCGTCGGTCTGGGTGTAGTCGCCGGGGGAGTGGTCTCCCAAGACGGGGTAGCTCAGGCCCCAGTATTCGGCCCAACGGTCGGGCTGGGGCGGGCTGTCGTCGAAGATGCCCTCCAACATGAGGTTCAGGACGACGAAGCCTTGGTCTTTGTGCTCCTGGTACATAGACTCCAGGGTCACGGCCTCCTCTTGGCAGTGCTCGCACCACTCTCGGGCGATCAAGACGAGCACCACCTGACCGTACAGATCATAGAGCTCGACGGCCTCACCGTGCTGGTCGAAGAGCGTCCAGTTGGTGTTCTGCTGGCCCGTCTCGAAGCCCGCGCCGAAGGTCTCCGCCATCTCCGCGAAGGCGGCGTCGTCTGGGCGGGGGCCGCGGGGGTAGACGCCTTGGTACGGTCGGTCCTCGGCGTCGAGGGGGTTGAAGTAGCTGAGGACCTCCAGAGCGTCGTCGCAGCCGTCGCCGTCGGAGTCGGCTTGATCCGGCCGGGTGCCCACCTTGGCCTCAAAGTCGCTCAGCAGGCCATCGCCGTCGTCGTCCGTCGGCGCCGGGGGCGCGTCCTCGGCGCAGCCCAGGGTGAGCAGGAAGGAGAGGCAGACGAGGGGGGAGGCGAGGGGGCGTCGGGGCGTGGCCATGAGGGGCTCCTTGGGTGGTGCTCCCACGGTAGCGCTGGTCTAAGCTGTTGAGAATAGAGAAAACCTGATCGCGGCGACTTGAGGGCCAGCGTCGTCTGGACCCACGCCCACGGCCTCACCCCGGCGTATGGCTCCCGGGAAAAAGCGCCCTGCACGCGGACGTCTCGTGGTTTAGAGGGGGTTGACAGGCGCCGATGGCGTTGTCAAAGAGGTGGTCCCTGCTCACGCTGGAGATTCAGTGGTTTACGAACATCGCCGTTCGAGGCGAGGTCACGCCCCGCCCATCTCCAAGCGCCGCCACGCTGGCCGAGGGTCTCACGATTTAGGAGTGGTCCCACGATGAGTGAACATCCACCGGTCGAGCGCAGGATGTCTGTGGAGGCGCAGCTCGGCGACCTGACGACCTTCGCCGCCGATGTCGTCGTGAACGCGGCCAACCCCTACCTCGCCGGAGGTGGCGGCTTGGACGGTGTCATCCATCGGGCCGCAGGACCGGAGCTGCACGCCGCCTGTCTATCGTTGCCTGCTGTGGGTGGGCTGCGGTGCCCGACAGGTGAGTCCAGGCTGACTGAGGGTTATGCGCTGCCCGCCAAGTGGATTATCCACTCGGTTGGACCAATTTATTCGCGGAGTCCAGATCCAGAGGGTGAGCTCGCCTCCGCCTATCGGTCGGCGTTTGTGCTCGCAGAGCAGATCGGCGCCCGCACGATTGGGTTCCCTGCGCTCTCCTGCGGTTGTTACGGGTTTCCTCCGCGCAAGGCGGCCCCCATCGCCGTAGGGGTCGCGTTCGAGAGGCCTTGGAACCTCGATCGGGCCGTCTTTGTGTTCACCGAGGGTGGACTCCTCAACGAATGGGCCCGCGCGATCCGCGCCGTTCGTGGGCAGCCCGCTCGCGGGATGTGACACGATCTGAGCGCAGCGGTCTTGGCGGTCCTCGGCTCGTTCCGACCTCCCGCCCGCTTGAAGAATCCGCAGGCGGGCTGACCCTTCACGCCTTCACGCCGCGCGCCGCGTGTCTACCCTTGGGGCGCGAGACGCCGCCACGGTCGGCGCGCTCGCGCGAAGAGCCCGCCCGACCCCTCAATCTCTGGAGCGCCTGTGTCTACACCCCCCCGTCGTCCACTCGGCACCACCGGTGTCCAGATCTCCCCCATCGGGCTCGGCTGCATGGGCATGTCCGACTTTTATGGCAAGGCCGATGACGAGGCCAACACCGCGCTTCTGCACCACGCCCTCGACAGCGGGGTGAACTTCTTCGACACCGCCGACATGTACGGCCCGTTCACGAACGAGCGCCTCGTCGGCGCCGCGCTGCGTGGCCGCCGCGACGAGGCGATCATCGCCACCAAGTTCGCCGTTATGCGCACCGAGAGCGGCGGGTTCCTCGGCATCAACGGCAAGCCCGAGTATGTTCGTGCCTCTTGTGACGCCTCCTTAGCGCGCCTCGGCATCGACACGATCGACCTCTATTACCAGCACCGCGTCGATCCCAACACGCCCATCGAGGACACCGTCGGCGCCATGGCCGGGCTCGTCGCCGCGGGCAAGGTGCGCTTCTTGGGGCTCTCCGAGGCCACGCCGGAGCAGCTCCGCCGCGCCCACGCCGTTCACCCGATCACCGCGCTCCAGACCGAGTACTCCTTGTGGTCCCGTGAGCCCGAGCTTGAGCTCCTCGACACCTGCCGGGAGCTCGGCATCACCTTCGTGGCGTATTCGCCTCTGGGCCGTGGATTTTTGACCGGCGCCATCACCTCGCCCGCAGATCTCGCCCCAGACGACTTCCGCCGCAACAACCCACGCTTCACCGGCGAGAACTTCCAGAAGAACCTCGATCTGGTCCGCGCCGTACACTCCTTGGCCGCCAAGAAGGGCGTCACCCCGGCGCAGCTCGCCTTGGCCTGGACGCTCCATGGTGGAGAGCACATCGTCGCCATCCCCGGCACCACCAAACAGTCGCGGTTTGACGAGAACCAGGCGGCCAACGGCGTGACGTTCTCCGCGGAGGAGCTGGCGTTCTTGGATGAGCACCTCCCGGTCGGGGCCGCGGCGGGCGGGCGGTATTAGGCGGAGCGGGGGCGCGGCGTGCGCTGCGCCGATGCCCCCATTCTGCGCATGATGGAGCTTAGGCCGATGCGATCAACCTCTCTCGCCGCCTTCATGTTGTTCGGGTGCTCGGCCCGCTCACCCGCCGAGGGGCCTTGGCCTAGGGATGTCTGTGAGGCGCTGATCAAGTCGCCCCCAGCGAATGACAAAACAGAGATGATTGAGTGGGGAGCGCGGCTGGACGCCTGCCTGAGATCCGAGCTCGTCGGGCAAAAAGGGGCGCCGTCACCGCTCTCTGACGATGAGCTTCAGACGCTGGGGCGGTCGTCCTCTCTTTTTTGCCCCGAAGGCGCCGACGCGCCGAGTCGTTACGGCCCTTGTTGGCTCACGGACTGCCCAGGACTGCCCATTCGAGTGAAGCCGGTCGAGGTTACAGAAGGGCTCAGCGGAGGTCCGGGGAGCGCGCTCGAACGGGGGACTCCCCCTGGAGACGGCGATCCTCCCATCGAGTGCCTGGACAACGCCACGGTGGAGTTTTTGGGAGAGGCGTCGAAGCAGCCGGGTGGGTTGGTCGCTCGGATCGTTTGGACGGAGAACAGGGGCAACTGGGCACATTGTTGGATGGCGATCCTTCAACCGAACGACGGGCGGCCCGAGGTCAGCTGGAGCTCTCCGGTCTGGCGCTGTGGTTAGGGCGCCTTTTGACTGTCTCACGGCGCGGCGCCCTCCGGCGGATGCGCCTCTACAAACGCCGCCTCGTACCCGCTCAGCTCCGTGCCCAGCAGGCGGTCCCACAGCCGCGTGAAGAGGCCGTAGTTCCCTTTGAGCTGGGTGTGGTGGAGGCTGTGAAAGGTGGCGGTGTTGGTCCAGCGTAAGCCCGGGGCGCGGATCCACCAAACAGGGAGCAGCTCGTAGCCCAGATGGGCCATGAGGTTGTTCGCCGTGCCGATGAGCTGGGTGACCATCAGCGCGGGCATCGACAGCGGGACGAGCAGGGCGGCGGGGATGAGCCAGGCGGTGAGCAGCGCGCCCTCGACGGCGTGGAAGGAGTAGGACGAGAACGGGTTGACGTCGGCGCTGCGGTGGTGAACGGCGTGCACGCGGCGAAACAGCCAGGGCGTGTGTAAGACGCGGTGCACCGAATAAAACCAGAGGTCGTTGAACAAGACCAGACCCACGACGGTGAGCGCGGCGCCCATCGCGCCCCACGGCCCCCAGTCTTGGCTGAGCTGGGTCCACCCACGATCGTTCAGCGCGTTGATCAACAAGAGCTGCGCGGTGCCGATGGCGAGCACGACGGCGGTGTGTTTGAGCTCGTGGCGTAGCTGCGCGCCGTCAAACGTGCGCCCACGCGCCCGGATTCGCCGCCCCGCCAGCCGCCCGGCGCCCAAGCGCCAGACCACGAAGAAGACGACGCTGACGACGGCCAAGAAGCCGAGGCTCTGTCCGATGTACGCGGCCAAGAAGGGGAGGATCCAGTCGGTCATGGGCTCGGGCTCCGAGATGAGGTGGAGGCGGACGTGGTGACGCCCCGATGTATACCGGCCATACCCCATCATTGCAACTAAAAGTTGCAAAGTGGTCAGGAGCGCCCGCCGAGGTTAGGCTCAGGCCATGAGCACGGCACGACGAGACACCGGGCGCGCGCGCGGCAAGCCGATTGAGGACGCGATCCTCACGGCCACCCTCGACGAGCTCTCGACCTACGGCCTCGACGGGCTCAGCGTGCCCCGGGTCGCCGCGGCCGCCGAGGTGAACAAGACGACGGTGTATCGGCGCTGGCCCACCCGGGAGGCCCTCGTCGCCGCGGCGCTGGAGGCGGCGCTGCGCGAGACGGCGGGGGAGCTCATCGACACCGGCTCGCTGCGGGGGGATCTGCGCTGGATGCTGCAGCTCGTCGCCCAACGCCTGGACTCCGCCGAGGGCCGGGCGCTGGCGCGCGCCGCCTTGTCGGAGCAGGCCGCCGCGGCCGTGGCGGAGCTGTCCCGGGACCCGATGGTGCGCGCCCAGGCCGCCGTCTTGGCCCTCGTCGCCCGGGCGGCGGCGCGAGGTGAGTGGGATCCCAACCGCCACCCCCCAGACGCCGTGCTGGCGATGTTGACCGGCAGCGTCATGCACCGCGTGCTCTTGGAGCGCCAGCCCGTCACCCCCGAGTGGGCGGAGACGGTCGTAGACGTCGTGGTGCGTGGGCTGGGTTGAGAGGGGGCGGGCGCGTTGCTGACCACGGCGAAAGGCAGCGGTATCAGCCGGTAGCAACGCCCGCTGCATTTGAGATGGCTCGTCAACGTATATTTGCGCCTTGGAGTAGGCTTGGCGGACGAAGACCCCTTGGAGGCGCCGGCTTGCTGCCTCTCGTTGCGCCTATCGCCAGTAGCTGTAGTCGGGGTGTGGCCAGAATCGGTCGAGCATACTCCTGTATACACTCCCCCCAGCTCAAGTCGATCGAATTAGACGCTATTTGGTAGTTGCGTGAGTCGTCAAAACAGGGGATCAGG
>JAKLKE010000398.1:0-250 GCA_023150775.1 Myxococcota bacterium
ACCACCGTCGAGCTGCTTCAGCGCCGGGTCTTCGTGCGCCTCGTCGCCGACCTCTCCTGGCGCCTGCCCCGGGTGCGCATCGAGAGCTTCGAGCGCGACCGGGGCTCGGAGCTGCTCAACCGCTTCTTTGACGTGCTGACCGTGCAGAAGGCCAGCGCCTCGCTCTTGGTGGAGGGGGTCTCCGCCTTGCTCCAGTCCGCCGTAGGCCTGGTGCTCTTGGCGCTGTATCACCCGTACTTACTGGCCTTTG
>JAKLKE010000398.1:260-5405 GCA_023150775.1 Myxococcota bacterium
CGATGGCCCCAAGACCGCGCTGAAAGAGAGCAAAGCGAAGTACGCCGTCGCCGGCTGGTTAGAGGAGGTGGCCTTGGCGACGCGGCTCTTTCGGATGCCCGGCGGCGCGGAGCTGGCCATGCGCCGGGCCGACGAGCTCTCCTGCGCTTACCTCAAGGCCCGGGATGAGCACTGGCGGGTGGTGTTTAAGCAGATCCTCGCGAGCCTGGCGCTGCAGGCCGTCGCGGGCACGGCGCTTTTGGGCATGGGCGGCTTCTTGGTGCTCGACGGGCAGCTCACCCTGGGCCAGCTCGTCGCCGCCGAGCTCATCGTCGCCGCGTCGCTCTCGGGCTTCTCGAAGCTCACCTCCAAGCTGGAGACCTTCTACGACCTCGTCGCCGCCGTCGACAAGCTCGGCACCCTCGTCGAGCTGCGCACCGAGCCCGTAGACGGCCTGCCCGTGCCCGCCGGAGAGGGCCCCGCCGCCTTGGACGCCCAAGGGGTCTCCTTACGCATGGGCAGCGGCCTGACGCCGATCGCTGGCCTCGACCTTCGCCTGCGGCCTGGGGAGCACGTCGCGATCTTGGGCCTCGACGGCGCGGGCAAGTCCCTCGTCGCCGACCTGCTCGCCGGGGTGCGCCGCCCCACCGAGGGCGTCGTGTACCTGGATGACCAGCCGCTGCACACCCTCCGCCCCGATGAGCTGCGGGAGCAGGTGGTGCTCGTGCGCGGCGTCGAGCTGTTCATGGGCAGCCTCGCCGAGAACCTCGGCTTTGGCCGCGCGGACATCTCTTTGGCCGAGATGGAGCGCGCCCTGCGCCAGGTGGACCTCTGGGACGCCGTGCGCGCCTTGCCCGACGGCCTACAGACCGAGCTGCAGCCCGGCGGCGCGCCGCTCTCAACGAACCAGATCCTGCGGCTCTCTTTGGCCCGGGCGGTGCTCACCCGGCCTCGGCTGCTCCTCGCCGATCGTGTGCTCGACGCGCTCCCCGTGAACCAGCGCGCCCCGCTCATCGCCGGCCTCACCGACCCCAGCGCGCCCTGGACCTTGGCGCTGTTCACCCAAGACGCCGAGCTCGCAAGGCGCTGCCCCCGCCGCCTGCTGCTCACCGACGGCGCCTTGGTAGAGCTCGACACGAGCGCCGACCTCAGCCTCTTCTCGCCCTCCTCCACCCCTCCTGGGGACGCCTGAGCCATGCCTGGACACCCGCTTCCTTATGGCCTCACCGCCCAGCGCCTCGTGCGCACCCCCCAGAGCGTGCGCGCCGTCGCCCGCGCCATGCTCATCGCGTTCGTGGTGATCCTGGTCGGCCTCGCCGTCGTGCCCTGGCAGCAGACGGCCTTGGGCTCGGGCCAGGTGATCGCCTACGCCCCTCAAGAGCGTGTGCAGAACGTCGAGGCGACCATCTCCGGCCGCGCTGTGGAGTGGTTTGTGCAAGAGGGGGACCGCGTGCAGGCCGGTGACCCCATCGTCGAGCTGCGCGACAACGACCCGACGCTGCTCGACCGAATGCGCCAAGAGCGCACCCTGCAGGTGCAGCAGCGGAACGCCTTAGAGGACCGCATCGCCTCGATGAAGGACCGCATCCGCGCCCTTGAGCAGAGCCGCGATCTGGAGCTACGCATCGCCGAGGCCGAGGTGCGTATGGCTGAAGACAAGCTCCAGGCGGCGCAGGAGGCCGTCGCCGCTGAAGAGGCGGGGGCGATTCAGGCCAAACAGAACCTCGACCGGGTGCGCTCGCTCCACGACCAGGGCCTCACCCCGACCCGAGAGCTAGAGCTCGCCGAGCTGCGCGCCGAGCAGGTCCGGGCGAGCCTCAGCCGCGCCCAGGCCGCGCTGCGGGTGGCCCAGTCCGACCTCAACGCCGCCCGCCTCGACGTGGACGTGGTCATGCGGAAGGCCGACGCCGCCATCGCGTCCGTAGACGGTGACCTCAACTCCGCCATCGCCGGAGAGGCCGCCGCCCAGGGCAAGATCGTCGAGATCGACGTGCGCCTCTCCCGCCAAGAGAGCCAGACCATCGTCGCCCCTCGGGAGGGTGTGGTGCTCAAGGTGCTCGCGGGCCAAGGCGGGGAGCAGGTGAAGGCCGGTGACCCCCTCGTGGTGCTCATCCCCGACGTCACCCAACGCTCCGCCGAGCTGACCATCGACGGCAACGACATGCCGCTGCTCTCTGAAGGCCAGCCCGTGCGGCTCCAGTTTGAGGGCTGGCCGGCGGTGCAGTTCTCGGGCTGGCCGTCGGTGGCCGTCGGCACCTTCGGCGGCGTGGTCGCCTTCGTAGACGCCGCGAGCGACGGCCAGGGCCGGTTCCGGGTGCTCGTCGTGCCCGACCCCAACGAGCCGCCCTGGCCCGACGACAAGAACCTGCGCCAAGGTGGCAAAGCGAAGGGCTGGGTGATGCTCAACACCGTGCCCCTGGCCTATGAGCTGTGGCGCCAGCTCAACGACTTCCCGCCGTCGATCCCCGCCAAGGCCCAAGACACCAAAGACGAGGGCTCCTTGTCTAGCCCGGGCCTCAAAGACGCGCTCAAGGAGGCCAAGTGAGCGTCTTCGCCGCGCTGTGGTTTGTGCTGGCGGCTGGGCTCTGGGCCGCGCCTCTGGAGCTGGAGGAGGTGCTGGTCTCGGCGGAGGAGCGCTCGCCGCTCGTCGCCCGGGCGGCCCAAGAGCTCGCGAAGGCCGAGGCGGCGCGGCTCGGGGCGCGGGGCGCCTACGATCTCGGCTGGAGCGCCTCGGGCCTCGCCGTGCCTGTAGGCGAGTACGACTACATCACCGCCGACGCCGGGCTCAGCCAGCTCACGCCGCTGTGGGGCGCGCGCCTCGACGCGGGCTACAACCTCGGCGTGGGCGGCCTGCCCGACTACTACGGCGAGCTGGCGACGGGCCCCGCCGGAGAGCTCGTCGCCGGGGTGACCGTGCCGCTGTTGAAGGGCCGCGCCATCGACGCCGAGCGCGCGGCGCTCCAGGCCGCCGGGGTGCGGGTCGAGGCCGCCGAGGCCATCGTCGACACCGCGCGCCTCGTCGTCACCCGAGACGCCAGCCTCGCCTATTGGCGCTGGGTGAGCGCCGGGCGACGCCTGGCCTTGGCCGAGGAGCTCCTGCAGATCGCCCTCGCCCGGGACGCCGCCATCTCCGTCCGGGTAGCCGCCGGGGATCTGCCCGAGGTGGACCGCCTCGACAACGAGCGCATCATCTTAGAGCGCCAGGCCCGCCGCGCTGAGGCCGAGCGTGGGCTCGTGACCGCCGAACAAGAGCTCTCCCTCTACCTGCGCGACGAGGCCGGGCGCCCCTTCGTGCCCAGCCGGGATCGCCTGCCCGAAACCTTCCCCAGGCCGACGCCCCAGGCCCCCGCCTCCACGGAGAGCCTCGTGGAGCAGGCGCTCTCAAACCGCCCCGAGCTCGCCCAGCTTGAGCGCGCCTTGGCCGAGGCCGAGGTCAACGCCCGCCTCGCCGAGAACAGCCTCCAGCCCAAGCTCGACGTCAAAGGCGCCGTGGCCCAGACCTTGGGCCCCCCCGGCACCACCCCCGACGCCACGGAGCTCAAGGTCGGCCTCGCCTTGGGCGTGCCCCTGCAGCGCCGCGAGGCCCAAGGCAAGCTCGACGGCGCCCGGGCGGACCTGCTCAAGCTAGAGGCCGAGCGCCGCTGGTTAGAGGACCGCGTCGTGGCCGAGGTCACCCGCAGCCTCGTCGCCGTCGAGACCGCCTACGTCCGCTGGGACACCACCTCCCGCTCCGTCGAGCTCGCCCGGCAGCTTGAGGTCGCCGAGCAGGCCCGCTTCGCCTTGGGCGACGCCGACCTGCTCCGCGTCTACCAGCGCGAGCAGATCTTCGCCGACGCCGTGCTCGCCGAGGTAGACGCCAGCCTCGACTACTACGCGGCCTTGGCGACCTACCGCTACGCCTTGGGCCAGACGGCGACAGGGGAATAAGGCGGCGCCGCGGGTTGATCCGCAGGGTCTTGTGGAGCGCCTCTTCGCCCAACCCCCGCCGCCGGGATCTTCGCCTGGCGGATCCTTGGCTGGTCTCGCGCGTGCCCCTGCCCGCCGACGCGCAGATCGGGTATGATGCTCGCCCTACAGCGAGGGTGAGCGATGCAGGGCGTCCCCCTGAACCTCCGGATTCTGCAGCCCGGTCATCCGGACCGCCTCATCTCCCTCCCTGAAGGGGAGCTGACCTTGGGCCGCGCCGACGGCAACCAGCTCATCCTCCCCGACATCGGCATCTCGCGCCGCCACGGAAAGTTCACCCTCCGCCAAGGGGTGCTGGAGTACGAGGACACCTCCTCGGGGAACGGCAGCTACAAGTACGGCGAGCGTGTCGTGAAGACCACGCTCAAGAGCGGTGATGAGCTGGTCTTAGACCCTTTCACCCTGCGGGTGGAGTCCGTCGAGGACGCCGGGGGGCTGCAGGCGGAGTCTACGGTGCGCCTCGGCCAGGCCCCGCCGCCGCCCTCGGTGGCCGAGGCTGAGGCCCGGCTGGAGCTGGTGAAGGGCGACCCGGCGATGTCCCCGGTCTACGCGCTCACGCGCCAAGGGCTCACCTTGGGGCGCTCCGAGCAGCGCGACGTCATCCTCAACGACCTCGCCGCCTCGCGCCTGCACGCGGAGATCCTCCACCTGCAAGGCCAGTTCTGGCTCAAAGACCCAGGCTCGGCGAACGGCGTCTTCGTCAACGGCGAGCTGACCCGAGAGCGCGCCTTACGCGACGGCGACCTCCTGCGCATCGGCTCGACGGAGCTGCGTTTTAAGCAGACCCAGGCCGAGACCAACGACGAGGACGCCGCCGAGCGCACCGAGGGCTTCTCCGCCAGCGCCCCGGCGCCTGTGCGCAGCGCCGAGCTGTTCCCGGCCTCGGTCACCGGCAGCTACTCCCGCGCCCAGCTCGCCGCTGAAGAGGCCCAGCTCGCCGGGCCCTTCACGCCCATCGGCGGGGTGCCAGGCCTGCCCGTGCCGCCCCCAGCGCCGCCGACGCCCCCTCCGGCGCCCACCCCGCCGCCGATGCCGCCCCCGGCGCCGTCCTTGGCCGCCGTCGTGCCCCCGGCGCCGCTCCTGCCCGCCGACCCAACGGCGCCCCCGAGCCTGCCGCCGAGCCTCATCCCCCCCGCCTGGGGCCCCGCCGCCCAGACCGGCGCCTGGGTTCAGGCGGGCCCTACGGGCTGGACGGCCCCC
>JAKLKE010000399.1 GCA_023150775.1 Myxococcota bacterium
GCGAGGGCCTCCATCACCCGGCCCATGCTGCCCCGGGGCGGCAGCAGCTCTAAGCCGCCCCCTTCGCGAAGCTCCCGGATGAGCGCGGCGACGGCGGGGCTCGCCGGGGGCTTGGCGATCACCGTGGTCGGGATGCCCGTGGCCTGGGCGGTGGCGAGGCCGCAGAGATCCCAGGCGCCGCCGTGGCTGGCCAGAACGAGGCTGCCCAAGCCGGCCCGGGACCGGGCGTGCAGCGCCTCGAAGCCCTCAAAGCTGAGGTTTGGCAGGGGCTTTCGGACGTGGTGAAGAAGCTCGACGTAGCCCATGACGAGCTCCGCCATCATCCTGCGCAGCGCCGGGCCCGGCGGCGTCTCAGGAAAACAGGCCTGGAGGTTTCTCACGGCGACGGCCCGGCGCACGGGCAGCACCCACCACCAGACCCACGCGAGGCCCCAGGCCAAGATCCAGGCGAGGCCGAGGGGCGTCCGGGCGACGAGCCAAACCAAGGCACGCAGGATCATCCGCGCCTCCCCAAGAGCCCGTCGATGCGCTGCAACAAGGCCTCCTCGCCGCTCTGCACCGCCAGGCCCAGGCGAATCGCCCAGAGCGCCGGGTGCGGCGGCAGGCGGGTGAGGTCCTTCTCGGTGGTGACGACGGGCAGGCCAAAAGAGACGGCGACGGCCAGCTCCTCGGCGGTGAAGGGGTGGTGATCGGGGTGGGCCAAGACCGCCCGCAGGCGCAGGCCCAGCGAGACGACGAGGCTCACCACACGGCCGGGGCTCGCCACGCCCACAAGCAGCACGACCTCCCCGGTGGGTCCAGCCTCGTGATTCACCCCTTGGTGACGCCAGCCGACGACGACACGCCGAGCGGTGACGACCAGCGCTTCGGGGCGAACAAACGCACGAACAGACGCGGGCAGCCCCTCGCCCATCACCCACACCACGTCCGCGCGCCCCAGAC
Organism: Myxococcota bacterium; assembly: GCA_023150775.1. Lineage (GTDB taxonomy): Bacteria > Myxococcota_A > UBA796 > UBA796 > CAJQPC01 > JADKFE01. The sequence continues at coordinate 943 of JAKLKE010000399.1, forward strand.
CTTCACCGCCCTCCCGGGCCCAGCCCACGGGGATCGGCCCGCCGCCCAGGGGGCACAAGGCGTCGAGCACGACGAGGCGAAGCTGGGGGCGTAAGGCCTGCTGGTGGCCGTCGTCGAGGATCACCACCGTGGCGTCGGGGGCGGCACGAATGGCGGCGGCGCGGTCGGGGGAGGAGCGCACCTCAAGACCTTCGGCGGCGAGCATGGCCAGCTCGTCGCCCAACATAGTGGCGCCTGCGCCATCTTTTACACTGCGAACCTCGGGCCCCGCACCTTGGCGGCCATAGCCCCGGGCGACGATCACCGGGCGCTCCCCTCGGCTGAGGAGCCTCGTGGCGAGCCAGGCCACCACCGGGGTCTTGCCCGCGCCGCCGCTCACGAGGTTGCCGACGGAGATCACCGGAGGCGCTTCGGGGGGCGGCAGGGCTCGGTGGGCCCGGGCCCGGGTGATCGCCGACCAGAGCGCGCCCAAGGGCCAGAGCCAGGGGCGCAGGGGCTCTTCAGGGGGCGGCGCGGCGGGCAGCGCGGCGATCACCGCGGCGGCGACGGCCCCGGCGGCCCCCACCGGGCCAGCCCGAGGCGCGAGCTTGGGCGTCTCCAAGCCCCAGCGGAGGGCCTCCATCAGGCTGCTGTCGTCGGTGGCCAGACGGCAGCGCTCGGGCTCAAAGGCCGCCCCGCTCGCCCACACCGCCGGGCCGTGCACCACGGGCAGCCCCGCCGCCAAGGCCTCGACGGGGCTGTGACCGCCGAGGGAGTCGTCGAAGGTGCCGCCAATAAACGCGACATCTCCGAGCGCCATGAGGCCGTGAAGCTCGCCGAGGCTGTCCAAGAGCACGGCGTCGAGGTCCGGCGGCGCCTCGGCCTCAAACCGGGAGCGGGCGACCCAGGTGAGGCCCAAGGTGCTGAGCCGCTCGGCGAGCTCGGGCACCCGCTGAAGCTGCCGTGGGGCGAGGAGCAGGCGCGGGCGCCGGGGCATGGCGCACATCGCCCGCAGCACACGCTCCTCGTCCCCGGCCCGGGTGCTCGCGGCGATGATCAGGGGCCGGCCCGCGCCGGCCCAGGTGAAGCTGGGCGGCGGGCGCGGGGCGTCGGCCTTGGGCTCGCCGATGACCGTCACCTCCCGAACCCCCAGCTCACCCAGGGCCTCGGCCTCTCCGGCGTCTTTGGCGAGCCAGAGGGCCACGGCGTCGCGGGTGCGCGCCCAGAGCCCCGGCGCCCGCCTCGCAAAACGCCGCGCCCCCGGGCCCACCCGGGCCCCGGCGACGATCACCGGCACCCCACGCGCGGCGGCGGCGCCGAGCAGGAGCGGCCAGAGCTCCGCCTCGACCAAGACCAGCGCGGCCGGTCGCACCTGTCGCAAAAATTGCGCGGCGACGCCGTCCCAAGGCGCGGCGGCTAGCACGTCCTGCCCCCGGGCGGCCCGAAGCCCCGTCTCGGTCATCGCCGTGCGCAGGATCACCCGCCCCGGCGCGGCGCGGCGGATGGCCTCACAGATGGCCTCGGCGGCGCGGCCCTCGCCCACGGACGCGGCGTGAACCCAGATCGCCCCCGGCTCAACCGGCGGCGCCCGCCACCCCAGCCGTTCGGCCCAGGCGCCGCGCAGGCGGGGGTGCAGCGCCGTGACCACCACCACCACCGGCCAGAGCGCCCACCACAGAAGCCGGAGGAATAAATGCGACATCGGCGTTCAGACGAGGGTGACGTCGCGGAGATCCCAGCGGAAACGCCGCAGGTCTACCTTGTCCCCGTCAAACTCAACGCCCTCCTCCTCCAAGAGTCGCCGCTGGAGCGGCCCCCGCACCGGGTCACCGCGCATCGCGACAAAACCCGAGCTGAGGATCACCCGCTGCCAAGGCACCACACGCCCGAGCTTGTCGACGCCGCCCGGGCCGAGCGCCGCCATGGCGTAGCCCACCTGCCGCGCCGCGCCGGGGCAGCCCAAGGCGCCCGCCACGTCCCCATAGGCCAAGACCCGCCCAGGGGGGATCTGCAAGACGAGCTCGTAGACGCGGGGGCGGAGGTTGCTCATGGCGCCTCTCCTAACCGCCCACAGGCCCAACAGGCCCACACAACCGATCTGTTGCGCGGCGGTGTTGGGCCGTTCTTGGTCAACAGGTTCGTTGTCATGTGTTCACCCCGTCGCGTAGCGGCGCCGCAGGGGCCCCTCGTGAGACAACAAGACCGTAGGGGGGCCATCTTGAACGATCAGGCCCTCGTCGAGCACGACCACACGGTCGGCCTGGTGGATCACAGAGGCGCGGTGGGCCACGGTGAGCACGATGCGCCCTGGGGTGAGCGACCGCAGGGTGCGGATGAGCCGGGCCTCACTCTCGGGGTCTAAGGCGGAGCTGGCCTCGTCGAGCACGAGCACCGGGGCGTCTTGAATCAAGGCGCGGGCGAGGCAGAGGCGCTGGCGCTGACCGCCCGAGAGCCGCATCCCGGCGTCTTGCAGCGGGGTGTGTAGACCGAGGGGCAAAGCGCGCACAAAGTCCTCGGCGTCGGCGGCGGCCAGGGCGGCCCAGAGCGCGGCGTCGTCAGCCTCGGGCCGGGCGAGGCGGAGGTTCTCGGCCACGGTCGCGTCAAAGAGGATCGGCTCTTGGGTGAGCAAGGCGACCTGGCCGCGCAGGGCGTGCAGTCGCATCCGGCGCAGGTCCACGCCGTTGAGCAGCACCTGGCCCCCGCTGGGGTCGAGCAGCCGGGGCAACAACGAGGCGAGGCTTGATTTGCCGGAGCCCGACGGCCCGACGATCACCACGAGCTCGCCGGGCACCAGCGTGAGGCTCACGCCCCGGAGCACCTCACCGTCCCCATAGCTGAGTTGAACATTGTTCAACTCAAGGCGCAGCGGCCCCGGGGGGACGTCCTCGTCTCCGTCTAGCAGCGCCGGTCGCCGGTCGAGGAGCTCAAAACATCGCTCGGCGGCGGCCAAGGCGCGCTGGGTCAAGGAGCTGACCTCGCTGAGCCCCTTGAGCGGCAGGTTCATCAGGCCCATGGCCACCAAAAATGCGACAAGCTCCCCCGGCGTGAGGCGCCCGGCGAAGACCTCCCGGCCGCCGTAAGCGATGACGACGCCCGCGGCGACGGCGGCGATGAGCTCAATCACCGGCCCGGGGAGGAGCTGCGCCATGGTTCCGCGGAGCTGCACCTGGCGTTGGGCCTCGTTGTGTCGCTCAAAATCTTCAGCCCGGGCGGCCTCGGCCCGGGTGGACTGCACGATCTTCACCCCGGCCAAGCTCTGCTGGGCGCTCACTGAGAGCGAGGCGAGGCCCTCTAAGCCCTCCTTCGCCGTGGTTCGGGCCCGGGCGCCAAACGCCCGAATCGGCCAGATCACCAGGGGCATGAGCACCAAAGCCGCCACGGTGAGCCCCAGATCAACCCGGATGGCCACGATGAGCAGGCCGATCAAGGTGAGCGGGCGCTGCACCGCCGTGGCGTAAGCCGAGACGAGGTACTGCACCTGCCCGGCGTCTTGGGTGAGGCGGCTGAGGCGCTCGCCGAGGGGCGTGGCCTGATGCCACGCGGGCTCCAGTCGCAGCATGTGGCGGAACATCGCCGCGCGTAAATCTGCGACAACGGAGAACGCGACCCCCCGGCTGAGCGAGGCCCGCCACAGGTTCACCGCGCCGTTCACCGCGTACAGCAGCACCACCACGAAGGGCAAGAGCCGCAGCGCCGCCTCGTCGCGGTTGATGAGCACCGAGTCCAGCACCTCTTGAATCAGCAGCACCAAGGCGCCAGGGATGAGCGCGGCGACGGCCATGAGCGCCGTAGACAACAACAGCGCCGGGACGTGGGGCCGGTGCAGGGCCAGAAGCCGCCGAAGGTTGGGATCAATCACCACGAGAGCCCCCGGGCGTGTCGCACGGTGACGGAGCCCAAGACGCGGTCCCCCCGGCGTAGCACCACCTCCCCCGAGCCGAGGCGTGTCTCCACCCCCACAAGCGGCGCCTCCCCCGCCGGGGTCACCACCAGGGCCTCTTGGGGCAGGGGCCCCGTCCAGGCCAAGGGCGCGCCGGGCGTGAGGCTGTAGGCGTCCACCCCACCGTAAAAACGCGACAGCGCCGCGTGCTCCCAGCGGGCGCAGAGCACCGGAGACACCCCCCAGGCCGAGATCGACCCGCCGAGGCTCGGGCCCACCCGCCGCTCGTCGCCGAACAGCCCGGCGCCGTCGGCCTCACGCTGCTGCGACAAGGTCCACAGCCCAAAGGCGAGGCCGCTCAGCGCGCCCAACCCGGCCAGGCGTCGTGTCCTCGGCCCCGCCGACTGCGCCGACCACGCCAAGGTGACCCAGGCCGGGGCGAACAAGGCCGGGGAGACCTCTCCCAGGCCCGCCGCGAGGGTCAGCACGCTGAGCCAGACCACCACGAGCCAGCGCCCGGGCGCCCCGTCCAAGGCCACGGCGAGGGTGATGAGGCCGAGGGGCCCGATCCTCGGCAAGGCCCCCAACCACAGCACGACGCC
>JAKLKE010000039.1 GCA_023150775.1 Myxococcota bacterium
GCGACGTCGACGGCGGGGATGTCCACGGCGATGGTGTCATCTGGCACCTCCTCGATCTTCTTGTCGCGACACTTGGCCGCGAGCAGCGTCGGGGCCAGCATGAGGAGGAGCACGAGGCGCGCGCGGGACATGACGACTCCGAGTGCAGCGTCATCGCTGCGAGGCACACACACACTTTTAACCCGATAATGGGTACGCGGTCTCTCTTGTCATGTCAAGTCGTCACCGAGGCTTCACCTGAACCCCACCAACGCCCCCAGCGCCCCGCCCTTCGCCGTCCTCTGCGGCCTGATCTGCGTCCTGAGCGCGGCGGGCGTCGTGGCGCTGGGCGACCTGCGCGGCGCGGCGACGGCGTTTGTGGGCCTCACGAGCCTGTGGTCCCTCGGCGCGCTGGGCGCGGCCTGGGCACATCGGCGTCACCCCTCGGCCGCCTGGGGCTGGCTGGCCTTGGGCGCGGCGCTGCGCCTGGGGATGCTCTTCTCTCCGGCGAGCCTCTCCGATGACGTCTACCGCTACCTCTGGGAGGGTGAGGTGATCGCCGCCGGGCTCAACCCCTTCTTGTACGCGCCGAGCGACCCCACGCTCACGCCTCTGCGGGACGCGGTCTGGGCGCAGGTGAACCACAAAGACGTCTCGACGATCTACCCGCCGGGGGCCTTGTGGCTGTTTCGGGGCGTGGTGGCGCTCACGGTCTCGCCTGTGGGCTGGAAGATGCTGTCCGGGGCCTGTGATCTCGGCGTGGCGGCGATCTTGTGGCGGCTGTGCGCGGCGCGAGGGGTCGGCGCCTGGGCCCCCGTGGCCTACGCGCTGCACCCTTTGCCGATCATCGAGACGGCGGGGAGCGGGCATCTGGAGGGGCCCGCGGTCTTGGGGATGATGTTGAGCTTCACCTTTGCCCAGAGGCCGGGCCTCGCCGCGCTCTTCGCCTGGGCCGGCGCCTCGGTGAAGCTCTTGCCGGGCCTCGTGATCTTGGCCTTGGCCCGCAGCCCGAGCCGGGGCCTCGCCCTCGGGGTGCTTCTGGGGCTGCTCGCCACCCTGGCCCTGGGCCTGCCGTTTCTCGACGCTGGGAGCGCCCTTGGGCGAGGTTTTGGGCGGTACTATGAGGCCTGGGCGTTCAACGGCCTCGCCTTCTCGTTCTTGGAGACCCTCACCGGAGACGGGCAGCGGGCGCGCTGGCTCGGCGTGGCCTTGGGCGGGCTCTACTGCGGGAACATCCTGCGCCAAGGGCCAACCCCAGACCGCCTGATGTTGCACGTCGCCGGGGCGCTCTTGGTGCTCTCTCCGGTGGTTCACCCTTGGTATGTGCTGTGGGCCTTGGCCCCGGCGATGCTCCGCGGGGTGTGGCCGTGGCTGGTGTTCGCCTCGTTGTGCCCCTTGTCGTACCTGGCGCTCGCCGAGTACGATGCCCGAGGTTGGCAGGAGGTCTGGTGGATCCCGTGGATCGAACATCCGGCGCTCTGGCTGAGCCTGCTCGTGTGGTGGGCTCGCTCGACGCCGCCCTCGCCGGGCTGAGCCTGCCGCCGGGGCTCCGCCGCCTCGCCATCGCCGTGCCCGACCTCACCCGGCCCCTGGACACCGTCGCCGTCTTGGCCACCCTGCGCCGGGCGCTGGGCGAGCAGGCGCCCCCGGAGGTCACCGTCGTCGTCGGCCTCGGCCTGCACCGCCCGCTCACCGAGGCCGAGCTCGCGCCGATGCGCGCCGCCTGCGGCTGGCCCGTCGTGAACTCGAACCCCGACAACACCGCCGATCTGGGCCTCGTCCATGGCGTCCCCTGCCAGGTCGCCCACCCCATCGCGGAGGCCGAGATGACCTTCGCCATCGGGGTCGTCGAGCTTCACCAGTACGCGGGCTTCTCCGGCGGGCACAAGGCGAGCGCCGTGGGCTGCGGCGGCCGCGACACCTTGGCCGCGCTGCACGCCCGGGAGATGGTCTGTGACCCCGAGGTGCAGCTTGGCCGGGTTGAGGGCAACCCCTTCCGCGAGGCCGTAGACGCCTTGGGTGAACACAACGGCACCCGCCTCGCCCTGCTCTCTCTGGGCGATGGGCGCTGGACCTTGGGAGAGCCCCGGGCCGCCCTGCGCGTCGCCGCCGCCGCCCAAGACCCGTGGTGGACGGTGCCCGAGCCCGTCTCCGCCTGCATCCTGCGGGTGCCCGTGGCCAAAGCGGCGAACTTTTACCAAGCGAGCCGCGCCGCCACCTACCTCGCGCTCTCGCCCTCCCCTCCCCTCGTGGACGGCGCGCGGATCGTGCTCGACGCGAGCTGCCCAGATGGCGCCGGAGACGGCGATGGAGAGCGCGCCTTCGGATCGCTCATGGCGAAAACAGCGCCGCCTTGGCAGAGCTTACTCACCGGGCCGGTGCCCTCCGGCGCGGGGCTGCAGCGGGCGTTTATGCTCGCGCGCCTCGCCCAGCGCTATCAGCTCGTCGTCGCCGGGTGTGATCGGCCCGAGGCCCTGCTTCGCCTGGGGGTGGAGGCCACGTCTCTCCCCGCTTCAGCCGTCGCGCCGGGGGCGCTCAAGGTCACCGAGCCGTTCACCCGGCTGCCTCAGCTTCGGCGGTGACGACGGGCGCAGGCGGCGCCGCCGGGCTGAGGCTCCCGAGCCCCACCCAGAGGTAGCCCAGGCCGAACAACACGAGCAGCGGCGCCGAGCCCCAGGCCCCGGCGAGCCCGCAGGCGACGGCGCCGATGAGCTGCCCCAGGCCGAGGGTGATCTCAAAGACCGCGTTGCCGTCGCCGCCCAAGGCGTAACGACCGCCGCCGCCAGCCTCGCCGCGTTTGGGGGTGCGCACGAAGGCGCCGACCTCGCCGAAGAGCGCCTCAAACACCGCCCGGCTCTGGTTCACCGACATGCCCGCGCCGAGCGCCATGGCCCAAGGCACCCGGCCCAAACGCCGCGCCCAGTCCGGGTGGTGGGCCCCGGCGCTCACGGCGTAGAACACGCCCAGGGACGTCATCGCGACGGTGAAGAACAAGGCGTGGAGCGGCTCCACCAAGGGGTGCCCCACCCGCTGAATCGCCGCCAAGGGCGTGATCACCGAGAGGAGCAGCACCAGCGGATACGCGAGGTTCGCGCAGAGGTGCGCCGTGGCCTCGACCTTCACCGGCCAAGGCGCGGGCGAGCGCCAGAGCTTGGGCAAGAGCTTCTTCGCGGTCTGAATCGAGCCCTTCGCCCAGCGGCGCTGCTGGCTCTTAAACGCCAAGATGTCGCCGGGGAGCTCTCCCGGCACGGCGAGATCTGGCAGATACACAAAGCGCCAGCCCACGAGCTGGGCGCGGTACGAGAGGTCGAGGTCTTCAGTGAGCGTGTCACCCTGCCAGCCGCCGGCGTCGTGAATCGCCTCGCGGCGCCACAGCCCCGCCGTGCCGTTGAAGTTGAACCAGCGCCCGGAGCGCGCCCGGGCGGCGTGCTCGATGACAAAGTGCCCGTCCAACAGCATCGCCTCGACCCGGGTGAGCCAAGACTCTCCTTCGTTGAGGTGGGTCCAGCGCGCCTGGACCATGCCGATCTTGGGGCCGAGGGCGGGCACAGCGCGGCGCAAAAAATCTGCGGGAGGCACAAAGTCCGCGTCAAAGATGGCGAGGATCGAGCCCTTCGCCCGGGAGAGCCCCCAGGCCAAGGCCCCGGCCTTAAACCCGTGCCGGTCAGGCCGCCGCAGCACCGTCACGTCGAGCCCCCGGGCCCGGTGGCGCGCGGCGGCGGCTTCAGCGAGGGCGGTGGTGTCGTCGTCGCTGTCGTCGAGGATCTGCAGCTCCAGGCGATCCCGAGGCCAGTCCAACGCCGCCGCCACGTCGATGAGCCGGGTGACGACATACCGCTCGTTGTAAACCGGAAGCTGCACCGTGACCACGGGCAGCGTCTCCTCCTCCAGCGCCGTGAGCGCCGGGGCCTGCCGCCGCGTGCGCCAATACCGCGCCGTGAGCCACAGCCGATGCAGCCCGTAGATCGAGAGCGTTGAGGCGAGCAGGGCGTGACCGCCCAAGAGCAAAAGTTCCGTCACCACGACCCCGTCACCGCGACCCGCCTCGGGCTCCTTTGGACCTCAGACGCCCAAGGGAGCCGCGTGACGATTTAGCCCCCCGGACGACCTCCGCGCAAGCCGCGCCCCGCGCTGGTATAGTGAGCTTGGCCTCTGCCCGGTTCGAGTACAGAGCGATCGTGGTTCCTCCACAAGTATGTCCCGGGACCCGCCCCTCTCCGTGGTGTGCACGCCTCCTTGTGAGGAAGCCTGAAGCGGACATGCGGCTCCCCCCTCCTGAGTGGAGGAGGACCCCAACGCTCACACGGCCAGGGTGGAGGCCACTTTTTTGCGCAGGCGCCGACGTGGGAACCTCGCCGCCGCCGCCAGGGTCGGAGACAAAATGACGATCATCAGCCTGCTCGCGCTCTTCGCCTGCGCCGCCCGCGCGCCGGTCGTGCTCTACCCTTTGGACCAGCATCAGCCCCCGGCGGCGCTCGTGGGGGTCTTCGCCAGCCAGAGCCCCGACGCGCTGTTTGAGGACGCCTACACCCGGCTGATCAACGACGATCTGGAGGGCGCCGAACAACGCCTCGTGTACCTCGCGGGCCTGCCGGACGGCCCGCCTGAGGCGCTCTACCACCTGGGCGTCGTCTACGAGCTTCGCGGCGCCTTAGAGACGGCGATCTCGGCTTACGATCTGCTCCTCACCCAAGACCCGCCCGAGGCCCTCGCCCCCAGCGTTCATTTTCGCCGGGGCCTTTGTCTTGAGGAGCTCGGCCGCTTTGACGAGGCGCTCAAGGCCTTCGCCAAGGTGCCCACCTCGGGCGGCCTGAGCCTGAACGACCGCGTCACCTACGACGTGGCGCGGGGCGTCGCGATGTTGGGCTCGGGCAAAGAGGCCAAAGGGGTGGAGCTGCTCACCGCCGCGCTCTCCACCACCCGCCGCGACCCCGAGCTCGGCTGGATCCTCGGAAAAGGCTGGTACACCCTTGCCAAGCACGATCTCGACCAAGCGGCGGCGCTCTCGCTGAACGAGTCGGAGCGGAAGGTCAAGAAGAACCTGGAGGCCCGGGCGGGGCTCATCATGGACGCCGAGGCCAGCCTCGTTCATGTCGTCGAGCAGCACGAGCCGGAGTGGATCCTGCGCGGCCTGCTCGACCTCGGCGACGCCTACATCACGCTCCGCGAAGACATGATGCGCTCGCCGCCCCCCGAAAACCTCAGCGCCGAGCAGGCCGCGCTCTACGTCGCTGAGGTCGACAAGAGCACCCGCGTGCTCATCGCCAAGGCCTTCAACGCCTACGACCAGGGCCTCATCGTCGCGGGCACCTTGGCCTTTGAGGGAGAGCTGACCGAGACCCTCCGCGCCCGTCGCGACGCCTTGCCGACGGACTGATTCGGCGGCGCTGAAGACGAGGCGGCCCGGCCTCCTCTGCCTCAGAGGGACCGGGCCGCAGGCTGAGAGCACCAGCCGGAGTCGGTTCAGTCGGCGTTCTTGTAGAACGTCGGGATGTCGTAGTCGTCGTGCGCGATGTCGAAGCCGCTGGCCATCTCGCGGCCGTGACCGCCGTGCATCCCGCGGCGACCGGCCACCTGAACGGCGACGCGGCGCTCGGCGGAGGGCACCACCTGCTGACGGGCCTCCTCGAAGCCCGTGGCGATGACGGTGACGCGGGCCTCGTCGCCCATGGTGTCGTCGATGACCCAACCCCAGATGAGGTTGACGTCCTCGTGGGCCTCTTCCTGGATCAGCGAGGAGGCCTCGTTGATCTCGTACATCGTGAGGTTCGAGTTGCCGGTGATGTTCATCAGGACGCTGGTGGCGCCGGAGATGGAGACGTCGTCGAGCAGCGGCGAAGAGATCGCGCGCTGGGCGGCGTCCACCGTCTTGTGGTCACCCGTGGCCGTGCCGACGCCCATGAGCGCCACGCCCTTGTTGGCCATGGTCGTGCGCACGTCGGCGAAGTCGACGTTGACGATGCCCTCGAAGTTGATGAGGTCCGACACACCCTTGATCGCCTGGAGCAGCACCTGGTCGGCGAGGTTGAACGCCTCCTTCATGGTGGTGCGGTCGCTCGCCATGGCGATGAGGCGCTGGTTGGGGATGGTGATGAGGGTGTCCACGACGCCCTTCAGCGCCTCGATGCCCTCTTCAGCCTGACGGCGGCGCTTCTTGCCCTCGAACCAGAACGGGCGGGTGACCACACCGACGGTGAGCGCGCCGTGCTCCCGGGCGAGCTGGGCCAGAACCGGCGCCGCGCCCGTGCCCGTGCCGCCGCCCATGCCGGCGGTCACGAAGACCATGTCCGCGCCGACGACGAGCTCCGCGAGGCGCTCCTTGTCCTCAAGGGCCGCCTCACGGCCGACCTCGGGGTTGGCGCCAGCGCCAAGGCCCTTGGTGAGCTGGCCGCCGAGCTGGAACCGGCGCGGGGCCAAGGAGCGACGAAGATCCTGGGCGTCGGTGTTCACGGCGATGAACTCGACCCCGGTGAGACCACCCGCGATCATGGTGTTGACGGCGTTGTTGCCGCCGCCGCCAACGCCGATCACCTTGATCTTGGCGCCGACCAGTTCGTTCTCAATGATTTCGATGGGCATGGAGTTCTCCCGGAGTGCCCCTGCGCGTTGACGCGACAGGAGGACAGGCGAGGCTTGGAGGGATTGTCGTTCGCGGGGGACGAGGAGGAGGAGTTCAGGAGGGGAGCAGCGAGGTGCTTGCAGAGGTCGTCGCGTCCGAGGATGAGCCGGGGATGGCTCAGGACGAGAGCGGGGTCGCCACAGCGAGGCCGTCGAGGTCGAGGTCGATGTGGTGAGGGACGGAGAGGTCAAGCCCGTTGCGAGCCATGACCCCGAGCCGCAGAAGCTGCTGCGCCGGGTCTCGGAAGCCGAACCGGAGCAAGCCGCCGTTGCGGAGGAGCAGGGTGAAGCCTAAGGCCTCGTCAAAATGAAGCTCGGAGAGGTCGTCGGGCTGAATCACGCCGCTCTCCCCGACGAGGTCGAGGATGTGCAGCGCGTCGAGCACGATGCGCCGAGCCACCGGCCCATATTGCTCTACGAGGCGATCGTCCAGGCCCGTGAGCACCGGCCGATCGAGGCCGTCGCCACGCGCCCGCAAGAACACCTCACCCGAGGGGTTCACGCGGTAGAGGTGCCCGGCGTGAGAGAGCAACATCACGTCGTCATGCTCACGCACATGCACGCGAAGGCCGCCGGGGTACACCCGCTCCACATCCACCTCGGCCACCCAGGGGTGACGCATCACCTGCCGGATGACGGTGTTGAGGTCGATGAGCAGGAGCGCGTCGCCTTCGTGGACGTCGGCGAGGTGGCGCACGGCGACGACGCTGGCGTGGTGGTTGCCGACGACCTCCACCGTCGCGACGCGGGCGAAGCGGTGGTAGTTGCAGACCCCGTACACGCCGAGGCCGCTCACGCCCGCCGTCACCACCGCCACGCCAAGGAGCCGCAGGACGCGGCCCACGATAGGGCGCTCCAGCAGGTCGGCGAGGCGGTCACGGAGGCGGGTCAGCATGGTGCTCAACAGGCAGGGGCAGCGGGGAGGAGGTCAGCGTTCGCGGTGCGGCGGCGGCTTCTGCGGGGACTGAGCTTCTTTTACCAGAGGCCGAGAAGTCTTGACAAGTAAATAGTTTGATTTTCCCTGCTCGGGGTCGTTTTTACCCCCAAACAAGGATCCTTGAGGCTCAGCTTCGATCGTCGCGGCGCTCCAGGTGCAGGCGCGCGCCGAGGAGGATCGTCTCGACGAGCTCCTCAAAGGACATCCCCAGGGCCCCGGCCGCCATTGGGCTCAGGCTGGTCGCGGTCATGCCGGGGATCGTGTTGATCTCCAAGAAGTAGGGCTGGCCCGAGGCGTCGACGATGAAGTCGGCGCGGGCGACGCCGCCCAAGCCCAGGCGGGCGTAGGCCTCCTCGGCGGCGCGCTGGGCGCGCTCGGCGACGGCGGGGTCGATGGGCGCGGGCACGATGTACTTCGTGAGGCCTTTGGTGTACTTCGCGGCGAAGTCAAAGAAGCCGGACTCGGGCACGATGGCGACCACCGGCAAGGCCCGACCGTTGAGCACGGCCACGGTGATCTCGGCGCCGGAGACGAACTGCTCCAAGAGCACCTCCTCGCCGAGCTGCCCCAGGTCCAAGAGCGCCTTCTCAAGCTCGTGCTCCTCGTGCACCATGACGATGCCCAAGGTGGAGCCGCCCTCGGGGAACTTGGCCACGACGGGCAAGGTGAGGTCTTCAGGGATGGCCTCGCCCCTACGCCAGACCGTGTCCGCGGGCATCACCACGCCCGAGCCGACCAGCGCCCGTTTGGTGGCGATCTTGTCCATCGCCATCGCCGAGCCCCGCACGCCAGAGCCGGTGTAGGGGATGCGCATAATCTCCAGGAGGCCCTGCACGCAGCCGTCCTCGCCGAACTGGCCGTGCAGCGCGATCCAGGCCACCTGGGCGCCCATCTCCCGCAGGCGCTCGGGCAGATCCGGGCCCACATCGACGGCGTGGGCGTCCCAGCCGCGGCTCTGCAGCGCGCCGAGCACGGCTTTGCCCGATTTGAGGGAGATCTCCCGCTCGCTGGACATGCCGCCCAAGAGCACCGCCACCCGCGCGTCGCGGGGAATCACCGTCTTCGTGGACTCAGCCATCACTCCTCCGGCTACGCCCCAAGGGCTTGAGCTCTGGGTTCAGGTCTACGCCGAGGTGGCTCTTGGCGCGGTCTTTGACCATGCCGATGAGCACCTTGAGGTCGTTCTCTTTGGCGCCGCCGAGGTTGATGAGGGTGTTTGGCTCATAGCCGCCGAGGCGCGCGCTGCGCAAGCGCACACCACGTAGGCCAAGCTCACTCATCATCTCCGCCGCGTTGTGGTTCTTTTTGGGGTCCAAAAACAGGCGACCCGGCAGGCCCAGCCCACGTTTGGGGGCGCGACCCCCCTTGAGGGCCTGGGCGGGGTTCAGCTCCAGGCGGGCCCGCACGATGACGTGGTCGTCCTTGAGCTTGCCGGGCAAGACCTCGGCGAGGCGACCGCCCCGCAGCACCCGCACCCCCACCAAGGTCGGCGGCGGCTCGTCTCGGCGGAGCAGCTCGGCGACGGTGCCCGAGGTGTGGTTGTAGCCCTCCAGGCCGATGAGGCCCTCGCGGCGGGCGTAGCTGGCCAAGGCCGCCACGGGGGTCTGGGCGCCGACATCTAAGCTGAGGCCGTCCCGGGAGATGCCCTCCGCGCAGGCGCCTAAACGAAGCCAGACCCCGTCCACGCCGCCGTCGCCGATCCAGAGGTGCTGGCCGTCCACCGCCACCACACGCTCGTTCGCCTCGCGGATAAGGCCCACGGCCTCAATGAGCGCCTCTTCCGTCTCGACCACCACCCACAAGGCCGCCGGGCCGCCCACACGCCAGGTGCAGTGACGGCTCATCGGCTCGTCCTCACGCACCATGAGCCCCGGCACGCTGCGCAGGCGCTCAGCGAGGGCCGGGAGGTCAGCGGGGGCCGAGGTCGTGCTCAACGAGGCTCCCCGCCGAGGCGCTGCACCAAGGGCGCGCAGATCGAGTTCACGTTGCCCGCGCCCAAGGTGATCACCAGATCGCCGGGCTGGGCCATGTCGGTGAGCCGGGTGAGGGCCTCGTCGAGATCGTCCACCCGCTCGACGCCACGGTGGCCATAACGACGGAGGCCCTCCGCGAGGCTCTGGTGGTCGATCCCGTCGATGGGCGCCTCCCCAGCGGCGGCGATGGGGCAGACGAGCACCCGATCCGCGCGGTTAAAGGCCCGGCAGAAGTCGGCGTGAAGGTCGCGAACTCGGGTGTAGCGGTGCGGCTGAAAGACCGCGATGATCCTGCGCTTCTCAAAGCCCGCACGGGCGGCGGCGAGGGTGGCGCGGATCTCCTCGGGGTGATGGCCGTAGTCATCCACGACCATGACGCCGCTGGCCTCCCCGACGACGGTGAAGCGGCGCTGCACCCCGGTGAAGCCGTCCAAGCCCGCGGCGACCTGCTCAAAGGGGATGTCAAGGCCCAAGGCCGTGGCAGCTGCTGCCAAAGCGTTCTGCACGTTGTGCTGGCCGGGCATCATCAGGCGCAGGCGGCCCAAGGTCTCGGCGCCACGATGTACGGCGAAGCTCGTCTCTAAGCCGTCGCAGCGGATGTCGTCGCCGCGCAGGTCGGCCTGGCGGGTGAGGCCGTAGGTGACCACGCGGCGGCGCAGCTCGGGCAGGCTCTCTTGCACGATGGGGTGGTCGAGGCAGGCCACGGTGAAGCCGAAGAAGGGCACCTTGTTGGCGAAGTCTACAAACGCCCGGCGTAGGGTGGCGAAGTCGCCGTAGTGGTCGAGGTGCTCGGGGTCGATGTTCGTGATGACGGCGACGGTGGGCGCCAACAACAAGAAGCTGCCGTCGGACTCATCGGCCTCAGCGACGAGCAGCTCGCCTTGGCCGAGCTTGGCGTTGGAGCCCAAGGCGTCGAGCTTGCCGCCGATCACGACCGTGGGGTCGAGGCCCGCGGCGCCGAGGATCTGGGCGATCATCGAGGTCGTCGTCGTCTTGCCGTGGGTGCCGGCGACGGCGACGCCGTACTTCATCCGCATCAGCTCGGCGAGGAGCTCGGCCCGGGGGATGACGGGGATGGCCTGGGCCCGCCCGGCGGAGAGCTCCGGGTTGTGATCGGGCACCGCCGTGGAGCGCACGATGACGTCCGCACCGACGATGTTCTCTGCGCGATGGCCGATGAACACCTGGGCGCCCAAGCTCCGCAGCCGGGCCACGGTGCCGCTCTCTTTCATGTCCGAGCCGGACACCACAAACCCTAAGGTGAGCAGCACTTCAGCGAGGCCGTTCATGCCGGATCCGCCGATGCCCACAAAATGAACCTGACGCACCTTTCCGCGGAACATCATCGGGCCAGAACCCCCTCCGCCGTGGCGCTCGGGCGGTAGATGGTGGGCGCCCGGGCGCCGGCGGCGCTGTTCGCCGAGACGTTGAGCAGGAGCCCCACGGCGAAGAGCTGGGCGACGATGGCGGAGGCGCCATAAGACATAAACGGCAGCACGAGGCCCTTGGGCGGCACGATTCCCATGACGACGCCGAGGTTGAAGAAGGCCTGGAGGCCGATGGCGGCGGTGAGTGAGGTGGCCAACAAGGCCCCGAAGAGGTCTTCAGCCTGCCGGGCGACGTGCATCCCGCGCCAGATGAGCAGGCCGTAGAGCGTCAACAGCGCGAGCACGCCGATGAGGCCCAGCTCTTCCCCCAAGACCGAGCCGATAAAGTCGGTCCAGGGCTCGGGCAAGAACAGGTGTTTGGCTTGGCTCTCGCCGAGGCCACGCCCGGTGAGCCCGCCGGAGTGAAAGGCGATCATCGACTGAATGACCTGGTAGCCCGAGCCCGCCGCGTCCGCCCAAGGGTCCATGAACGAGCGCAGGCGCTTGAGCCGATACGGCTCGGCCACGGCCACCAAGGCGCCGACGGTGACCCCGAGGCCAAAGAGCGCGTAGATAAACCGCGTGCGCAGCCCGGCGACGACCAGGGTGAGGAAGGCCATGCCGCCGATGATCACCGTCGTGCCGAAGTCGGGCTCCAGGACGATGAGCAACATCAAGGGCACGGGGATGGCCAAGGCCGGCAAGAGCACGTTCTTCACGTCGTCCAGGCGGCCGCCCTTCTCGTCGATGAAGTGCGCCATACACAAGACGCAGACCAGCTTCGCCAGCTCTGACGGCTGCAGGTTCACGCTGCCCATGCCGATCCAGCGCGAGGCGCCGTTGACCCGGTGGCTGAGCCCCGGCACAAACACCAAGATGAGCCCGATGATGATCGCCGCGTAGGCCGCCCAGGCGTAGCGCCGCAGCCACTCATAGGGCGTGAAGGCGATGCCGACGCCGCCGATGATGCCGACGATGATCGCCGCGAGCTGGCGTTTGACGTAGTACCAGGGGTCGTCCAGGCGGTCGGCGGCCACGGGGCCCGAGGCCGACTGCACCATCACCAGACCCAGAATGAGCAGCACGACGACGAGGCCCATGAGGGGCAGATCAAAACGGCGGGCCTTCATGACTGGGCCTCCTGGGCGAGCCGCGCGAAGACGGCCCCACGGTGCTCGAAGTTGTTGAACTCATCAAACGAGGCGCAGGCCGGGGTGAGCAGCACGGCTTGGCCGGGCCGCGCGAGGCGACGGGCCAAGGCCACGGCGTCGGCGAGGCCAGAGACGACGTGGTGGGCGTGCTCCCCGAGACCCGACGAGATCTCCTGGGCGCTGCCGCCGCAGACGATGACCTCCGCCGCCGCTTTACGAAGGGCCGGGCGGAGCAGGCTGTAGTCGGCGCCCTCTTTGCCTTGGCCGCCCAAGATCACGACCGCCGGGCGATCGACGCTCGCTAAGCCCACCAAGGCGGCGTCGACGTTCGTGGCTTTGGAGTCGTTGATCCACAACACACCGGCGTGGTCGGCCACGGGCTGCATCCGGTGGGGTAGCGCCGTGAGCGCCGAGAGGTCCAGCGCCGCCAACGAGGCGCCCAAGGCCCGGGCCAAGGCGGCGGCCACGGCGGCGTTCCAGCGGTTGATCCGGCCCATGACCTTGAGGCCGGAGAGCTTCAGACGTTCACCTTCGATGAGGGCATAGGAGCCGTCCTCGCCGAGCAGCACTCCGGGCTCAGCGTCCAGCCAGCGCCGCCGCCCCGGTTTGCCCTCACAGGCGGCCTTCAACAGAATGTCTCCATTGGGGACATAGGCCAGACCCGCCGGGCCCATGTGGTCAAAGAGCTTGGCTTTGGCCGCGGCGTAGCCCTCCATTGTGCCGTGCCGGGCGAGGTGGTCGGGGGTGAGGTTGAGGATCACCCCGGCGTCGGGCGCGAAGTCTCCGGCGAGCTCAAGCTGGTACGACGAGACCTCGACGACGAGGCCGTCAAAGTCCCCGCCGACCGCCTCACACAGGGGCGTGCCCAGGTTGCCGCCGACGAAGGGCCGCCGCCCGACCCCACGCAGGAGCTGCCCGGTGAAGTGGGTGACCGTAGATTTGCCGTTGGTGCCGGTGATCGCCGCCGTGGGCAGGCGCGGCAGGTGTCGCCAGGCGAAGCCCAGCTCACCCAGCACCTCCACCCCAGCGGCCAGCGCCCGGCGCACCGGCGGCGCGGCGGCGGGCACCCCGGGAGAGACGACGACGAGGTCCACGTCGCTGAGATCGGCCTCGTCATGGCGGCCAAAGACGTTGTGCGCGCCCTCGACGCCCTCGGAGTCCGCCTTGAGGTCGGTGAGCGTCACCCGCTCCGCGCCCAAGCGCAACGCCAGACGCGCGGCGGCCCGGCCCGAGAGCCCAGCCCCGAGCACGGTGACCCGACGTGGCATGACGGAGTTGGCGGCGCCCACGCTCACCTCAGCTTCAAGGTGGTGAGGGCCACCAGCGCGAGCAGGATCGAGATGATCCAGAACCGCACGATGATCTTCGGCTCCGACCAGCCACGCTTCTCGTAGTGGTGGTGAATCGGCGCCATGGCGAACACGCGCTTGCCCGTGGTCTTGAAGCTCACGACCTGCACGATGACCGAGACCGTCTCCAAGACGAAGATCCCGCCGACCAGGGCCAGGAGCACCTCATGTTTGGTGACCACGGCCAAGGCCGCGAGCAGCCCGCCCAAGGCCAACGAGCCTACGTCGCCCATAAAGATCTGCGCGGGGTAGGAGTTGTACCAGAGGAAGCCCAGGCCCGCGCCGACCACAGCCATACACAAGACGGTCAGCTCCGAGGCCCCGGCGACATACTCCACGGCGAGGTAGGTCGAGAAGTTCGTGTTCCCGGCGACATAGGCCAAGATGCCGTAGGTGCCCGCCGAGGTCATCACCGGGCCGATGGCCAGGCCGTCGAGGCCATCGGTGAGGTTCACGGCGTTGGACGCGCCGACGAGGATGAACAGCACCAAGGCCAGGTACAGCCAGCCGAGGCTCGGCGGGGCGCCCTCCCAGAGGTTCCCGAAGTCTACGCCCGCTTTAAAGAAGGGGAGCTGAAACACGGCGTTCATGCGCCCGGTCTGGTAAGCCCAGGCGAAGGGCAACACGCCGAAGATGAGCTGCCCGACGATCTTCCAGCGCCCGGCGAGGCCGTCCGTAGACTTCTCCATCACCTTCTTCCAGTCGTCTACGAAGCCGATGAGCCCATAGCCGAGGAGCACGATGAGGCAGACCCAGACCGACCACTGATCGAGGCGACACCACAGAAGCGCCGAGAGCGTGATGCCCGCGAGCATCGGCACCCCGCCCATGGTCGGCGTGCCCAGCTTGTTCTCGATGTGCTCCTGGGGCCCGTCCGTGCGGATGATCTGCTCCATCTTCCGGTTGTTCATCCACTGGATGAAGCTCGGGAAGACCAAGTAGCAGAACCCGAGCGCGGTCATGAGCGCCCAGGCCGTCCGGAACGTGGTGTACCGGAAGACGTTGAAGAAGATGTGGTCGTCCGCCAAGGGGACGAAGAGGTGGTAGAACATCAGCCCTCCGGCTCCGGCGGAGCCTCCAGGGGGAGCCAAACGAGAGAACGCTCCATCTTGGAGCCGCGTGAGCCCTTGATGAGCACCACGTCATCGGGGCGCAGCGCCCCTCGAACACGCTCGGCGAGGGCGTCGGCGTCGGGGGCGACGAGCAGAGACTTCGCGCCTTTGGCAGTTTCTGCCACCGCCGTGAACCGCGCTCCGGCGAGGCCGAGCACCTCGATCCCCAGCGACGCCGCGTAAGCCGCCAGCTCGCGGTGCGCGCCGTCCTCGACCTCACCCAGCTCCAGCATGTCGCCCAACAAGGCCACCCGGCGGCGTCCCCGCACGGCGGCGAGGCTGTCGAGAGAGGCCCGCATCGAGAGCGGGTTCGCGTTGTAAGCGTCGTTGAGCACGGTGATCCCGCCTTGGCGGCGCTCCACGCGCATCCTCATGCCGACCGGGGCGTAGCGGGCGATGCTCTCGGCGTAAGACCGGCTCGGCACTCCCAAAGCCCAGGCCACGGCGACGGCCCCTGCGGCGTTCCGCGCGAGGTGAACCCCTGGCGCGGGCAAGGTCGCGGTGAGCAGCTCGCCGTCGGGCAGGCGCAAGACCAGCTCCGTCGTGAGGTGCTCCGGGTCGAGCTCCGCGCGCAGAAGCCGCACGTCCGCTCGCTCCCCCATGCCAAACCGCAGGATCCCGGCGCCTTTTGGCAGAGGCATCTGGCGAATGTGCTCGTCGTCTAGGTTGACGATCACCCAGTCCCCTGCCCTCGCGCCGTCAAAGATCTCTTGTTTGCAGCGGGCGACGCCTTGAACGGAGCCGATGGTCTCGGTGTGCGCCGCGCCGACGCTGGTGATGAGCCGCACGTTGGGCTGGCCGATGTCGCGCAAGAGCCGAATCTCGCCGTAGTCGCTCATGCCCATCTCGAGAACGACGGCGTCGGGCTCATCAGGGCAAGCGAGCAAGGTGAGGGGCACGCCGATGTGGTTGTTGAGGTTGCCCTCGTTCTGGTGGACCCGGCCCAGGGGCGCGAGCAGCTCCGCGATGAGCGCCCGCGTCGTCGTCTTGCCCGCGCTGCCGGTGACGCCGACGACGGGGCAGCCGAGCTTCCACCGGGCCCAGCGCGCGCAGTTCTGCAGGGCCTCCAGGGTGCGCGGCGTCTTCACGAAGCCCCGATCCCAACCTTCAGGCACCTGCTCGGCGATCACCCCGGCGCAGCCAAGCTCCCGGGCCTTGGGCAAAAACTCGTGGCCGTCGAAGCGGTCGCCGCGCAAGGCCAGAAACCAGTCCCCCGGCGTGAGCGCGCGGCTGTCGGTGCGGATCGGCCCGGCGGGGCCGTCGTGAATCAAGAGCCCACCCGTGGCCCGGGCGATCTCGGCTGGCGTGAGGATCATGCGCCCTCCTCTAAAAACGCCGCGCCAAGGGCGAGGCGGTCGTCAAAGGGGTGCTTGACCCCGGCGATCTCTTGGGTGGTCTCGTGGCCTTTGCCCGCGACCAAAAGCACGTCCCCGGCCTCACACAGCGCGACGGCGCGGCGGATGGCCTCGGCGCGCTCAGGCACGATCAGGGCGTCGGGGCCGAGGCCGGGGGCCATGTCGGCGAGGATGGCGAGGGGGTCTTCACCGCGGGGGTTGTCGCTCGTGGCGATGACCAGATCCGCGCCTTCGGTGGCCGCCCGGGCCATGAGCGGCCGCTTCTGGGGGTCGCGGTCGCCGCCGCAGCCGAAGACGAGCACGATGCGCTGGGCACCGAGCTCACGAAGCGCGCGGAGCACCGTGCGTAGGCCGTCTTCGGTGTGGGCGTAGTCCACGAGCGCGGTGACGCCGCGGTTGTTGGCCACAGGCTCCAGCCGACCGGGGACCGGCGGCGCCTGGGCGAGCCCGTGGGCGACCTGCTCCGGGCTCAGGCCCAGGGCCAAGGCCGCGCCCGCAGCGCCCAAGGCGTTGGCGACGTTGTGCCGACCGAGCAGGGGCAGGCGCAGCGAGAGGTCGCCCCAAGGCGTCACCACCGTCGCCTCGCTCCCAGAGACGGTGAGGCGTAAACCCTCGGCGTGAACGTCGCCGTGATCCACCCCGAAGGTCAGCCGGCGCACGCCCTCGGGCAGCGTCGGCAAGGCCATCACCGCCGGATCTTCAGCGTTGAGCAGGGCCGTGGCCCCGCTGGGCAGAAGCTCCAAGAACAGCCGCGCCTTGGCCTGGGCGTAGGCCGCCATGTCGCCGTGGTAGTCGAGGTGGTCTTGGGTGAGGTTCGTGTAGACGCCCACCACGAACCGCGTGGCGTCTACGCGCCGGGCGTCCAAGCCGATGGAGCTGACCTCGGCGGCCGCCCAAGCGCAGCGCGCGTCCACGGCCCAGCGCAAGAGGCCCTGCCACTCGGTGGGCTCGGGCGTGGTGTGGGTCGCGGGCAGGTTCTCCCCGGCCACACGGTTGCCCACGGTGCCGATGACCGCGGCGCGCACGCCGTTCGCCGCGGCGATGGCCTCGATCAACTGCGTCGTCGTCGTCTTGCCGTTGGTGCCGGTCACCCCGACCAGGCTCAGTTCATTGGACGGATGACCAAAAAATCCCGCGGCCAGCTCGGCCAGGGCTCTGCGGCTGTCGTTGACCCGCACGACGGTGACCCCAGCGGGGGCCTCTACGTCACGCTCAACCACCACGGCGGCGGCCTCGGTGAGCCCGGCGACGTGGTCGTGGCCATCCCCACGCCGCCCGACCAAGGCGACAAACAGCGCCCCGGGGCCCGCGCGGCGCGAGTCCTGGGTGATGGCGACGATGGGAAGATCAACGCGGCCATGAACATGAGCCACGTCGACCCCGCGCAGCAGCTCGGAGAGCATCATCAGCGTTCAGCGGGGAGGAGGGGGGTCGCGACGGGGAAGGAGAGGTCAGGAGCGGGTCAGGATGAAGCGGCGGAGATGTCGGGCGGCGGTGAGTGGCGCCCCTCTGCGTACTGCCAGGGAGTCACGCGGATTGGAGAAACGGCTCAGCGTGCAGAGAGGCGCCACCAACACCTGCCCAATGGAGGTCCGATCGTGTCTTGCCTCCTTCAGACGCTCCCACCCCGCGAGGCCCCAGCGCGAAGAGGCCGGGGTTCCAAACCAGCAGCAGCAGTTGTCTCAGCGAGGAGCGACAGGGCGGGGCGACGGACCAGCACAACTCACGGCGGAAGGAGGCGCGCCAGAACAGCGCGCTGGACCTCCGAGGCGAGCGCCAGCGATGACTGGCGAGCCGGACCCGCACCCCCGGCCTGCGACGCGCGGAGCCTGTCTGCGGGGCGGGAGCGTGAAGGATGGCCGGGCCGACGTGGCCGCGAGGGCGAGGACATCCTCGCTCAGCGACAGCATCAGCAGGTTTCAGCAGGGTTTCGGCGGGCAGCGAGAGCATCGACAGCGTCTCTGATGGGCCAGAAGCGGGGCTGGCGTCACCAGGGCACACCCTTCGCGCGGGGATTGCGCTCGGGGCTCTGTCGAGCATACGCGGCAGCGCAGACCCGACCATCGGCAGATCATCCGCAAAGCGCAAAAACACGCCTTCGGACCTCTGAGAGCTTGTTTGGCGAAGGTTTGCTGTCATTGCAGCACGACCTCCAGCCGGTCCCCCGCCGCCAAAGCATAGCCAGGCGCGGGGGTTTGAGAGACGACGCGGCCTGAGCCGACGAGGCTGACCTCGACCCCGGCGCCATCGACGGCGACGAGCACGTCACGCATCGAGCGGCCGGTGAGATCAGGGACGGCCATGCGGCCATCGGCGAGCCAGGTGAGCTGGGCGGGGCCGGGGGCCACCTTCACCGGGGCGGGCATCGCCATGGGCGGCGGCACCACGGGCAGGGGCAGGCCATCGGGGCCGAGCGCCGGAGGCGGCGGGGCGAGCTTGGGCTTGGGCTCAATCGGCACATCTTCGGGCACGCCCAGATAACGAAGCGCCCGGGTGGCGATGAGCGAGAAGCCGGGGCCAGAGACGATGCCGCCGTACTTGCTGCCGATGGTGGGCGTGTCGCCGATGACCACGATGGCGAGGCGAGGATCGTTCGCCGGGGTGAGCCCGATGAACGACGACACACGCGCCGTCGCCGAGTAGTGCCCGTCCACGACCTTCTGCGCCGTGCCGGTCTTGCCCGCGGCGGAGAAGCCCTCGGGCCGGGCCTTGGTGCCCGTGCCGCCGGTCTCCAAAACGGTGATCATCATCTTCACGAGGCTGTCCGCGGCCTCTTCAGAGATGACCCGCTCCACACGCACCGGGCGGTTGCGCAGGCGGACGTAGCCCAGGCGGTCACGCACCTCGGAGACGAGGTAAGGCTTCATGCGCACGCCGTCGTTGCCGACCGCCGCGAGCGCCGCCGCGAGCTGCACCGCCGTCGCCGTCATGCCCTGACCGAAGGCCGTCGTCGCCACCTCAATCGGCCGAATGCCCTTGGGGTTACGCAAGAAGCCGTTGACCTCGCTCGGCAGGTTCAGGCCCGAGGGCTGGGTGAAGCCGAAGCGTTTGAGGCCCTCCATCATCTCTTCAGCGCCCATGGCGAAGGCCAGCTTGGCCGTGCCGATGTTGGAGCTGTACTTCACGACTTCAGACAGCGTCACCACACCGTGGGGGTGGTCGTCGTTGATGATGCTGTTGCCGACGCGCCAGCTCCCGCCCTCGCAGTCGATGAGGTCTTCAGCCTTGTTGATGCCTTTGTCTACGGCGAGGCCGACCACAAAGGGCTTGAGCACCGAGCCGGGCTCGTGGGCGTCGGCGACGGCGCGGTTACGCATCGCCGAGACGTCGATGGTGGAGACGTCGTTGGGGTTCGCGTTGGGCCGGTTGGCGATGGCGAGGATCTCGCCGGTCTTCACGTCCATCACCACCGCGATGGCCGCGGCCGGGGCGGAGGTGATCATCATCTGGTCCAGCGCGTCTTCAGCGGCGCGCTGAATGAAGGGCTCGATGGTGAGGGTGACCGAGTCCCCGGCGTGGGCCCGGGCCCGGGCGTCCCCCGCCGTAGAGATGTTGCGCCCGCGGCGGTCACGCTGCTGCACGAAGCGGTAGGTGCTGCCCCGAAGGTGTTTGTCCAGCGCGCGCTCGATGCCCTCAAGGCCTTGGCTGTTCTGCCCGACCATGCCCAGGAGCGAGGCCGCCAGGGTGCGCCCGGGGTAAAAACGCGTGGACTGGTAGTCCACCCACAAGGCGCCCGGGGCGAGCTTCTCCACGGCGTCTACGGCGTCGGGGGAGATCTGGTTGGCGAGCAGGATGTCGCGGCGCTCGCTCTTGCTCAGCTTCTCGGTGAGGTCGGCGGCGTCGAGGCCGAGCATCCCAGCGAGCTCACGCGCCAAGGGCCCGACCTGCTCGGCGCTGAGCTTGGACGGGTCGGCGCGTAAGGCGGGCATCTCGACGGAGGTGGCCAACACCGTGCCGTCGCGGCCGATGATGTCGCCGCGCGGGGCCTCGACCTCCACCGCCGTCTGAAACTGCGTCGCCGCCTTGGCTTGAAGGCGGTCGTCGGGCATCAACATCAAGGGCACGGCGCGTAAGGCCAACACGACGTAGCCAAGAATGACGCCGACCATGATCAATGACGCGCGGAAGCGGGCCCGGGCCATGAGCGTCGCCCGATCCACGGTGCCGGGATCTGGCGCGAGCATCGCGCTGAGCCAGGCGGAGAGATCGTTGGCGACGGGCTTGTTCACTGGGCCACCCCGATCGTCACGGTGCGGACTTGAACGTCAGAGACGAGGCCCATGGCCGCGCCGACCTGGCCCAAGCGGGCGAGGTCTTGGCGGGTGGCCAGCTCAAGGCGCAGGCGCTCTTGTTCGGCCTGACGGGTGGCGAGCTGGGTGTTTACGCGGTCGAGCTCGGCGGCGCTGGCGCGCACGTCCACCCGAGACCAGACGTAAAACATCAACGAGGCGACGAGCAGCATCGCGAAGGTGAAGTACCGCAGCACCACACCGACCCGCACACCTGCCCGCGACGCGCCCGCGAGGAGCCCCGCCGCAGAGCGACCGACCCAAGCGCCTCCTAGCTCGCGACCCCATTCCATGACCGACCTCCTACGCCACCTCAGCCACCGCCGACGTACTGCACCACCGCCGCTACACCCGCTCGATCACCCGGAGCTTCGCCGAGCGCGCCCGGGGGTTCCCCGAGCCTGCGTCCTCGACGGCCTTCTTCGTGATGAGCTTCGCCGTCACGACGCCGAGGGACCGCCCGTAGGCGTCCTTCTCGGCGTCAAGCCCCGCGAGCGCCCGAAAACGCTGCTTGACCCGACGGTCCTCCAGAGAATGAAATGAGATCACCGCCGCCCGACCGCCCTGGGTGAGGCAGCCAGGCAAGGCCGCCAAGAGCCGGTCCAGCTCACCCAGCTCGTCATTGACGGCGAGGCGAAGGGCCTGGAACGAGCGTGTGGCGGGGTGAATGCGATCCCGAGGGCCGCCCATCGCCCCGGCGATGACCTGGGCGAGCTGCGCCGTGCCGGTGATCGGCCGCGCGGCGACGATGGCCCGGGCCAAACGACGCGACTGGCGCTCCTCACCGAGGCCGTAGAGCAGATCCGCCAGCTCCGCCTCGGGGAGGCCGTTGACCAGCTCCGCCGCCGTGGTGGGGGCGTCTGGGTCCATCCGCATGTCGAGCGGGCCGTCCCGCATAAACGAGAAGCCCCGGGCGGCCTGATCGAGCTGGGGGCTCGACACGCCGAGATCGGCGACGAGGCCGTCCACAGCGGTCACCCCGGCCTCGGCCAAGGCGGCCTGGAGCGCGCCGAAGGTCGAGCGCACGGCGACAAACCGCTCACCAAAGCCGGCGAGGCGGGCTGAAGCGGCGGCGAGGGCGTTGGGATCGCGGTCGAGGCCGATCACCCGGCCCGTGGGCCCCGAGGCCTCCAAGAGCCGCTCGGCGTGGCCGCCGCCGCCCAAGGTGCAGTCAAGGTACAGGCCGCCGTCGCGCGGGGCGAGCAGCGCGCAGACCTCAGGCCCCATCACCGTCTCGTGCTGGAACGCCGTCATTCGCTCACCCCTTCGCGGCGGGGAGCGCCTGTTGACGAGCCCGGGCGTACTCGTGAATGGCCTGCTGGCGAGTGGCCTCCCAGCGCGCCGGATCCCAGAGCTCAATCCACTGCATGACGGAGATGAGCACACACTCGCGGTCGAGGCCGGCGTCTTGGCGGAGCCGGTTGGGGATACGCAGGCGGCCTTGGGGATCGACCGCGCAGTCTTCAGCGTCGGCGAGGACCGCGTGGAAGTATGCTTGAGCGACGGGATCGAACGGGTCTCGGTCCTGGAACGGACCCTCGACGCGCTGGGCGAAGTAATCCGGGGTGAACGCCCGGATTCCTCCATCCACACACGTGAGCACCAGTGATTCGATCCCAGCGTCATTGATCTTGTGCCTCAGCCGCGCAGGGAGAGCGATGCGACCCTTGTCGTCCAAAGACGTCGAGACCTGGCAGCGTTCTCCGAGCATTCACCCATCCGGGCCTTCAAGTGCACCACCGCGCACCCTTCTGTACCCTACCTCTCCACTCTACTCCATTTTGATCCACGTTCAAGGCGAAAGGGGGAAAACGCCCCACGAGCCTGATCTCTGGTGGATCCCCCGGCGTGAGCGCCCGGACAGGGGATGCCCTTAATGTGGTTTCCAGCTTGATTTCTTGACGATCCTTGGGCTCTCACGGGCAGGATCCACAGCGTCGGGCCGGTTGGATCGTGATCCACCACGACGATCCTCCCCGAGGCCCCGCTCGGTTGGATCGGGGTGGATCGGGGGGTCGTGGTGGAGCGTGGTGGAGTGAACCCCGCCCCGGGCCGCGCGCGTGGAGCGTGGTGGAGCGCGCCGCCGCGCGGGCAGTCGGTTATGCAGGCCCAAAGACGGACAGGGCCATGACCAACCCCACGAACAAGCCTCAGAAGCCAAAGACCGTGCGCCCGATCGCCCAGAACCGGCGCGCGACCTTTGAGTTTGAGATCACCGACCGCTTTGAGGCCGGCATGTCTCTGCTCGGCACCGAGGTCAAGTCCTTACGCAACGGCAAGGCCCAGATCACCGACGCCTACGTCAAGGTAAAAGACGGCGAGGCGTTCTTACACGCCGCCCACATCGCGCCCTACACCCACGGCAGCGACAACAACCACCTCGCCGAGCGTGTCCGGAAGCTCCTCTTGCAGCCCGCTGAGATCGAGAAGATCCGCCGGGCGGTTCAAGAGAAGGGCCTCTCCGTCATCCCCATCGCCATGTACTTCAAGGGGCCCTGGGCAAAGATCGAGATCGCGCTCGCCCGAGGCAAAAAACTGCACGACAAGCGCGAAGACCTCAAGGCCAAAGCCGACCGGCGCGAGCTGCGCAACGTCCGCTGAGCTGAGGTCCACCCCCGCTGCCCCCGCACGTTCTCGGAGAGACGATGAAGCGCTTGATGACCCTCTTGCTCCCCGTGCTCGGCCTCGCCGCAGGCGGCGTCGCGTTGGCGCTCTTGGGCAACGGCCAAGAGACCCCGGCCCTCCTCACCGGCCTCGTCTCGGGCTTGATGCTCTGCGGCGCCGCGATGGCCCACGCCCCGATGTTGGGCGTGGCGGCCTTGGGCGCGTATGGCGCGGGCCTCTCGGCGTATCTCGCCGTGCAGCACAAGGTCGCCATGGCCGGCGGCGCGAGCGTCTGCAACATCAACGACGTGCTCAACTGCGACCTCGTGAACACCAGCGAGTGGTCTGAGGTCGGCGGTCTGCCCATCGCGCTCTTCGGCCTCGCCTTCTACGCCGCCCTCACCGTCGTCGGTGTGCAGGCCTGGCGTGACCGCCCCGGCTTAGACCGCGCCGCGGCCTTCGTCTTGGCCCTGGCCATCCCCGGCCTCGGCGTGAGCTTGTTCTTGGGCGCGGTGAGCCTGCAGCTCGGCGCGTTCTGCATCCTCTGCGTCACGACCTACCTCATCAACGCCCTGCTCGTCGTCGCTGGGGTCCAGGCGCTTCGGGGTGAGTCCTTCTTCGATCAGCTCCCCTCCGCGCTCACCGGCTACAAAGATCGCTCCTTGCCCTTGGCGCTCATGGGCGGCATCGTCGGCGGGATGTTCGGCTTTTACCTCTACGAGAGCGCCAAGCTCCCCGCCTCGGCCCAGGCCATCGAGGCCGTCAGCGAGGGCAAAGCCGAGAGCGCCGACTACGGCCGGCTCTACGAGCAGGTCTCGGGCAAGGTGAACCTCCACGGCTACGAGCCCGCCTGGGGCAAACCCGACGCGCCGTTCACCGTCGTCGAGTTCGCCGACTACCAGTGCCCCCACTGCGCGATGATGGCCAAAGAGCTCAAGGCCGTCGCGGGCCAGCTCCCCGAGATGCGGGTGCTCTACAAACACTACCCCCTCTCCAACCTCTGCAACGACCGCATCCCGTCGCCGGGCCACACCGAGTCGTGTATGGCCTCGGCCGCCGCGGTCTGCGCCACCCAGCAGGGCCGCTTCTGGGAGCTCAACGCCCAGATGTTCCAGAACCAGGAAGTGCTCAACAAAGAGAACATCCGGTTCATGGCCCAGCAGCAGAACCTCGACATGGCCGCGCTGGACGCCTGCATGAGCGACGAGGCCACGAGCGACCGCGTGCGCAGCGACGTGGCCCATGGCTGGGAGGCCGGGGTCATGGCGACGCCCTCGTTGTTCGTGAAGGGCCTGCTCGACGATCCTACCGCCTGGGTTCACATCACCAGCGGCTCCGAGGGCCTCGCGCTCCTGATTGAGGCCAAGAAGAAGGGCGTCCGGCTGCCCGCGCCTCGCCCGCCGACGCCGATGGAGTGAGCGCTGATGTCCTGGATTGAGCTGCGCGCGGTCGTCCCCCGGACCCGCATGGATGACCTCTCGGATCTGGCCTTCGTCAACGGCGCGAGCGGCGTGCAGGAGGCCCCGGCGCCGGGCACGCCCCTGCGTTTTCGTCAGCCCTGGGACACCGAAGATCCCCCGCTGCCGATGTTTGTGACCTTCCGCGCGTGGTTCAGCGAAGACGACGCTGAGGCCGCCGAGGCCGCCTTCACCGAGGCCGACGGGGAGCTGAGCTTCGAGCGCCTCGCGGTGAACGAAGAGGACTGGGCGGAGAGCTGGAAGATCCACCACCACCGCATCGTGATCTCCGATCGCCTGCGCGTCTCGCCGCCCTGGGAGGCCGTGCCCGGCGACCTCGTCATCCCCCCGGGCCAGGCCTTCGGCACCGGCGACCACCCCACCACCTTGGCCTGCCTCGGCGCCATCGACCGCCTCGCGGGGGAGTGCCGAAGCTGCCTCGACGTCGGCAGCGGCTCGGGTGTGCTCGCCTTGGCCGCGGTGAAGCTGGGCATGAAGGCCATCGGCGTCGACAACGACCCCGAGTGTGTGCGCACGGCCAAAGAGAACGCCGCCGAGAACGAGCTTGAGGCCCACTTCTCCGACACCGAGCTCTCCGCCCTGCGCGGGCCCTACGACCTGGTCGTGGCGAACCTCTACGCCGAGGTGCTCGTCGGCATGGCGCCGGAGCTCATCCGCCTCACCGGCCGTCACCTCGTGCTCGCGGGCATCCTCGCCGACCGCGCGGACAAGGTCGTCGAGGTGCTCTCCCCTCCCCTCGCGCTCACCGCGAGGGTTCAGGACGGCGACTGGGTGAGCCTTCACCTGGTCAAGCTCGCCGAGGAGCGCGGTTGACCCGTCGTTTTCGTGCGCCGTCTCTGCCCGATGAAGGCGAGCGGGTGCAGCTCGACGCCGAGGTCTCCCACCACCTGCTCCGGGTCACGCTCGTGCCCCGGGGCGAGGCGGTGATCCTCTTTGACGGCCAAGGCGCCGAGTGTGACGGCCGCCTGGTCGACTCCGATGGCGAGCTGGCCGTGGTGTTGGCGACGAGCGCGCCGCGTCAGGTCTCGGCCTTGGCGCCGCGGGTGATGGTGATGGGCCTCACCCGAAAGCCCGCCTGGGACCTCTCCTTACGCCTAGCGACCGAGCTGGGCATGACCGAGCTTCGCCCCTTCGTGGCCCGGCGCTCCATCGCCCAGGGTGACCACCTCGACCGCTGGGAGCGCATCACGTCTGAGGCCGCCCGCCAGTGTGGCCGCGCCGACGCCCCCACCCTGCGCCCCGTCGCCCCGCTGCGCGCCCAGCTCAGCGGCCTCGTCGGGCACCGCCTCGTGCTCACTCCGGGCGCGAACCCGCAACGCCCGGCGGCGGAGGACGAGCCGCTCTGCCTTCTGCTGGGCCCTGAGGGGGGCCTGGCGCCCGATGAGCTGGCCTTGGCCGCCGAGGCCGGCTTCGTGACCGCGAGCTTAGGCCGCTGGACGCTGCGCGCCGACACCGCCGTCGCCGTGGCCTTGGCCCGCTACGCCCCGAGTTAGGCGCCGCCCGAGTCGCTGACGTTCGGTGGAGACCTCTGACGCGGCCCCCTGAAGCGCGACGCGCGGTGAGGGAGGCCTCACCGCGCGTCGAGTGGAGACGCCTGATGGCGCCCCCGTCTGCCCAACCGATCAGCTCTGGCGGCGGCGGCGAGCCATCGCGAGGCCGAGGCCCATGAGGCCGAGGCCCACACCGGCGGCGGCGCCGGAGGAGGAGCAGCCGCCCTCTTCCTCGGTGGTGACGATCTCCACGAAGTCGCGGAACAAGGCGCCCTCGGGGTAGACCGCGACCCGCGCGAAGTCCCAGACCTGGTGACCCGAGGCGTCCTGGGCGACGAGGTAGATCTGGAAGATCTCGCCTTCGTCGTTCTCCAGCTCCGCAGGCGCCGTCCAGGACAAGGTCGAGGAGGTGGTGCCCGCGGCGGTGCCGCCCTCGACGGTCCAGGTGAAGAAGATCGTCTCGCCGTCAGCATCGTAGATGAAGGTGGAGAGCTGGACCGTGTCGCCCTCCTCAACCGCCGTCTGGCTCATGTCGATGCCGCCGATGATGAGCGGCTCGGAGTCCAAGGCGAGGCAGGCGTCATCGACGAGGCCGTTGCAGTCGTTGTCGATGCTGTCGCAGATCTCGACGGCGCTGGGGCTGATCTCCTCGTCGAGGTCGTTGCAGTCGTTGTTGACCTCGGCGTAGCCGTCGCCGTCATCATCGCTGAGGGTGGTGTTCTCGTCGATGGTGCCGTCGCAGTCGTTGTCTTTGTAGTCGGGGGACTCGGGCGCGCCGGGGTAGGTGTCCTCGTCGGTGTCGTCACAGTCGAGGTCGTTCTCGGAGAAGGTGTCGCCGTCATCGTCGGAGCCGATGGTGCCCTCGTCAACGATGCTGTCGCAGTCGTTGTCCAGGGAGTCGTAGATCTCCGCCGCGTTGGGGTAGGTGTCGCGGTTGTTGTCGTCGCAGTCGACCACCAGCTCGCTGGAGTCGGTGCCGAAGGCGTCGCCGTCGTCATCGCTGCTGGGGTACGAGGCGTTGATGATCATCGACAAGGAGGCCGTGGACCGGATGCCCGAGGCGTCGGTGACGCGGACGAGCAGGGTGTCAACGCCGGGGTTGAAGTCGTCCGTGGGCACCGACAAGAAGACGTGGCCCGACTCTTCAGTCGGCGTGCAGTCCGCGACGTTGGCCAGCACGTTGAGCGAGCTGTACACCTTGCAGGAGAGCGAGGTGGCCGGCT
>JAKLKE010000003.1 GCA_023150775.1 Myxococcota bacterium
CCTGATCCCCTGTTTTGACGACTCACGCAACTACCAAATAGCGTCTAATTCGATCGACTTGAGCTGGGGGGAGTGTAATACGGCAGATGAAACCCGAGCCGCGCGGCCTGGACCGCCAGCATGTTGGCCGCGTCGAGGCTGAAGAACCACACCCCCGGCTTTCCCTCGTGGACCACATACGTCCGCACGTTGAGCTCCGGGAACGCTGAGACGCCGGGCAGCCAGTTCAGGCCGCGCGGCCCGACGTTCGCCATCCGAAACGGCACCACGCCGACCCAGGCCCGCCCCTCGTAGGTGTCAAGGGTGATGTTCGGCGGCAGCAGGTCCCGGATCACCTCCGCCGGGAAGCTCCAGTGGGCGAACAGGAGATCGAGCCAAGACATCGTCATGTGCCAGGCCCGATCGGGCAGCGGGTACGGGCGGTGCTCGGAGCGGTTGAGCAGGTCGGACCAGTCGATCATGTTCAGTCCTTTTTTGGGGGGAGCTGGAGCGCCACCTCGGCCACACCCTCACCCATACACGTAGCCCTTCTCCCCGCTGCCGCCGCCGCCCCAGGCGAGGGGCCGCCCAGCCATCTGGACACGAAAGACGGTGCGGAGCTTGCCTTGGTAGAGCGCCGTCCTGCGACCGATCACCCGGCCCTGCCGATACGACGGGCAGCTCTTGGCTTGGTGCAAGGCCACCGTGCGCACGGTGAACGCGGCCTCGGAGGAGACCGCCCAGAACCCCGTCTCAAAGCTGCCGTCCCCAAAGTCGGTCACGTTGAGATCGTCCCGACAGACGAAGTGCATCTCCACCACACGCTGCGCCACGTTGACCTCCTCAGCCCCGAGTAGCGCGTTGTGCCCACCTTGGCCCGACGCGTAGGCTCACATGCCGCGGGCCTCGACGCTGGCCTCGACGCCACCTCCAGCCCGACATAGGACTCCGCGTCCCCTTCGCGCTGGAGCCCGCCATGTCTCACAGCCTGATCACCCGCGTCGGCGCCGTCTTCATGGCGCTTGGGGTCGCCGCCGCGGCGTATGGCGCCCACGGGCTGGAGAAGGTCGTGGCCGACCCGCATCTTGTGGAGGTCTGGGGCACGGGGGCGCGGCTGCACCTGTTTCATGGCCTCGGGCTGCTCGTCTTGGGGCGTATGGCGGCGCCGCCGAGGGCCACCGCGCCGCTTCTGGCCTTGGGGATCTTGCTGTTCTCGGGCTCGCTGTACACCATGGCGCTCACGAACCTGCGCTGGCTCGGGGCCATCACGCCCCTCGGGCCTGCTCGCCTGGCGAGGTCCGGGGGATGGGGCGGCGGACGCCCCTTGATTCATCGGCTTGATTGGGGGAGAATGACGGCTCCACACTCGGAGGATCCTTGCTGACGCTCTACCTCGCCTGCTTCGCGTTCGGGGCCGTGTTTGTCGGGGCCTCCGCGTTCATGGGCAACAAGGAGCTGGAGGCGGACGGCGGCGACATGGATGTCGGCGGCCATGACACGGACGCCGACGCCGACGCCGACGCCACCCTCGACCACGATCACGACCTCGCCGGGCACGACGGCGCCGGAGATCACCCCGTCGGCCTCGGCAAAGAGCTCACCCTCGGCGGCAAAGACTTGGGCGCCGTTCATCAAGGCGACGCCCTGCACGACGCCGCGCTCACCATGCAGCAGGCCGCGCCTCGGGCGCCGCGGTTCAGGCCGCTGTTGAGCCTGCGCTTCTGGACCTACGCCATGACGGCGTTTGGGCTCGCCGGGGCGCTGTGTCGGCTGCTCAACCTGCCCTTCTTCTTGGAGCTGCCCGCGGCGCTCGTCCTGGGCCTCGGCGTCGGGCTCGGCGCGGCCTGGGCGATTCATTCGCTCAAGGTGAGCACGGTCTCAACGGACCAAAACCTCAAGAGCCTCGTCGGCGGCGAAGCCACGGTGCTCTTGCCGGTCTCTTCCGGCCAGCTCGGCAAGGTGCGGATGCGCCTGGGCGACCAAGACGTCGAGCTGACCGCGACCACCCGCGAAGAGGCGCCGATCCCCCGCGGCACCACAGCCTTCGTCATCGCCATGAACGGCGACCGCGTCGAGGTCGCCTCGCTGCGCTCTCTGGACCCAATCGCCGCCAAACAGCGGGCGCGTGTGGCGCCGCCGCAGGCGCGCTGACCCCTCAACCACCCACCTGGAGGTCCCCGAATGGGAACCATCGTCGGCACCTTGTGTGCCCTCCTCGCCGGGCTCTTCGTCGTCGGTTTTATCGGCGCGGTCGCGCAGGCCTTCGTCTACATCTGTGAGCCCAACGAGGTGCTCGTCATCTCCGGGCGGCAACGCCAGCTCACCGACGGATCCAGCGCCGGCTACCGGGTGATCACCTCCGGGCGCGCCTTCCGTTTCCCGATCATCGAGCGGGCCGAGCGTATGGACATGCGCGCCCTGCCCATCGACATCAAGATCGCCAACGCCTACTCCAAAGGCGGCATCCCGCTCACCGTTCACGCCGTCGCCAACGTGAAGATCTCCCGCGACCCGGCCTTCATCGGCAACGCCATCGAGCGCTTCTTGGGCCAAGACATCGGCGAGATCCGGCGCGTGGCCAAAGAGACGCTGGAGGGCCACCTGCGCGGCGTGCTCGCCACGCTCACCCCTGAGGAGGTCAACGAGGACCGCCTCAAGTTCGCCCAGCAGCTCGTGGACGAGTCCGACGACGACTTCCGCCGCCTCGGGCTCCAGCTCGACACGCTCAAGATTCAGGCCGTGTCCGACGACGTACATTACCTCGCGAGCATCGGCCGCCAGCGCATCGCCGTCGTGCTCCGTGACGCCGAGATGGCCGAGTCTACGGCGAAGTCCGAGGCCGAGCGCAAAGAGGCCGAGGCCAACCAGCTCGGTCAGGTGGCCAACGAGAAGGCCAGCGGCGCCATCGCCGCCGCC
The DNA here is from genome assembly GCA_023150775.1 of Myxococcota bacterium. Taxonomy (GTDB): domain Bacteria; phylum Myxococcota_A; class UBA796; order UBA796; family CAJQPC01; genus JADKFE01. Next base: position 2,896 of record JAKLKE010000003.1, read on the forward strand.
GAGAACGACGTCGCCCGCGTGCGCGCCGAGATCACCGCGATCAGCCAGATCGAGATCGAGAAGACCCAACAAGGCGCCTTGCAGGCCCGCGCAGAGGCCGAACAAGAGCTGCAAGAGATCCGCAAACGCCTCGAAGAGCTGCGCCTTCAGGCCGACGTGGTCTTGCCCGCCCAAGCCGAGCAGCAGGCCCAGGCCTTACGCGCCCGGGGCGACGCCGCGAGCATCGAAGAGAACGGCCGCGCCATGGCCCTGGTGCTCCAGATGATGACTGAAGCGTGGCTTCGCGCCGGCAAAGACGCGAAAGACATCTTCCTCATCCAGAACCTCGAGACCGTGCTCAGGACCGTCACCGAGAAGGTCAACGCCGTGTCCATCGACGAGATCAACCTCATCGACGGCGGCGACGGCACCGCGCTCCCCAACTACGTCGCCTCGTACCCCGCCATGGTCAGCCGCGTGCTGCGTGAGCTGAACGACTCCACGGGCGTAGACGTGCTCGGCATCCTCTCCAGCGGCGCCAAGCCCGGCGCCCCCGCGGCCCTGATCACTGAAGAGGTGAAGTGATGGACATCGAGAACCTGCTGAGCCTCTTCCTCGTGGCGATGGTCGTGGTCGGCGGCGGCGGCATCGCCGTCATGTTCACCATCCGCAACCTGCTGTTCATCAGCGGCCCCAACGAGGTGCTCGTCTTCTCCGGCGCCTCGGACAGCGACGGCCGCGGCTACGTCACCGTGAAGGGCGGCCGCCGCGTGCGGGTGCCGATCATCGAGCGCGTCAGCCGCATCGACCTCACGAACATGACCGTCGATGTCTCGGTGACCAACGCCTACTCCAAAGGCGGCATCCCGCTCACGGTGCAGGGCGTGGCGAACCTCAAGATCGCCGGTCACCAGCCCACCTTGGGCAACGCCCTGGAGCGGTTTCTGGACCGCCCCCGCGAAGACATCATCAAGATCGCCAAAGACACCCTCGAAGGCGCTCTGCGCGGCGTGCTCAGCCAGCTCACCCCTGAAGAGGTGAACGAAGACAAGCTCGCCTTCGCCCAGAAGCTCTTGGAGGAGGCCGAGCACGACCTCACCCGCCTGGGCCTGGCGCTCGACACCCTCAAGATCCAGAACGTGAGTGATGAGGTCGGCTACCTCAACTCCATCGGGCGCAAGTCGTCCGCCGAGCTGAACCGCAAGGCGAAGATCGCCGAGGCCGACGCCAAGGCCGCGTCGATGTTCCGCGACGCCGACAACCGCCAGAAGGCCCGCCTCGCCGAGTGTGGCGCCGCGGTGCAGATCTCCCAGGCTGAAGGCAACCGCATCGTTCAAGACGCCCAGACCCGCCGGGCGGCCTTGGTCGCCAAAGAGGTCGGCGCGGTGCAGGCGCTCATCGCCCGCGCCCAGGCCGAGGTGAAGGTGCAGGAGGCCCGCGTAGAGCAGGTGCGGCGGCGGCTTGAGGCCGACGTCATCGCCCCGGCCCACGCCGACATGGAGGCCAAGGTCGCCCACGCCAAAGGCAGCGCGGCGAAGATCATCGAGGACGGCAAAGCCACCGCCGCCGTGCTCGACCAGATGATCATCACCTGGCAGCAGGGCGGTGATCAGGCCCGGGACATCTTCCTCATGCAGAAGCTCCAGGCGCTCATGGACTCCCTCGTGGGCACGATCTCCGACGTCGAGATCAACCGCCTCACGGTTTTGCCGTCAGACAACGGTCGCGCCGCGCAGTCTGTGCGGCTGGTCGAGGAGCTCCGCGCGGGCATCGGCGTAGACCTGCCCAAGCTGCTCACCGACTTCAGCCAGTCTCGCGGCTTGCCCGCGCCCGCGCGGCGGGATAAGCCAGCGCAGTAACCGTCGTCCCCACAGGATCGGCGGCGCCCCGGATTGCGGCGCCGATCCTCTCCTCTGGAGCCCCTCATTCCTGATCTGTACGGCAACCTAGAGGGCCTCAAGTCCTCCCAGGTGAAGTCCCTCAAGGCGCTCTACGACAGGCGCCTCCCCCAAGACCGCTTCGTCACCCCCGAGCTAGCCCGTCGATTGACCGAGCTGGCGAGAGAGCTGCACCGGCAGCTCGGCGTGACGGTTGACCGCGTCGGCTTCATCGAGCACGTCATCGTCGGCGACGCCCATCAGGTGTTTATCCCTGACCTGGGCCGCTCCCGCGCCGGTGAGGCACGATTCCGTGGTCTGCGGCTCATCGTGGCCCAGCTTCGTGGTGAAGGCATCACGAAGGACAACCTCACCGACCTCGGCCTCTTGCGCCTCGACACCATCGTCACCATCGCCGCGGGCATCGACGGCCTGCCGGGTGACATCGAGTACGCCTACGCCTTGCCGCCGGAGGAGGCCCGCGCCGCCCGAGAGGCCCGGGGCGAGGGGGAGGGCCCCAAGGTCGGCGACAACAAGGGCCTCGACGACACGATGTTCCGTGTCGAGAAGCGCCCGTCGGTTCACCGCTGGGAAGAAGACTACAAGGCCTTCATCGACGACCTGGAGGCCCGCTTCACCCGCTCCGGCGCGCTCAAGCGGGTCGATGGCCGCCAGCGGGCGATCCTCGTCGCCGTGAGCCTCAACCAGAGCGCCCAGGAGGCCCGGCTGAGCCTGGAGGAGCTCGAGCGCCTCACCACCACGGCGGGCCTAGAGGTGGTCGACCGCGCCCTGCAGGTTCGCCGTGAGGCCGACAACCGCACGCTCATCGGCAAAGGCAAGCTCCAAGAGCTGCTGTTGAAGGCGATGCACCTAGGCGCCGAGGTGCTCATCTTCGACGGTGAGCTGAGCCCGAGCCAGCTCCGCAACATCGCCACCGAGACCGAGCTCGCCGTGCTCGACCGCACCCAGCTCATCCTCGACATCTTCGCCCAGCGCGCCACCACCCGCGAGGGCAAGCTCCAGGTGGAGCTGGCCCAGCTCCGTTACCGCAAGCCGCGCCTGGCGATCATGCCCACGGCCATGAGCCGCCTCACCGGCGGCATCGGCGGGCGGGGCCCCGGCGAGACGAAGCTGGAGATCAACCGCCGACGAGCCGACGAGCGCCTCGACCGCGTCGCCGCCCAGCTCAAAGAGCTCGGCAAACAGCGCGGGCGCCGCCGCGACCGCCGCAAACGGGTGAACCTGCCGCTCGTCGCCATCTGCGGCTACACCAACGCCGGCAAGTCCACCCTGCTCAACACCATGACCAACGCCAAGGTGGACGCAGAGGACAAGCTCTTCGCCACGTTGGACCCCACCTCTCGCCGGATGCGTTTCCCTGAAGAGCGTGAGGTGATCCTCACCGACACCGTCGGGTTCATCCGCCGCCTGCCCAAGGAGCTCATCGAGGCCTTCCGATCCACCTTGGAGGAGGTCGTCGAGGCCGATCTCCTGCTCCACGTCGTCGACGCCGCCTCCGGCGAGCTGGACGTTCACATGCGCGAGGTGGATCGTGTGCTCAAGCAGCTCGACGCGCACGAGATCCCCCGGGTCGTCGTGTTCAACAAGGCCGATCAGCTCAGCCCTGAGGCCCAGGCTGACCTTCAGCAGGAGCGCGGCGGCCTGCTCGTGAGCGCGCTCACCCGCGAGGGCCTCGACACCCTGCTGGTCGAGGTGGAGCGGCAGATCTTCCGAGATCGCGCCGCCAAAGCCAAGAGCGCACAACAAGACGACCAAGAGGATGAAGAGATCATCGACCCCGAGTCTTGGGATGAGCTGCCCGCCCCGGTGGGGGATGGTCAGGCCTAGTCCGGGGGTTCAACGGCGCGCTCTGTCCGTGATCTTGCAGGTACTTGCGGAGTGGACGGGGTGCGGCTAAAACAGAAGCTGCCGAAAGCGGCACCCAACAACGGAGACGCCCAAATGAACAAACTCTTCCTGGCTTCCCTCGCCGTCGCGAGCTTCATCGCGTGTGATGGTGGCGACAAGACCTGCGACTCTGGCGAGGTCTGTGACAGCCTCGGCAGCGACAGCGGCTCGGACTGCACCAACCTCGCCACGGCCCTCGGCGACATCACCTACGACTGTGACGTCGATGGTTACTTCTACGACGTGAACTACATCGGCTGGGGCTCGTCCCCCGAGATGTACATCTACCAGTCGGGCTCGGACAACCCCTGGAACGAGGTTCACCCCTTCCCCGCCGACCCCTACGAGTTCGACCCGAACGGCTGCTCCGAGCTCTACTACCTCGCGCTCGACAGCGTCAGCAGCATTGGCGAAGTGGTCGAGGGCTCCACCACCCTGTTCAGCTGCGACATGATCAGCACGTTGACCTGGCTCGTCTACGCCTACGACACCGACGGCAACGCCGTTGAGTGCGTCGGCTTCGGCGACGACGTGGCCGCGACCAACAGCTTCTTCGGCGCTTCCTGCCCCGAGATCTGATCTTGTGCTCCTTCGGGAGTCCATCGGCCCCCGCGCGCCTCGGCTCGCGGGGGCTTTTTTTGTTGGGGCTCACGACAAGTCGCCCCACGCTGAGGCACACTGCTCTCATGCTCACCGGGCCGCTCCTCACCCTCTGGCTCTTCGCCTGCGAGATCCCAAACCCCGAGGCGCCCTCGTTCTATGAGGGCCCCGCGCTGATCACCGACGTGGTGACGGCCTGCGACGCCGATCGGGATGAGCGCCGGATCGAGATCCGCACCGAGGGCTGGACGTCCGGCGGCCTGATCTCGATGAGCCTCGACGGCGCACGTTTTGAGAGCCACAAGCTGCTCTCCGTCGAGGCCGCCGAGGACGGCGCCTGGGACGTGCTCGCGCTCACCCTCGACGTGCTGCCCGACCCCGTGGAGGTCGTCGCCGACGCCTCGACGGCTTACCTCTGCGACCCGTCCACTGAAGAGGCCCTCGCCTGGCGCCTCGTGGTCTACGACGCCTTCACCCGCGAGGTGAGCGACTGCCGTGTGTGGGGCCCTGACTTAGACTGGAACGCCGTCGCCGGCTACTCGACCTGCGACAAACGCCTGGAGGAGTGAGGCGATGCTGTTCTTCGGGATGATGGGCCTCTGCCTCCAGACCTGCGGTGTGGGCCCCGAGCCGCCGCGCCCCGACACCGGCTGGTGGGGCGGCTGGGACTCCCGCGGCTGGGACACCGACTGGTGGGACACCGGCGACGAGGGCTGCGACGCCCTCGACACCACCCTGGACCGCGTCGAGCAGTCCTTTATCGACGCCATCTGGCGCCATGACGTGTACACCGTCGGCTGGATGTCATCGCCCGACCTGCTCATCACCCGCGCCGTCGAGCCCGCCTGGACCGAGCAGCACCCCTTCCCCGCCGCGTCCTTTGAGTACGACCCCGCGGGCTGCTGGGACCACTTCCGGCTTGACCTCACCCTCGTGGCCGACACCAGCGCCGTGGTCGAGGGTGAGACGACGCTGTTCACCGAGGCCGACGGCCCCAACCTCAGCTACGCGATCCTGATCTACGACATCGACCAGCGCGCCGTGGGCTGCTGGAGCTGGGGCCTCGACCCGGCGAGCGCCGCCACCGCCATCGGCACGTCCTGCGATGTGATCTAGGCGGTGAGGCTCAAGGCGAGCTGCACCGCGGCCTCCATCGACGCCGGATCCGCGCGGTCTTGGCCGTAGAGGTCATCGGCGGTGCCGTGGTCTACGGACGTGCGCACGATGGGCAGGCCCAAGGTCCAGTTCACCGAGCGCCCGAAGTCGATGAGCTTGAGCGGGGCGAGGCCCTGGTCGTGGTACATCGCGACCACCATGTCGGCGCGGCCGTCGAGCATCCAACGAAAGGCGGCCTCGGCGGAGACCGGGCCCTCGACGGTGAGGCCCTCGGCCCGGGCGGCGGCGATGGCCGGGCCGATGATGTCGAGCTCTTCACGGCCCAAGAGCCCGCCGTCCCCGGCGTGGGGGTTGAGCCCGCAGACGAGCAGGCGCGGCTGGGCGATGCCCAGGCGGTCGCTGAGCTCGGCGCTAGAGACCCGCAGGGTGCGCAGCACCAGCGGCTTGGTGATCGCCTGGGCCACACGTTTGATCGGCAGGTGCACCGTCACCAACGAGACCCGCAGCGCCCCGCCGACGAAGGCCATCACCGGATCGGCCACGCCACACAGCTCCCCCAAGAACGTCGTGTGGCCGGGGTGCTGAAAGCCCCGCGCGGCGAGGCGGGCCTTGTGAATCGGCCCGGTCACCAAGGCCCGCCCGCGGCCCTCCAGGCAGGCTGAGACCGCGAGGCGCAGGGCGGCGATCTCGACGGGCTCACCCTCTCCGAGCGCCGCGAGGGGGTCGAGGGCCCGAAGCCCACCTTCCCCCTCCTCTAGCCGGGAGACGACGCGCAGGTCGGGGGCGACCCGCAGAAGCTCCGGGAGATCCCCGATCAACACCGCGTCGAGGCCCAGACGGCGCGCGGCCTTCACCGCCACCTCCGCGCCGACGCCGCGGGGGTCGCCAGGGGTGATGAGGAGCGGCGGGGTCATTCGTCTTTGGGCCTTAAGGCGTCAAGAAGGGCGGCGGGGCGAGGGGATCCACCTCAGGCGTGGCCTGGCGGTCGAGCACGCCATACCCCACCGGGGGCTCTAACTTCACCACCACGGCGGCCTGACGGCGAGCCTGGGCCGTCCACAAGGCCATCTCCGACTCCATCTTCCGCGCCTGCAGCTCTTGGCTGAGCTGCTCCCGCAGGGCCTCGTAAGGCGGTGGCGGCGCGAACTCTGAAGACGACACGCGCAGGAGCATCAGGCCGTTGGGCAACGCGATGGGGCCCGAGACGGCGCCGACCGGGGCGCCGAAGGCCGCGGCGTCAAGCTCGGGGATGGCCTCGCCCTTCAGGAAGGCGCCGAGCTGGCCTTTGCCGCCGGCGAGCAGGCTCTCGGGGTGCTCAGCGAGGAGCTCCGCCCAGGTGACCGTGCCCGCGTCGTGGCGGGCCTTGTCTTCGCTGAGCTTGAGCGCCAGCGCCGCGCGGGCTTCAGGGCTGGCGTCTGCGCCCCAAGGCACCAAGATGCCCTCCAGGACGCGGGACTCGGCGCCGACGTAGCCGTCTTTGATCTCGCGGTCGTAGAGATCGCGGAGGTCTTGTTCGGCCACGGTCACCCGGGGCGCGAGGATCGACTGGCCAAACCGCATCGACCGGAGCTGCTCCATGAGCTGCTCACGGTAGAGCGACCACGCCAAGCCCGAGCGCTCGACCTCACGGCGGAGCTGGTCCCGGGTGAGGCCGTTCTGCCGGGCGATGTCGTCGATCGTGGCCTCTAAGTCGTCTTGGGTGACGTCGAGGCCGAGGCGAGACATCTCTTGGGAGACGAGCTCGGTCTGGATGAGGGTGTCGAGCACCTCCATCTCCGCCTCACGCCGGGCCTGCTCCCCTTCGGCGTCTACACGCTCGGCGATGAACTCGCCGCCGAGCTCATACACGTCGGAGAGGGTGATCACCTCTTTGTTGACCACCGCCGCGACACGATCCACCACGACGGCGCCCGCCGGGCCCACGATCAGCGTGAGCCCGAAGGCGAAGGTCAGCAGCGCCCGAGCGAGGCGGCGCGGAAACATCAGTGGGGCTCTTCGCCAGGGGCGGGGGCGACGGCGGGCTCACCCTCGTCCATCATCTCGCCCTCAGCGCCCTCCATGCCCGACGGCACGGCGAGGCCGGCGTCGAGGCTCGGGGCCTTGCGGGCGGCCTTGATCTCTAAGGCGTTCACCTTGTCGGTCATCACCTCGACCTTGGCGCCCTGCTTGAGGCCGTTGACGTACTGGTCGTAGAGGTCCTTGAGGCGGTCGTTCTTGACCTTGCGGAGCACGGCGCCCTTCATCTGGTCGAAGGTGCGCTCCACACGCTCACGGCGCTGGGCGACGAACACGATGTTGTAGCCCTCTTCAGTCTTGAAGACCTCGGAGAGCTGGTTGGCCTGGAGCGTGAAGGCCTTGTCGACGACGGCCTTGTCGAGACCGGGCTTGCCGTCCGCGGCCACGAAGCCGACGTCACCGCCGCGGCGCTTGTAGGGATCTTCGGAGAACTGGGCGGCCAGCTCCTTAAACTTCGCGGGATCTTTGGTGAGCTCAGCGAGGATACGCTCGGCCTCGGCCTTGGCCTTGTCGTCGGTGCGATCTTCGGTCACCCGGATGAGGATGCGCTTGATCTGCACCTTCTCGGGGACGATGAACTCATCCTTGTGGGAGTCGTAGTACTTCTTGAGCTCCTCGTCGGAGAAGTCCGTGTTGCGGACGTTCGTGTAGACCTGATCACGAAGGAGGGTGTTGACCATCACCTTCTTGACCTTGGGGTCTTTGTCGAGGCCGCGGCGCAGCGACTCTTGGTAGAGCAGCTCATCCGCGATGAGCTTCTGCATGATCTCGTCGCGCTCGGCGGGGCTCAACGACTCGTTGTTGGCGGGGGCCTTGCGGGAGGCCTCTTGCTGGAACGCCTCGGAGCCGATGGGGGTGCCGTTGATCGTCGCGAGGACCTCGCCGATCGACTCTTGGGGCGCCGCGCCCTCGGTGGCCGGGCCGGTCGCGCCACCGCCATCACCAGCACAGCCCACCGCGAGCGCCAGAACCATCAGGACAGGAGTGACAAGACGCATGGATTCTCCAGGAGTAGGCGTCGAGAAGCCTTCGCCTCGACGCAGGGGGCACCCCATAGCACAGCCTTGACGCACCTTCAACGGCGCGAACACCTGCGCGGGGCTTCCCCGCGATATGCTCGCCTCATGCTGTCGTCACTCGTCCTCTGTGTCACGCTCTCGGCCCAGGCCGCCGAGCTTCGGGTGGAGGGGGAGATCCCCTTTCAGCTCAGCCTCAACGGCGCCACGGCGGCCAAGCTCTACGGGGCTGGTGAGCTCACGCTACGCGACCTGCCCGCCGGAGACACCCGGGTGCGGGTAGACCACGGCGACGGCAAGATCGCCGAGTCGATGATCACTCTGCGAGACGATCGCGCCACCTTGCTGATCGTCTCCGCAGTCGGGGTGTTTTTTACCGACCTGCCCGTGGCCGCCGCCGACACCACAAAGACCGGGCCGGGTGAGGTCGAGCTGCGCCTCGGCGGGGCGGTGAGCGCAGAGGTGAAGCTCGGCGAGAGCTGGCACACGGTGAGGCCCGACGCGCCCCTCGTGCTCAAGGGCCTCCCGCCGGGGAAATACCCCCTGGAGGTGCGCTCGGCGAACCGCTCGGTGATCTGGTCCCGGGCGGAGCTCGACGTCGGCGCTGAGGATCACCTCGTCGTCGTGCTCGCTGAAGGCCGCGCGCTGCGGGTGTTTGGGCGCGCAGACGCCGCGGCGGCCCTCACCCCCGAGGTCCCGGCGCCATGAGGGGTCTGCTCCAGCGGGCCTCCCTTCGTGCACGAATCCTCGGCGCCTATCTCCTCGCCTTCACCTTCTTTACCTTGGCCATCGGCTACGGCATCTGGCAGCTCCGGGCGCTGGGTGAAGGTTTAACGGCGTTGGACCTGGGCTATGTGCCGCTCTCCCGCACCGTCTCACGCATGGACGGAGCGCTTGTTCGGGTAGACATCGACGCCGAGCGGCTCTTGAGCGACCCACCGCGCCGCCTCGCCGCCCACCGCTCCAACCTCAACCTCTACACCCGGCTCATCAACGATCAGACCGTCGAGGGCCAGTCCATCGTCGCCCGGGTGCTGCCCAAGGTGGGGCTCAAACAAGAGCGGGCGAACCTCGTCATCTTAGACGCCCAGCTCCAGACCCTCGCGCGCTTAAACCAAGCGTACTTGACGGTCAGCCTCCAGGCGCTGGATCTCGCGGACCAACAAGACGCCGCCGCCGTGCGCACCTTGGCCCCGGAGCTCTCGCGGTCGCGGCAGGCGCTTCGATCCGAGCTTGAGAAGCTCTCCACCCGGGTCGAGACCCGAATTCGGCGGGTGTCGGAGCGCACCGCCGTCGCCCAGCGTGAGGCCCAGCTCATCGCCGGGGCCTTGGGCCTCGTCGCGCTCTTCGCGGGCCTCGTGATGTTGGCCTTGGCGGTGCTCGCGCTGCGGCCCATCGGGCGGCTCACCCAGCAGGTGCAGCGCATCGCCGGGGGCGACGTCGGCGCCCGGGTGGAGCTGCAGCGAAAGGACGAGCTCGGCGTGCTCGCTGAAGAGATCAACATCATGGCCGGGGCCATCGAGGAGCGGGAGGGCGCCCTGCAGCGCGCTCGGGCGGAGCTGCGCTCGGTGCTCGACTCGATTCGTCTGGCGCTCATCGTCGAGAGCGACGGGCGGGTGACGCTGTCAAACCCCGCCGCTGAGGCGCTCTTTGGGGTGCGTGAGGGCGATCCGCTGCCCGAGTCCTTACGCCTGCCCGGCGACGGTGACGGCGTCGAGGCCGCGCCTTTGGCGGGCCGTCTGGTCGACCTGCGCCGGGTGCCGTTCCGCGGGGGGAGCATCCTCGTCGGCGAAGACGTCACCGAGCGGGTGCACCACCAGGCCCGCCTCGCGCGCTCGGAGCGCCTCGCCCTGGTCGGCCAGATGCTCGCCCAGATCACCCACGAGGTGCGAAACCCGCTCAACGCCTTGTCGTTGAACGCGGAGCTGCTCGGCGAAGACTTAGAGACCTTGCCCGACGAGCGCCGCGACGAGGCCCGGGCGATCTTGGGCACGATCACCGCCGAGATCCGCCACTTGGAGCGGGTCACCGAACATTACCTCACCCTGGCCCGCCGCCCGGCGCCGAGCCTGCACCCCGAGGACCCAGCGGCGCTCATCGGCTCCGTGGTGAGCCTGCTCGACGAGGAGCTGCGCCGCGCCGGGGTCAGCCTGACCGTCGAGGCCGCCGAGGGCCCGACCGTAGACCTCGACGCGCACCAGCTCCGCCGGGCCCTGCTCAACGTCGCACGAAACGCCGTCGAGGCCGGGGCGAAGCAGCTCACCGTGCGGGTGGAGCGTGAGGGGGGCACCCTGCGGTTCGTGATCGACGATGACGGCGCCGGGTTCTCCGCCGAGGAGGCCGAGCGCGCCTTCGACCCCTTCTTCTCGACCAAAGCCACGGGCACGGGCCTCGGCCTCGCCATCACCCGGCAGATCCTCGAAGACCACGGCGGCGTCGTGCGCGCCGAGCACAAGGCCCCCGGCGCCCGGATCGTCCTGGAGCTGCCCGCGGCGCGCTTGACAAGCTGACAAACGAACGACATCCTGTCTAAGCCCTTGACAGAGTGTCCAGAATGCCCAAAGTGCTCGTCGTCGATGATGAAGAGGCCAACCGCGTCACCTTAGAGCGCATCATCCAGCGCGAGGGCTGGGAGGTGGTGCACGCGCCGGATGGCCGCGCGGGCATCGACCGCCTGCGCGGTGAGCCCGTCGATGTTGTGCTCACCGACCTCAAGATGCCGGGCATGTCGGGCCTCGAGCTGCTGCGGGCGGTGAAGTCTTTGGCGCCCGACGTCGAGGTCATCGTGATGACCGCCTTCGGCACCGTCGAGACGGCCGTGGAGGCGATGAAAGAGGGCGCCTATGACTACGTGACCAAGCCCCTGCGCCGCCAAGAGCTCGTGGGCTCCTTACGCAAGGCGTTTGAGAAGCGGGGGCTCATCTTGGAGAACCAGCGACTGCGCGACGCCTTGGCCCAGGAGCGCGGCGGCGGGCGCGGTGAGGAGCTCGTCGGCTCCTCCTTGGCGATGCGCGCCTTGCTGGAGGAGCTGCAGCAGATCGCGCCGACGGACGCCAGCGTGCTGCTCACCGGGGAGTCGGGCACGGGCAAGAGCCGGGTGGCGCGGCTCCTCCACCAGCGCAGCCGCCGCGCCGCCGGGCGCCTCATCACCGTGAACTGCGCGGCGATCCCCGAGTCGCTCTTGGAGTCCGAGCTCTTCGGCCACGAGGCCGGGGCCTTCACCGGCGCCGTCGCCCGCAAAGAGGGCCGCTTTGACCTCGCGAAGGGCGGCACGCTGTTCTTGGACGAGATCACCGAGATCTCCCCGCTCATCCAGGTCAAGCTGCTGCGGGTCTTGCAAGAGGGCGAGTATGAGCGTGTCGGCGGCACGGTCACCCATCGCGCCGACGCCCGCATCATCGCCGCGACCAACCGCGACATCGACGCCGCCGTGCGCTCGGGGCGGCTGCGGGAGGACCTCTACTACCGCCTCGACGTCATCCGCCTGCGTGTGCCGCCGCTGCGCGAGCGCCCCGAGGACGTGCCCCTGCTCGCGGCCACGTTCTTGGACCGCTTCGCCACCAAAAACAACAAGGTGGTGCGCGCGTTCACCGCTGAAGCCCTCGACGCGCTCACCCAGCACGCCTGGCCGGGGAACGTGCGTGAGCTTGAGAACGCCATCGAGCGCGCGGTCGTGCTCGCCCGAGGTGAGCTGATCGGCGTTGACGACCTCCCTGGCGCGGTTCGCCCCCTCAGCGGGAGCCGCAGCGCGCTCTCCTTCGTGGTCGGCACGCCGCTCAAGGTGGTGGAGCGTCGGATGATCGAAGAGACTTTGCGCCACGCGGGTGGAGACAAGGTGCTCGCCGGGAACCTCTTGGGGATCACCGCGCGAACCCTCTACCGATGGGAGGCGGTGTGGGCCGCGGCGGTTGGTGGGGAGCCTACAAACGACCCCGACCCCGCGCAGAGTGACGATTTGATCTGAGTATTTCTATAGAATCGATTCTGTGACAACGGCTGATAAATTTAACGCCTCCACAACATCTAAAGCCGCCACTATGACCAAGTTTCGGGAGTTTTCAGCGTCATTGAAGATTCGACCTAACATTACATTTCTTTATGATACTTTAAGAATGTGGAGAGAAAGAGTCAGGTCCACTATCGCAGGGACGGTCGCCCACGACGGGTAAGTCACTGCCGGGTTTGCGATCACGGAGGTGTGTGATGACAAACGACAGTTCTTCAGGGCTTCGTAGTGTGGTGGGACAGCTTTTGGCTGTGGGCGCGATCATCCTCTCTTCGGTCGGCTCCGCTGAGGCGGCTTGCCCGGCCAGCTACGCCTCGGCGAGCTGCAAGGCGGGCGGCAGCTTGAACGTCTGCGCGCGGATCGGCACCTCCTTCAACTGCAACCTCGCCCAGAACGCGAACAACACGTCGGGCGTCGGCTACTTGGTCTGGGACACGTCCTACGGTGAGTACAGCGCCTACGGCGTCGACGGCGACGGCGACAACTTCTGCTGCACCTTGGCCAACACCACCGATCTCGCCGAGCTGATCCTCTCGGGCACGTCCCAGAGCGACACCATGCTCTCGTTCTACGACGCCAGCACCGGCTACTCGGCCAACGCCTATGGCGCGAGCATCGTCACCGCCCGCATCTTCGGCGGCAACGGCAACGACACGCTCTACGGCCCTGACCTGAGCAGCTCCTGGCTCAAGATCATCCTCGCCGGCGAGTCCGATGACGACGAGATCCTCGGCAGCCCGGGCAACGACATCATCCTCGGCGGCCCCGGCACCGACACCCTTTGGGGGCTTGAGGGTGACGACGAGATGATCGGCGACAGCGGCAGCGACATCATCCTCGGCGGCCCCGGCACCGACACCATCAACGGAGGCCCCGGCACCGACACGATCAACGGCGACGAAGGCACAGACACCATCATCGGCGGCATCGGCGGCGATGTGCTCTGTGGCGGTGGTTACTCCACCCTGCCTGACTCCTTCGACGGCATGGACGGCAGCGACGACATCTGCGGCACCGCCGGCGGCCAAGAGGTCGGCACGGCGGGCGCTGGCTTTGACCGCTGCTTCGACTCGTCGAGCTTGGTCGACTCCTGCGGGACCTCACTCTCTGAGGCCTACTGCTCGGCGATCTGCCCCTAGTTGATCCCCTGAGGTGAACGAGCGCGGGAGCCCCGCCCGCGCCCTCCCCCGACGCGCCCTGCCCGCCCTCGTGGCGAGGCAGGGCGTCTTCGTCTTCAGGCCCGGCGGCGGCGCCGCAGCGCGAAGGCGAGGAGCGGCAAAGCCAAGGCCGCCTGATCCCCTTTGCTCTGTTTGTCCGAGCAGCAGCCGCCGACGGCCTCGCCGCTCTCGCCGCCCTGGACACCGAGCACCTTAAAGCCCTCTTGAATCTGCCAGCCGGGGTTGGAGGTCTCCCGGCGCTCATAGGCCCCGGCGTCGGGGGACGCGCCGTCTCGCTCCGCGCCGTTGAAGTCTGTGGCCGGGACGTAGGCCTCACCCGCCGGGTCCGCCGCGCTGACGAGCACTGACGCGCTCGACGGGTAAAAGTCCCAGCCCGTCGCGTCCACAAAGTCGGCGTCACCGTGTCCGGGGATGAAGTGGCCGAGGAGCGGATCGAGGCCGTCCACCTTGCCGGTCATCACGTTGCCCGAGATGTAGTTGCCCTCGTCGAGCTGGCCCGCGCCGGCATAAAACGCGTCACCAACGGGGTTGGAGACGACGTTGTTCGCCAGCACCATGCCCGTGAGCGTCGCCCAGCCCTCCACATAGAGGCCCTCCCGGGTGGTGTTGGCGATGGTGTTGTGGCTGATCACTGCGTCGGCGAGGGTGCCCCGGCTGTTCTGTTTGGTGTAGAGCCCGTAGCTGCCGGTGTTGAACACGAGGTTGTTGCGCACGACGGAGCTCCCGGCGATGTACATGCCGAGATCGGTCACGCCCCACATCGCGTTGCCCTCGATCACGTTCGGAGGGCCGTACTCCGTCGAGGCGACCAAGAGGCCACGATAGCTGAGGTTGTACATCACGTTGTCGCGCACGACGTTGTTCTGGCAGCCGTGCTCTAAGTAGATGCCGTAGCCGCCGTCGTCTCGCAGGTCGTGGATGAGGTTCTCGGCGATGAGGCTGTCTTGGGTCCAGCACGAGGCGTCACCGCAGCCGATGTACATCCCGTAGCCGTCGACGATGTCGCCGATCTGGTTGTTGGTGAAGGTGATCGCGGAGTTGTCGCCGTAGAAGTAGACCGCCGTGCGCCACAGCTCCATGAAGGCCATGTCGGTGACGGTGATGTTGTCGGAGCTCTCGATGCGGATGCCGCCGGGGCTGATTGTGCCGTCCTCCCAGCCCTCCGCGCCGACGAGGGTGAGCCCTTGCACCGTGAGGTAGCTGGACTCGTAGATGCGGATCGCCTGGTCGTTCACCGAGCTGACGAGGATGACCTCGGCGCCCTCGGCGGCCTTGAGCACGATCGGCTGATCCGCGGTGCCGAGGCCCGACCACTCTAAGCGCTCGGTGATCTCGTAGGTGCCCGCGCTGAACGTGATCACGTCGCCGGGGGCCAGAGAGGAGGTGAGGGTCTTGACGTCATCCGTAGGCTTGAGGGTGACGCTCGCGGCCTGCGCGGCGTCGTTGAGGCCAAAGGAGAGGAGGAGCAGGAGAGCGGGCACGGGTCACTCCTTACTTGCTGTGAGGGCCGCCGGTGTGGCCACGGTCGTTCCGCGTCTTGTCCACGTCATTGTAGGCCGCGTCCGGCGGCCCGCTGTCTTTGGCGGGGGAGCTGCTCTTGAGGTTGAGGTCGTCGTTGGAGGGGTCACGGTCGTTGGAGAAGCTCACGAAGAGGGGATCTTCGTTCTCGTTCTCGTTCGTCCCGGCGGCGAAGGGGCCGGAGAAGTTCGCGCTGTCCCCGGCGCTCGTGGCGTAGGCCGTGTTGTAGCTCACGGCGTGGGCGGCGGCGGCGTCAACGTAGAGGCCGCTTAGGCCCTGCGAACGAAAGATGAGGTTTGAGACGATGTCCAGCTCTCCGCTCGCGCCGAGGGCGACGTAGACCCCCGCGCCTTGGCCGCTCGCCTGGTTGGCGACGAAGCTGTTGTTCACCACGGTGAAGCGGCCCTGGCTGCCCTCGACGGACAGGCCGCCGCCGGTCGTGCCGCCGTTGTTGTCTTGTACGACGGTGTTTCGCAGCGCCGAACCCGAGGACGCGGCGACGTTGGTGAACGAGAGCCCACCGCCGCCGTTCACCGCGGTGTTCAGGGTGAACTCGCCGCGCTCGATGAGGAATCCTGTGCTGGCGATGACGGCGACGCCGCCGCCTTTGTCCGTGGCGGTGTTCTGGGTGAAGGTGGAGCCCGAGAGCGTGAGCGTCGAGGAGTCGGCGACCAAGGCGCCGCCGCGCACCCCGGTGTTGCCCGAGAACACCGAGCCGCTGTCGACGACCGTGGCCGAGAGCGCGGAGATGCCGCCGCCGTCATCGGCGGCGACGTTGTCGGACAGCTCCGAGGCGTAGAGCGTGAGCGTCGAGGACGTGGCGGAGATGCCGCCGCCATCTGTCGCCGAGCTGTTCCCCGTCAGGCGCACGCCGTCGAGGATCGCCTCGCTGTCGACGAGCCGGATCGAGCCGCCATCGGTGCCCGCGCTCGCGCCGCTGAGCGTGAGCGTCGTGAGCCCGAGGAGCCCGCCGCCGGTCACCTCAAAGTGGCGGCTGCCCGCCGTCGTCGTGAGCGTGACCTCATCCACCCCTTCACCGACGAGGTTGAGCTCTTCGCCGTCTACGGTGAGGCTCACGGCGTAGCTGCCCGCGGCCAACCACACCGTGCGGCAGATGGCGTCGAGGTTGGCGAGGCCCTCGTCTAAGGTGTTGTAGGGCTTTGCGTCCGTGCCGTCCTCTTCGCCCGTGGCGCTCACGTCGACGACGACGGGGTAAGCCCGGCGATCGTTGTCGTCGCAGTCTCCGGCGCCGCTGCACACGCTGTGGCCGTCGTTGTCGGCGTCGATGTTGTCTTCGCCGCCGTCGCAGTCGTTGTCCGCGCCGTCGCAGACCTCTACGCCGCCGGGCCGGGCGCGGGCGTCGCCGTCGTCGCAGTCGCCGTCGCAGATGCTCCAGCCGTCCTCATCGGCGTCGTCGCGGTCGTTCTCAACGCCGTCGCAGTCGGAGTCTTTGTCGTCGCAGATCTCTTTGGCGTCGGGGTAGACGCTCTTGTCGCCGTCGTCGCAGTCGCCCTCACACACGAGCCAAGAGTCGCCGTCGGCGTCGGTCTCGTCGCCTCCGGGGCTGCCCGAGCAGTCGTTGTCGCGGCCATCGCAGATCTCGTCCGCGCCGGGGTTGACGCTGGCGTTGTTGTCGTCGCAGTCGCCGTCTACGACGCGGTAGCCGTCGGCGTCGTTGTCGGCCTCGGACGCGCTGCCTTCGCCGGTGAGGCTGACCGTGGCGCTGCCGCCGCCGTCCTCGTCGTCATAGCGCACCTGGACGAGGCCCAGGTAGACCTGCTCCTTCTCTGGGGTGAAGGTGACGGTGACGGTGAGCGACAGGCCGTCGCCGAGGGCCAGGCTGCCGTCGCGGTCGAGGTCGAAGATGTCGGGGTCGCCGTCGGTGAGCTGCACCGACAGCACGTCGATCTGACCGCCGCCAGCGTTCGCCAGGACGAGGTCGAGCGCCGCCTCACCGCCGACGGGCGCCGTGCCGAAGTCGAGGCTGGTGGGGGTGATCGTGAGCGTCGGCGGCGACTCAACGTCACCCTTACAGGCGACGAGAAGCAGCGAGAGCCAAGGGATCAGGGGCTTCATGAGGGACTCCGCCGCGACGGCTTCGATCAGGGGGCGCCACCGAGGGCCGCGAAGAATTTTTTCCGGTGAGGTCAAAAATACTCGGAAGGGCGCCGCTGTGGTAGACTGCCACCATAACTTCAACACCGCTCACGACGAGCGGTGAGCGCCCGCAAGATGCCGCGGCACACCCTGTCCCCAAAGGGTCCGCGTGTCGAAAAATCTTCTTCTCCCCCTGCTTCTCGTCACGGTGGCCTGCACAGGCGCCGACGATGATGGCGTGGTGCCGATCCCCGTCGAAGACAGCGAAGACTGGGAAGACACCGGAAGCTCCAGCTTCCCGATCGACACCAACCCCGACTCCGGCCTCAACATCAGCCCGGAGCACACGCTCACCTTGGAGCAGTGGGGGCGCTGGGAGCTCAGCCCCTTCGGCGGTCCTTATGAGCGCCTCGTCGGTGAGCTTCAGGTGTGGGAGTACCTCGACGGCGTGCGCCCCGACACGGGCGTCGAGACGGGGCTCGACACCGGGCTCAGCGAAGAGGAGGCGCTCCTCTGTGACCTCACCTGGTCCCTCATCGGCGACGTGGCCGAGGCCGCCTGTGAGGACTGCCTCTTCGCCTTCGACATCGAGTTTTTCCTCGTCGAGGGCGATCCCTCCACCTGCCGCGACCCCGACATGCCCCAAGAGGGTGAGGTGCGCCGCTACGGCTACGACGCCGACGGCCTGATCTGGCACGACTACGGCGGCTCCGGCGTGTGGCTGCCGTGGTTTGAGGCCGAGCGCAGCGGCGACACGATCACCTTCCAGTGGCTGCTCACCTTAGGCGTCGGCCTTGAAGAAGAGGAGGACGAATGAGCCCTCGCCTGCCGTTCTCCGCGCCGTTCATCGCCCTCTTCTTGGGTCTGGCCCCGGCCTGCACCGGCGAAGAGGAGGTCATCGACCCCGGCCCCACGCCCAAGCCCCTCGACCCGCCCGATGTGAGCGACGTCGACTTCCCCGCGGCCATGTCCGAGGCGATGGGCCTAGCGCTCTCGGTGAACGCCCGCTCGGCCTGGCTTGGCCACGCCGAGTCTCTGGGCTTGGCTGAACAGGGCTGCCCCAGCTTCTACGCGGGCTTTGCCGATCCCGAGATGGCCGATGAGGGCGAGGGCCTCTCGTGGTACGACCTCTGCACCACCTCCAAAGGCGACGGCTTCGGCGGCTCGTTCTATTGGGAGAGCGCCGTCTCGGTCACTGAAGACGACACCTCGGGGCAGACCACCCAGGCCACCCGCCGCGTCGAGGGCGACGCCGTCGTCTCCCAAGGGGACGCCGTGCTCTTTGAGCTCGACGGCGAGGGCGAAGACTCCTTGCTGCAGCTCATCGACGGCGATTACCGCCGCGTCGTGTACTCCAGCGTCATGGACGCCACGGTCACGGGCACCCTGCCCTTCCCCGACGGCCCCGCGGGCGGCTGGCGCACCGACCTCAGCCTGAGCTGGACGAGCGGCGACCAAGACACGCTCACCGCCAATGGCAACGTCTACTTCTTCGATCACCTGATCGCCGGGCGCTTCGACTCGGTGAACATGGATCTCACGCTGCAGGGCCCCACGGGCGCCTCACCCGAGGCCTGCACCGCCGAGCCCATCGGCTTCATCAGCCTGCGTGACCCCGACGCCTTCTGGTACGACCTCGTCTTCGACCCCCTTGAGAGCGACGGCGAGTACGACAACGAACCCTACGCGGGCTGCGACGGCTGCGGCACGCTGTACATCCGAGGCGTCAAACAAGAGGCGCCGGTGTGTTTGGATCTGAGCTGGGTGTGGAGCGGCGCGCTGACCCCGCCTGCCGCGGCGGACTACGCCTTGGGCCTTCGTGGCCTAGGACTGGAGGGCTAAATGCTCATGTTCTTGTCCTTGTGGGCCTGCGGTCTCGACGAGACCGTGAACCCCATCACCCCGCTCGGCGCCCGGGAGCAGCTCCTGCGGCTCTCCGTAGACCTGCGCGGCGTTCACCCCTCGGAGGAGGAGCTCCTGGCCATCGAGGCCGCCGCCGCCTCTGAAGACCCGGCGGCCTTCGACGAGACCTACACCCTCTTCGCCGACCGTTACCTCTACGATCCCCGCTTCTTGGGCCGCGTCGAGGAGCTGTTCAACCACAGCTTCCGCACCCGCACCGGCGACGTCTACTTCGATCTCGAAGAGGTCGGCCTGGGCTACCTGGGTGACGAGCGCGCCGCGCGGTCCATCGGCGACGAGCCCTTGAAGCTCATCCGCTACGTCGCCGAGCACGACCTGCCCTACACCGAGCTGGTCACCGCCGACTACACCGTCGCCGACCCCACCCTGGCCACCTTGTGGGATCTTGAGCTGCAAGACCCAGACGCCGACGGCTGGCAGCGCGCCCGCTACCGCGACGGCCGCGAGCACGCCGGCGTGCTGAGCATGACCTCGCTTTGGCTCCGTTACCCCTCGGCGGGGGTCAACGCGAACCGCCACCGGGCGAACACCGTCACCCGGGTGCTGCTCTGCGACGACTACCTCGCCCGGCCGGTGAGCTTCTCCCGCTCCCAGATCGACGCCTTGACCTCCGGCGACCCCGAAGACGTCATCCGCGACACGCCCACCTGCCAGTCTTGCCACTCCTCCCTCGATCCCATCGCGTCCCACTTCTTCGGCTTCTGGTGGGAGATCGAGGGCGACCTCACCGAGCAGACCCTCTACCGCCCCGAAGACGAAGAGATCTGGAAGGACCACCACAACCGTGAGCCCGGCTACTTCGGCAAACCCACGGCGAACCTCGCTGAGCTGGGGATGTTGCTCGCTGAGGACACCCGCCTGGTGGACTGCGCGGTGAAGACCGTCTTTGAGGGCGTCACCCAGCGCGCCACGTCCGAGGCCGACTGGGCCGAGCTCACCGACGCCGAGCTCGCCGCGCGCCTGCCCACGGTGAAGCAGGTCTCCCCCACACAGCTCGCCTCGATCATCGAAGACATCACCGGCTACGCCTGGACCTTCGACGGCCGCGAGGGCCTCAGCGACCAGTCCACGGGCCTGCCCGTGCTCGCGGGCGGCATCGACAGCCGCTACGTCACGACCCCCAACCACGATCCCTCCGTGGGCCTCGTGTTCATCCAAGAGCGCCTCGCCCAGTCCGCGGGCCGCTACGTCGCTGAGCACGACCTCGACCCCAACCGCGAAGGGGACGCGCTGATGCTGCAGTACGTCACCGTGCTCGACACCCCGGAGTCCAACCCGGCGGCGTTTGAGGCCCAGATCCGCGACCTGCTCCTGCGGGTTCGTGGTGTGCCGCTGGCTGAAGACGCCACGGAGCCCGCCCGACTCATGGCCCTGTGGAAGCAGCTCTACAGCGCAGAAGGCTCCGCCGAGCGCGCCTGGGCTGGTGTCGTGTCCGTCGCGCTTCGTGATCCCCGCATCCTCTTTTACTAGGCCGAGGTGAGCGCCATGATGAAGACCAACCGTCGTCGCCTGCTCTCTGGGGCCGCCGCGCTGTTTGGCGCCGCCCAACTCGGCCTCAACACGTCCAACCACAAGGCCCACGCCGCCACGGTGAAGGGTGAGCGGAAGTTCTTGTTCTTCTTCGCGGGCGGCGGCTGGGACGCCACGCCCCTTGATCCCAAGTTCGCCTCGGACGGCGTGAGCCCCGTCGGCGGCACCGACATGGACCCAGACACCGTGCTCGGCTCCGTGGGCAACCTGAGCTGGTCCAGCGGTGACGATCGGCCCGAGATGGACCGCTTCTTCACCCGCTGGGGCAACAAGGTCTCCCTCGTCCGCGGCGTCAACGTACACTCCGCCGGTCACGAGACGGGCATGCAGTGGATGATGACGGGCACTTCAGCGAGCCAGTACCCCGACTGGCCCACCACCTTGGCGGCCTTCGGCACGGGCGACTACCCCATGCCCCACATCGTCTTCGGCGGCCCGGCCTACCCCGGCAACCAAGGCGCGGCCCTGGTGCGCGGCGGCGGCGGAACGCTCTTAAACCTCATCGACGGCAGCATCGTCGGCATGTCCGACGTGCCGGGCCGGGTGTTCCCCACCCCCGCCGACAGCATGATGGACGCCTTCGTCTACGAGCAGGCCGCGGCCTTCGCCGCCACCCGCGAGGGCCTGGGCAAGACCCGCGCAGAAGACCTCCTCGGCAACCTGGAGCGGGCCATGGAGCTTGAGGGCCGCCGCTTTGAGGCGGGCTTAGGCGACACGGGCTCGGGGATGCTCGATCAGGCCGTCATGGCCTGTGAGCTGTTCCGCCTCGGGCTCTCCCGCTGCGCGATGATCGGCATCCCCGGCGGCTGGGACACCCACGGCGGCAACCAGAACGTCGGCATGCAGATGAACGACCTCTTCGGCGCGCTCTCCCAGCTCTTTGAGGTGCTCGCCACCACGCCGGGCCGGGACGCGCCCTGGCTCGCCGATGAGGTGGTGATCGTGCTCGCCTCGGAGCTCGGCCGCACGCCCAAGTTCAACGGCGCCATGGGCCGCGACCACTGGCCCTACACCTCGATGCTCGTCGGCGGCGCTGGCGTGACGGGCAACCGCGTCTTTGGCGCCACGGACGAGTCGTTCATCGCCCTGCCCTGCAACTACGAGAGCGGCGCTGTGGACGACAACGGCGAGATCATCGGCACGGAGAACGTCGGCACGGCGCTCTTGAAGCTGGGCGGTCTCGACCCCGAGCGGCACCTCCCGGGGGTTCGCCCCTTGGATGGCCTGCTCCGCAAGAGCTGAGCCGAATGTTCCGACTCTCCTTCGCCCTCGCCGCCTTGGGCGCCTTGTCCGCCTGCGAAGGCGGCGAGGCCGCGGACTCCGGCGCCTGCGACCGCGACCCTCCGCTGAGCTACGACAACTTCGGGCGCGGCTTCTTAGAGAAGCAGTGCACGGGCTGCCACAGCTCGCTCATCCGGGCGGAGCAGAGAAACGACGCGCCTGTGGGCGTCGATCTCAACTCCTACCGCGACGCCTTGCTGTGGGCTGAGCGTATCCAGGCGCGGGTGCTCGACCCCGAGGTGCCGACGATGCCCCCCGGCGGCGGCCCCAGCGCCGACGAGCTGATCCTGCTCGACGAGTGGCTCCAGTGTGACCTTCTGCCCGCCGCAGCGGCCTGGCGTGAAGAGGGCTCCCCATGATCGTCTCCGCGCTGATCCTCCTCGTCTCCTTCGGCTGCTCGGAGTACCACGTCCGCGAGGCCGACCCGGTGCCCGTGGCCGAGCCTCCTGGCCGAGATCTGAACGACCAAGGCCAACCTCCCGACTGGACGAGCTGCGCCACGGGCCTCTGGGGCCGCTACGCGAACATGAGCGCCCAGCACCCCGACGTCGAGCCCGGCCCCGACGAGCTCGCCCCCGAGGACTACAGCACCCTCGACTGGTGGGACGACGAGGTCTTCGCCCGCTTTGACCCCAGCCTAGAGCTCGGCCAGTCGTGGTGGCCCGTGGATGAGGGCCTCGCCGGAGACCCGGCCTACTTCGCCGTGCGCTGGAACGCCTGGCTGCGGGTGTACGACCGGGGCACCATCGAGCTCCTCTTGGCCAGCGCCGGGGACGTCTGGGTGATCTTGGATGGTGAGGTCATCGCCGAGCTCTCGTCCTCGGGGGAGATGCTCACCACACAGGTCCCCGTCGAGATGAACGCCGGTCAGTTCCCCTTGGAGATCCGCTACGCCAGCCGCTCGGCCTTGGACTCGGGGCTGCGGTTTCGTGTGGTGACCGGCGAGGTAGACCTCTGTATGCCCGACTACTCCGAAGACGAGACAGAGTAGGCAGGCGCCTTGCCGCCGGGCTCAAAACAGGCGATCTCCGGTGGACCTACCCACTCTGGAGACACCGATGGTCGAGCTTACGCTTGAGGGCCCTGGCAAGAACGCGCTGAGCACCGCCGTCTTGGAGGGCCTGCTCGCCCAGCTCGACGCCGCTGAAGGTCAGCCGCTCTTGTTGACCGGCGCCGGGGACGCGCTCTCCGCCGGGGTGAACCTCAAAGAGATCGCGACCTTGCCCCCCGAAGGCATCGCCCACTTCTTGAGCCTGCTCGACCAGGTCGTGCGGCGGCTCTACTTGTGGCCCGCGCCCACCGTCGTCGCCGTGAACGGCCACGCCATCGCCGGGGGCAGCGTCATCGCCTGCACCTTTGACCTTCGCATCGGCACCACCGACGCCCGGGCCCGCATCGGCCTGAACGAGCTGGCCATCGGCGTACGTTTCCCGCCGGCCGCCTTGGCCATGCTGCGCGCCCGGCTGCCGACCCAACACGTCGATCGCCTGCTCTTGGCCGCCGAGCTGCACAGCCCCGACGAGGCCCTGCGCCTGGGCCTGCTCGACGAGCTGAGCGACGACGTGCTCACCACGGCCCGCGCCCGCCTCGCCGCCTTGGCCGCGTACCCCCGCGAGCCCTACGCCCGCACCAAAGAGGCCCTTCGTCGCGCCACTCTGGACCTGCCCGCCTCGGCGCTCAAGGTCTTTGAGGACGAGGTCGTGCCGAGCTGGTCGTCCCCCGCCCTGCGGGAGCGCCTGCTGCGCCAGCTCAAGCGCTGAACGCGCCGCCGGAGCCCACGTCCCCCTCCGCCTCGACCATCCGGAACATCAGCACGTCGTCGAGGTACTGCCCGTTGGCGAGGCGGTACTCTCGGGCGCGTAGGCCCTCTCGCACAAAGCCGAAGCGCTCGTAGAGCTTGATCGCCCGGACGTTGTGGGCGAAGACGTTCAGGCTGAGCTTGGTGATGATCGGGTTCTCCGTCGCCCACTCCACGCAGGACGACATCAAGGCCGAGCCCACCCCAGCGCCCCGGGCCCGGGCCGAGACGTAGATCTCGATGCGCGCGTTGTGGTGCAGGCGCCGTAAGCTGCCGCCCTGCACCAACAACATGCCCACGGCCTCGCCCTCAAGCCGCGCCACGAGGTAACGGGCGTTGGGGCGGCGGTTGAGATCACGGATGACCGCCGCCTTAGACGCCACGGACTCGGTGAGCTCGTCGGGCTCGGTGATGAAGTAGAGGCCCTCCTCGATGACCTCGGACTGCACACCGAGCAAGGCGGCGGCGTCCTCGGGCCGGGCGTCCTCGACGATCACCCGCCCCAAGGCCGTGTCCGCGCGCCATCGGCGCCCGCCGCGACCAAAGCTGAACATATGCGGTGTCGCTTACTTCGCGGCGGCGTTGAGCCAAGGCGCCACGGCGCCCGCGTCGGCGCCGGTCATGCCGGTGAGCCGCGCCTCGAAGGTGCCGAGCGCCTTCGCGCGCTCCAAGGCGGGGTTCCGCATCAGCGCCCGCACCCGGCCCACGCCGGCCTTGGCCAGCTCACCCACGGGCCGCATGTAGTCGGAGGTCATCACCTTCACGACGTCGGGGTGAATCGCGGCCTTGAGCAAGGTCGAGGGCATCCGGCCCGACTTCGAGAGGTAGAGCAGCACGTTCGTGTAGGTGTCGTTCTTCTCGAAGTACATCTTGTCGTAGATCTCGGACTTCTCGTCGTTCACCAGGCCGTCGCGCATGGCGAGGGTGTGCAGGGAGGTGCCCGGGTAGAAGATGACCGAGAAGGCCTGGAGCCGGTACGGCTTGGGCATGTCGGCGATGAGCCGCAGGGTGTCGAGCTTGTCTTCGATGGTCTCGTAGGGCAGATCGTAGATGATGTCGTACTGGGGCGGCGCCGTGCGGTCGGCGTACTTGACGATGACCTCGGCGGACTTGATGATCTTGTCGTTGCCCATGGTCGAGCGCTTCATCATCTTCTGGATACGCTTGGAGCCGTGCTCGACGCCCATCTGGATGCAGTGCAGGCCAGCGTCTACCAGGGCCTCGTACTTCTCCTCGCTGATCGTGCCCGGCGAGCCGAGGAGGTAGAAGGGGTCGCCGACGCGGCGCTTGTACTGCTCGGCGAACTTGAGCATGTCGGGCAGCGGGCGGCCGAAGAAGGAGTCGTCGGAGAACCAGATGAAGTTGATGAACGGGTACTCGCGCTTGACGTTCTCCAGCTCCTCCATGACGTTCTCGACGCTGCGATAACGCACATAGCGCTGGCGTTTGTAGAGGTCGCGGTAGAAGCTGTTGCCGCAGTAGGTGCAGGCGTGGGGGCAGCCGCGGCCGGTCATGGTCTGGTAGCCGACCTTGCCGAACATGCGGGAGATCGTGCCGTTGTGCAGGTAGCGCCGCAGCAGATCCTTCGTGAGCGGGAGGACCTTGCCCTCAAAGAGGATGTGATGGTCGTCCAGGCCGAAGTCGGGGTGCGGGTAGGAGTCGAGGTCTTGCTCAAGGCTGCCGGGCTGGTTGCGGATGACCTTGTCACCCTTCCGCCAGACGAGGCCCTTGATGTCGTAGAGGTCGTCGCCTTTGCCCGCGTCGAGGCGGTCGCAGAGCTGCAGCAAGAGGTCGTCGGCGTCGCCGATGGCGACGTAGTCGGCCCAGCGCGCGCACTCGTCGGGGCGCACGGAGGGGTGAAAGCCGCCCCAGATCACCTTCGTGCCGTGGGCCTGCTGCACCGCGCGGGTGAGCTGCTTCGCGGTGTCGAAGTAGTGGGTCATGAGCGTCACGCCGACGAGGTCGGAGTCTGCGGTCAGCTCAAGGTACTGGTTGATCACCTCGGCGGGGTAGCGCTCTTCGCTCATCCGGACGTGGGTGAACTCACCGTCACCCGCGAAGTCGGGCAGGCTGATGAACTGCACCTGATGCCCAGCGCGCTTGAGCACGGCGCTGAGCGTGCGGAGGCCGTAGTTCGTGATGTCCGGATAAGGGCTGACCAGGGTGACCTTCATGTCGTACCTCGATCCCGCGCCCTCACGAGCGCCGGGGATGAATCAGCGTAGTCGGCCCAAGGCCGGGGTGTCAACCGAAGGGTGGGCGTTCTCACACATCTCTCCCCGCCCCCGACCCTTAGGCCGCAGGGTTCAGTCCCAGCGAGGCTTCTCAATGATCTCGGTCACCTTGTCGTCGTCCAAGATCACGTTCACCTGGTAGAGCCGAACGGCCTTGTACTCGGTCTTGGAGTTGGGGGCCCAGACGAGCACGGTGCCGTCAGGCTGCTCCTCAAAGCGGTACACGAGGCGCTCGCTGCGCTGGGCCTCACGCCCGACGAGCTTCTGTTTGTCGTGGGGAGGGCCCCAGGCCATGAGCACCTTGTCTTTTGTCCAGCCCACGGCGACGGCGCCAGAGACGATCTCCTCACGCTCCGCCTCGCTGTACTTGTAGAAGCGGTCCCAGAGGCCTTGATCCTTGAGGTACTGGTTGCGCTCCTCTTCAGTCTTGAGCTTGAGGTAGGTCTTGCGGGACTCCTCGCTCATGAAGGGCTTGAGCACGTAGTAGTGGTCAAACTCAGCGTCGCTGAGGTTCTTGACCTTCTTCTCCCAGCAGCCGGTGAAGGTGAGGGCGAGGACGGAGAGGGCGAGCAGGACGCGCATTGAAGCCTCCAAAAGGGAGAGGAGTGACGCTTAACCCGCTGGCTTCGCGGGCGGCGACGGGAAGGGCAGCCGAGGATCCACGAGGCCGAGGGAGTCGAGGGGCACCCAGCCGACGCGGTCATCGGGCAGAGCGATGAGCGCCTGGGCGCCGACCCGCTCCCGAACGGTGACCTCGGCCCCGGCGTGTAAGGTGAAGAGCACGACGCCCCCCGCGCCTTCAGAGCGCGCGGAGACCTCGTCGCTGAGCACCACGGCGTCGGGGCGGTCGTTGAGCGTCGAGAGCTCCGCTGCGGTGGAGAGCGTGAAGGCCAAGGCCGGGACGCCGATCAGCAAGGCCGGGATGCCGACGGGCGCGTCGGGCCGGAGGCGCCAGATCGCGCCCAGGGCCCCCAAGGCCGAGAGGCAGAGCGCCGCCGCCCAGCCCTGCTCCGAGAACGAGAAGCTCGACCGCCAGAACATCCACGAGTCCAAGGCCGGGGCCTCGATGCGGTCTTGGGTGCGGCGCCGGGCGTGGCTGAGGTTCATCAAGATGTCGCCGTCCCGAGGCGCCAACACCGCGGCGCGACGCCAGGCGAGGATCGCCTCGGGGATGGCGTCCTCGCGGTACAAGGAGACGCCGAGGTTGTAGTAGACGTCCCCGCTCACCAGGCCGCCGTTCACCGCCGTCACATGCAGCTCGGCGGCCTCGGCGTAGTCCCCGGCCACCAAGGCGGCCAAGGCGTCGTCTACGGGCTCTCCGGCGCTGGCGAGGCTGAGGCAGAGCAGGGGGGCGGTCAGGCCAAAGAGGGGCATCAGCCTAACTCCAAGAGCGCGCGGCAGAGGCGCAGGGTGCGCTCACGCAGGCCCGCGTCGGCGCCGCCGCCATATCGGGCGGCCTCTAGGTCTGCGTAGAGGCGCTGGGCCTCGTCGCGGTGGGGGGGCGGCAGGGCGCCCAGGGCGTCTTGGTCAAGGGCCGGGGCCGGTGTGCCCAAGGCGAGGCCCAGAGACTCGCGGAACAGGTCAAGGAGCTCGCCGAGCTCCGCCTTCTCGGCGCGGCCAAGGCGCTGGCGCAAGGCCCGGCGAGGATCGGCCTTGGGCTTGACCCGCGCCGCCAGCTCCCGGGCGACGAGGCCGAAGAAGCCGAGCCAGGGCAGGCCGACGAGGCCGAGCACGAGGGGATCTTGGGGGCTGAACGGCGCCCGGTCGGCCCTCGCCCGGGGGTGCAGGGGCGCGATGTCGTCGGCCTGGGCCTCGACGTCTCGGCGCTGGTCGGCCCCGCTTTGGGAGAAGGTGGAGAGCGTGGACTCACCTTCGCCTGCGGTGACGTTCAGAGTGAGGGGCTCGGTCTGGAGCAGCTCGTAGCGGCCGGTGCGGGGGTTGAACACCTGCAGCTCCACCGGCGGCAAGGTCAAGGTGCCGGGGCGCTCGGGCACGATGGCCCGGCGGAAGGCGGCGGCGGAGGTGAAGCGGCCCTCCCGCACCCGCGCCTCGACCGTGGGGGTGTCGTCGTAGGCCCGAAACCCGGCGTCGGCGGCGATGGGCGGCAGGTTGAACCCGGCCAAGGTGCCGTCCCCGGAGAGCGTGATCTCTAAGGTGACGCTGTCGCCGGTCGCCACGGTGTCGTCGAGCAGGCGGGCGTTGAGCGCGAACTCACCGACGAGGCCGGAGAAGTCGTCCCGGCGGCCCTCTTTGGGCAAGGGGCGCACGGTGAGCGTGAGGCTCTCCGAGGAGTAGACCTCGTTTCGCACGTTGGCGAAGGCCCGGGAGGAGCCCCGACCGGTGCGGCCCAGCTCGGGCACCTGCACGGCCATCACGCCGGGGCTGATCGTGCGCTCGCCGGGGGCCGCCGCGACGAGGGGCAGGTCAACTTGGATGACTGACCAATCTTCGCCGTCGATGACCGTGCGGTGCTCACGAAGCTCACCGTCCCGGGTCTGCTCGGCGACGAGGCCGTCGAAGGTGGGCGGGGTGAAGCGGCGGTCGAGCACCTGCTCGGGGGTGCGGAAGCTCATCGTGTACACGAGCACCTGGCCGACGTAGGCGCTCGCGACGGGCTCCCCCAAGGCGCGTAGGCTGGCCTCGGCTTTGGCGCCGCTGGGGCCCGTCGCCCGGGGGCTCACCTTCAGCGCCAAGGGGTCGGTGCGTAGGGCCTCGCCGTCGACGCTCAGCTCCATGGCCGGGATGTTGATCGCGCCCTCGTTGAGCGCGGTCAAGGCGTAGGTGTAGGTGACCGTGCGGGAGAGCTTGCCGTTGACACGCACGAGCGACTGCTGAACGCCCTGGTAAGCGATCTTCGCCCCGGGCACGTTGGGCAACGACGGCGCCCCAGGCAAGGCCGCGTCGATGACCGTGAGGCGCAGGCCGATGGTCTGCCCGACCTGGAGGCGCTCGGTGTCGGCGTCGAGCACGAGCTGCGCGGCGTAGAGCGGCTGCAGGGTGGCGAAGAGCAGAGCGGCGCTGAGCATCACCAGTCCTTCTCTTTGGGGTAACCGTCGATGAACACCCGGGGGGTGCCCTCTTCAACGGCGTCGAGGAGGCGCTGGGCCTCGGCGGGAGACATGCCGCTCGCCGGGCCGGGGGGAGGCGCCTCGTCGCTGGGCTGCCCCGCTTGGGCCTCGCCCTGGGCCTCCCCCTCGCTGGGGGTGTTCTCGCCGCCGTTTGGCTGCGCCTCGCTGGGCTTGGTCTGGGAGCGCTCGCCGTCTTGGGGGCTGCGCTCGCCGCCGTCTGGCTGATCTTGGGGCTGCCCTTCGCCTTGTTGGGGCTGGCCTTGTTGGGGTTGGCCGTCTTGAGGCTCACCCGATTGGGGTTGGCCGTCTTGAGGCTCACCGTCTTGAGGCTCGCCGTCTTGAGGCTCACCCTCTTGGGGCGCGCCGTCTTTGGACTCCGGCGGCGGCGCCTGCCGGGCGGCGATCTCTTGGCGGACCTGCTCGACGTTCTTCTGGGCCCCGGCGTGGTCGGGCCGGGCGGCGAGGGCCTGCTCCCAGCTCTTCACCGCGTCGTCCAAACGACCGGCGCGGTACTGGGCGTTCCCGGCGTTGTAGTGGGCGTCGGCGCGATACCGCTCCGGCGCCCGGGCGGCGAGCTCCTGGAACCCACGCGCCGCGTCCTCGTAGCGACCGGCGCGGTAGAGCGCCTCGGCCATGCCCCAGCGCACCGCCGGATCATTCGGCGACTCGGCGAGCAGCTCGGTGTAGCTGCGCAGGGCCTCCTCATGGCGACCTTGGGCGGAGAGCGACCGCGCGTCGTCCAGATCTCCGGCCTGGGCCACGCCGACGAACAACAGCGCCAGGGCCACCGCCCGAACCCGCCCGTCGCCCAGAAGCGCTGCGAGCACCATCAGGCCCAGCCCGGCGGCCAGCGGCCACTGAAAACGTTCGTTCCACACCCGCTGGCGGCGGCTCTCTTCGGTCTGCCGCGCCATCGACGCCCGCAGCTCGCCGACGAGCTGCGCGGTGTCCGAGGCGCTGGCGACGGAGCGGATCGTCGCCCCGCCCGTGGCCGCGGCGAGCTGGCTGAGCGCCGACTCGTCCAGGCGGCTGAGCACCATCTGGCCCGAGGGATCGAGCTTAAACCCACCTTTGGCCTCGGGGATCGGCGCGCCGTCGGGGGTGCCGACGCCCAGGGCGTACACCCGCACCCCGGCCGCCTTGAGCGTCGCGCCGACCTCGTCCAAGGCCCCGCTGTGGGACTCGCCGTCGGAGATCACGACGATGGCGCGGTCGGCGCCACGATCTTCACCGAAGAGCTTGAGGCTCTCCGTCATCGCCGCGGCGAGGTCGGATCCTTGGGCGCGCAGCATCGCCGGGGAGGTGTCCTCTAAGATGCGCCGCAGGGCGACGTAGTCCGTGGTCAGCGGCACCCGGGGGTAAGCCCCGGCGGCGAAGATCACGACCCCCACGCGGTCGGACTGCAAGGCGTCGAGGAGGTCGATCACCTCACGCTTTCCGCGCTCCATGCGGGAGGGTTTGACGTCTTCCGCGCGCATCGAGTTGGACACGTCAAGGGCGACGATGATCTCCACGCCGCGCAGCTTTCGTTCGATGGTGGTGAAGCCCCAGCGCGGCTGGGCGGCGGCGACGCAGGCCAAGGCCACGCCCAAGAGCGTGAGCGTCGCGCGCCAGGCCCGGCGGCGCTCCAAAAGCGGCGGCAGCCCCCGATCCAAGAGGCGCGCGGCGATGAGGCGCTCGGCGTCTTGACGGCGGCGGCGCGCGGCCCAGGCGACGAGCACCACGAGCACCGGGACCATCCACAGCAGGTGCAGCAAGGTGGGGGCGCCAAAGGTCACGGGATCCTCCGAAACACCGTGCTGGCAAGGATGAGCTGGGCGATGACCAAGGCCAGCCCCGGCAAGAGCGCCCGGTGAAAGAGCTCGTCGCGGTGGATGTGCTCCTCGACCTCAGCGGTCGTGCGCTCCAAGGTGTCGATGGTCTCGTAGATCTGCAACAACGACCGGGTGTCTGTCGCCCGAAAATACTGGGCGCCCGTGGCCTCGGCGACGGCGGTGAGGGTGTCCTCGTCGATCTCGTCGCGGCCGCCGCCCCGGAAGAACCCGAACAGCCCACCTTGGTTGCCGCCGGTGTGCGCGCCGACGCCGATGGTGTACACCCGCACGCCCAGCGCCGCCGCGGCCTTGGCGGCCTCGACGGGGCCGACCTGCCCGGCGTTGCTGCGCCCGTCGGTGAGCACGATCGCCACCTTCGTCGGCGCCTCCAGGCGAGAGAGCCGCGCCGCGCTCACGGCGATGGCCTCGCCCACCGCCGTCGCCGAGCGCCCGGCGATGCCGATCTCCACGTTGCTCAGAAAGCGCAGGAGCCCCTCGTGATCCAGGGTGAGCGGCGCCTGGGTGAAGGCCTCCTCACCGAAGACCACGAGCCCCACCCGATCGTAGTCCCGCTGGCGAATAAACTCACCCACGACGAGCTTCGCCACCTCCAGGCGGTTCATCTCCCGGCCGTTCACCTCAAAGTCCATGGCGTCCATGGACCCTGAAGTGTCGATGGCGAGCATGATGTCGATGCCCTCGCTCTGCACCACCGCCTCCCGGCGGGTGAGCTGGGGCCGGGCCAAAGCGAAGATGAGGAGCGCGAGGCCGAGGATCCCCAGCGCCTCGGGCAGCCAAGCCAGCCGCACCCGCCAGGTGCGCCCGGATGCGCCTTTTGGCAGCGCCGACCACAGAAGCCGCGCCCGCCCGCCAGACCAGCGTGGGCGCAGGGCCACCACGGGCAGAACAAGCCAGGCCAAGAGCCAGAGCGGGTGCTGCAGCTCAAACATCGCCCGCCTCGGGCTTGGGCGCGGGCGCGGGGCGCATCGCGGCGATCACCGCGCGTAAGTCGGCGTCTAAGGCGTCGAACAGCGCCGCGCCTCCGCCGCTGCGGGCGAACTTGATGAGGTCCGTCGCGTCGAGGAGGCGCTGGGCCCGGTCGTGCTCGGCGGGGCTCACCCGGTGGTCCAAAGAGAGCCGGTCGAGCACCTCGTAGGTGGTGAGCGCCGTCGCCGGGAAGCCGCCGACCCGCTCCAGGTAGCGCCGGAAGATCGACGAGAGCCCCAAGGCCAAGGCGTGATCGTCGAGATCTCCCCGGGCGCGCAGCGCCGCCCAGGCGAGCAAGGCCTCCTCTTCAGGCGAGAGCGGCGGCGGCGGCGCCACCCGCGCCTCCACCTTGTGGCGGCTGCCCCAGACCACCAAGGCCGCGACCAGCCCCGTCACCAAGAGCGCGCCGAGCACCCAAGGCCAGGGCGAAGGAGGTGGCGGTGGCGCCAAGGCCAAGTCCTCAAGGGTCGAGCTAGGGCCGACGACGCCAAGATCGAGGTAGAACGGCCCGACGCTGCGGGTCTCGACCTCACCCGCAGGGCCTTTGGCCTCCACCGTGACCGGCGGGATGACGTAGCTGCCTGGCTCCCCCGCCAAGGTGAAGCGCATCTTGTCGTCGGCCGGGGTGAAGGTGAGGCCCTCCACCTCTGGCAGGCCCAAGGTGCCCGTCCAGCCGTCGGGGAGCTCCAACGAGACGCTCAAGGTCGGCGGCGGCTCGCCTTGGGTCACGGCGCGGTCGCTGAGCTCGGCGGTCAGGCGCACGGCGTCTGGGGCGGGCGCCTCGGCGAGGCGGTCCCCACAGGCCGCCAAGGCCAACAGCAGCAGGGGCGATCCGAGGCTCATCGCTGCGCCCCGACCCGCTGAAAGTGGAGTTGCAACACCCGGAACGGGTCGTCCGTCGTCGAGACCACCGAGGTGTGCGCCCCCGCCCGGCGCAGGGCGTCCACCCGAGCGCTGACCGTCCAGGCCGCGCCCAGCGCCGCAGCGTCCACCAGGCGAAGCTCGCCGGTCTCGGCGTCTTCGAGCTCCACGAGGCCCACCGGCGCCCGCCGCTCCTCGACCGGATCCGTGAGCAAGAAGGCGTGCACCCGATGCCGCGCGGCGAGGGGGGCCACGGCGGCGCGGAGGTCACCCAGCACCATAAAGTCGGAGATGAGGCAGACCACGGCGCGGCGGCTCAAGGCCCGGCCCAAGGTGGTCAAGGCACCGCCCAGGTCCGTGCCCCGGCGCTGGCCCAGGGGCTCAAAGGCCGAGCGGATCACCTGCCAGACGTGGCCGCGGGTCTTTCGAGGGGGGACGAGGTGCTCGACGTGATCGGTGAAGGCGAGCAGGCCCACCTTGTCGTTGTTGCGGATCGCCGCGTAGGCCAAAGCCGCCGCCAGCCGCGCCTGCTGCAGGCGTTTGTCGGTGCGGCCGTCGCGCCCGCCCGAGCCAAAACGCACCGAGGCGGACACGTCAAGACCCAACATCAAGGTCAGCTCACGCTCCTCGCGGAACTCCTTGATGTGGGGCTCTTGAGAGCGGGCGGTGACGTTCCAGTCGATGTGGCGCACGTCGTCGCCGGGGACGTAGCCGCGCACCTCCTCAAACTCCATGCCGCGGCCCTTAAACGCCGAGCGGTAGCCGCCCGCGAACAACGAGTCGACCTTTCGGCCCGCCTGCAACGAGACGCGGCGTATCTGGCGCAGCTCCTCCGGGGTGAGCATCGTCGCTCCGTGGGGTCGCCGTTACGGGGTCTTCACGCGCTCAAAGACCTGCTTGATGACCCGATCCGCGTCGAGATCATCGGCCTCAGCCTCGTAGGTCAAGAGCACGCGGTGGCGGAGCACGTCGGGCCCGATGGCCTTCACGTTGTCCGGGGTGACGAAGGCGCGGCCGTTGATCAGCGCGTGGGCGCGGGCGCAGGACGAGAGCGCCAAGGTGGCCCGGGGTGAGGCGCCGAACTGAATCGCCCGGGCGAGCTCGGGGCTTAAACGTTCGGGATGCCGCGTCGCCATGACCAGATCGACGATGTAGTCGGCGACTACATCTTCCATCCACAGCTCCTTCGTGAGCTGCTGGGCGGCGAGGAGCTCTTGCCCGCTCCACACGGCCTCGACGACCTGCTCGGCCTGGGTGGCGCGGCGCAGGATCTCCCGCTCTTCGTCTCGGCTGGGATAGCCCACGCGCAGCTTCATCAAGAAGCGGTCCACCTGGGCTTCAGGCAGGGGGTAGGTGCCCTCTTGCTCGATGGGGTTCTGGGTGGCCAAGACGAAGAAGGGCCGGGGCAGCGGGTAGGTGGCCTCGCCGATGGTGACCTGGCGCTCTTGCATCGCCTCCAGCAAGGCCGACTGCACCTTCGCCGGGGCGCGGTTGATCTCGTCCGCCAACAGGAGGTTCGCGAAGACCGGCCCACGGCGCGTCGAGAAGCTGCCCGAGCGCGGGTCGTAGATCTGGGTGCCGATGACGTCGGCGGGGAGCAGATCCGGGGTGAACTGCACCCGGGAGAAGGTCGTGTGAAGGGCCTGGGCCAAGGTCTTCACCGCCGTCGTCTTCGCCAGGCCGGGCACCCCCTCCAAGAGCAGGTGCCCATCGGCGAGGAGCCCGATGAGCAGGCGGTCGATCATGTACCGCTGCCCGACGACGACCTTGTCTAGCTCGGTCCGGATGACGTCGAGACGAGGTTTGAGCTGGTTCACCCGCTCTTGCAAGGCGGCGATGCGCTCTTGGGCGAGCTGCGACGTGCTCATGAGGGACACTCTCCTTAGCTGCTCAGCCGGTCGAAGAAGTCACGCCAGAAGCCCTTCTCGCCGCCGACCTTGCCCGTCTGCAGCTCGGCCAGCTCACGAATCAGCTCCTCTTCCCGAGGAGAGAGCTTCTTGGGCACCTCTACGACGACCTGCACCAGTTGATTGCCTTGGCCGCGCCCGTTCACCCCAGCGATGCCTTTGCCCTTGAGCGTGAACACCTTGCCGGAGGGCGTGGCCCGGGGGATCTCCA
The DNA here is from genome assembly GCA_023150775.1 of Myxococcota bacterium. Lineage (GTDB taxonomy): Bacteria > Myxococcota_A > UBA796 > UBA796 > CAJQPC01 > JADKFE01. The sequence continues at coordinate 37,821 of JAKLKE010000003.1, forward strand.
GGGCCTCTTCGCCGTTCACCGTGGGCACCTTGATCTCGGCGCCGAGGCAGGCCTGGGGGTAACTCACGGGCACCTGGCAGAAGACGTTGAGGCCCTCACGCTTGAAGAGCTCGTGCTCTTTGACCTGGATGGTGACGTAGAGATCGCCGGACGGCGCCCCAGCGTCGCCGAAGTCGCCTTTGCCGCCCAGGCGAAGCTGGTTGCCGGTGTCGACGCCGCCGGGGATGGTCACGGTGAGCTTCTCGCTCGCCCGCACCCGGCCCCGGCCCGAGCAGTCGCGGCAAGGGTCGCTGATGGTCTTGCCTTGGCCTCGGCAGGCCGGGCAGACCGTGCGGATACGCAAAAACATCTGCTGCTGGAGCACCTCACCCACACCGCCGCAGGTGGCGCAGGTGACGGGTTTTGAGCCCGGCTTCGCGCCGCTGCCGTTGCAGCCGCCGCAGAGCGCGTTGCGGGTGATCTCCACCTCTTTCTGACAGCCTTTGACGGCCTCCATAAACTCCAGGCGCATGGCGAGCTCAAGGTCTTGGCCTTGACGCGCCGCGCCGCGCCCGCCCCGCCGACCGCCGCCGCCCCCGAAGAGGTCGCCGAAGATGTCGCCGAAGTGGGAGAAGATGTCGCCCATGTCCTGGGCGCCAGGGTTGTAGCCCTGGCCGCGCAGGCCATCGAAGCCGTGACGGTCATACGTGGCGCGTTTTTGGTCGTCCGAGAGCACGTCGTAGGCCTCGGAGAGCTCCTTAAACTTGGCCTCGGCCTCGGGGTTGTCGGGGTTGCGGTCGGGATGGTACTGCATCGCCAGCTTACGGAACGCCTTCTTGAGCGTCGCCGCGTCGGCGTCCCGAGGCACACCGAGCACCTCGTAGTAGTCACGCTTGCTGTCCACTGGCTGCCTCCGAATCGTCACGCCCAGAGCGCAGGAGGCCCCGGCTTATGCCGAGGCCGCTGCGATCACCGGGGGTTTGCTCAGGCCTCTTCGAAGTCCGCGTCGATGACGTCGTCGTCTTTCCGACCGGCGCCGCCGCCCTGCTGACCGGGGTTGCCACCAGCGTCCGGGCCACCCGGCGCGCCGCCGCCTTGGCTGTAGGCGGCCTCAGCGAGCTTGTGGCTCACGGAGGTGAGCTTGTCGAAGACGGCCTTGAGCTGGCCCGCGTCGTCGGAGTTCAGCGCGGTCTTGGCCTCGCCGAGGGCCTCCTCCACCGCGCCGACCTGACCGGAGGGGAGCTTCTCTTTGTGCTCGGAGAGCAGCTTCTCCGTCTGGTACACGAGCTGATCGAGCTGGTTGCGCTGCTCGATGATCTCTTTCTTGCGGGCGTCTTCAGCGGCGTTCGCCTGGGCGTCCTTCACCAGCTTCTCGACATCAGCCTTGGAGAGGCCAGAGGACGAGGTGATGGTGATGGTCTGCTCTTTGCCCGTGGCCTTATCTTTGGCCTTCACGTTGAGGATGCCGTTGGCGTCGATGTCGAAGGTGACCTCGATCTGCGGCACACCGCGCGGGGCGGCGGGGATGCCGTCGAGGCGGAAGTTGCCGAGGATGCGGTTGTCCTTCGCCATCGGGCGCTCGCCCTGGTAACACTGGACGTCCACGGCGGTCTGGCTGTCGGCGGCGGTGGAGAACACCTCGGACTTGCTGACGGGGATCGTGGTGTTGCGCTCGATGAGCTTGTGGAAGACGCCGCCCAAGGTCTCGATGCCGAGGCTCAGGGGGGTGACGTCGAGGAGCAGCATGTCGGTGACGTCGCCGGAGAGCACGCCGCCCTGAATCGCCGCGCCCAAGGCCACGACCTCATCGGGGTTCACCGAGCGGTTCGGGGTCTTGCCGAAGAGCTCCTTCACCTTCTTCTCGACGAGCGGGATACGCGTCGAGCCGCCGACGAGGATGACCTCGTCGATCTGCTTGGCGGTGAGGCCGGCGTCGCGGAGCGCCTGGCGGCAGGGCTCCAGGGTGCGCTCGATGATCGGCTCGATCATGCGCTCGAACTGGGCCCGGCTCACGTCGCGGACGAGGTGCTTGGGCCCCGAGGCGTCGGCGGAGAGGAAGGGCAGGTTGATGTTCGTCGTCGGCGAGGACGAGAGCTCGATCTTCGCGCGCTCGGCGGCGTCCTTGAGGCGCTGGAGCACCATCTTGTCGTTGGCGATGTCGATGCCGTGCTCACCCTTGAACTCTTTGACCATCCAGTCGATGAGCACCTGATCGACGTCGTCGCCGCCGAGGTGGGTGTCGCCCGCGGTGGACTTCACCTCGACGACGTTGTCACCGACCTCCAGGATGGAGATGTCGAAGGTGCCGCCGCCGAAGTCATAGACCGCGACGGTCTCGTCCTTCTTCTTGTCGATGCCGTAGGCCAGGGCCGCGGCCGTGGGCTCGTTGATGATGCGGCGCACGTTGAGGCCGGCGATCTGGCCGGCGTCTTTGGTGGCCTGGCGCTGGGCGTCGTTGAAGTAGGCCGGGACGGTGATGACCGCCTCGGTGACGGGCTGGCCGAGGTACTTCTCGGCCTGGAGCTTGAGCTTCTGGAGGATCATCGCCGAGACTTCAGGGGCGGAGTGCTGGCGGCCCTGAATCTTCACCCGAGCGTCGCCGCTGTCGCCGCGAACGACCTCGTAAGGCACGCGGCGGATCTCTTGCGCGGCCTCGTCAAAACGTAAGCCCATGAAACGTTTGACGGAGTAGACGGTGTTGGTGGGGTTCGTGATCGCCTGACGACGAGCGGTGACGCCGACGAGGCGGTCGCCGTCCTTCGTGAAGCCGACCACCGACGGGGTGGTGCGCTGGCCTTCGTCGTTCACGATGACCGTGGGCGTGTCGCCCTCCATGATCGCCACGACGGAGTTGGTGGTCCCGAGGTCGATGCCGATGATCTTGCCCATAAATCAGCGTCCTCTTAGTGGCCGGGGCGTTTTATCCCCGGCTCGGCTGGAGTTTTCTGGAAGCTGGCCTGGCTTCGTTGGGGGGAGCCGGCCTCACGACGCATGAGCTAATCGCGACCCCCTGCCCGTCAAGCGTCGCGTTTTCGCGGCCTGATCCGCCAGGGGAGCGGAGCGCGGGCAAGGTAATCCCAAGGTCGGTCGCGTCAATGGCCCCACGCAGCTCAAGCCAAGGCTGTCGCGCTCACCACGACCTATATGTCACGACCGAGGCGGCCCTAGGCGCCAGGATCCGCTCAGTGACATGATCCACAGGCGCGGCACACCGCTTGCATCCTCTCGCTGCGTGACCCCGGCGGGGCTGACAAACACCCTGCCCTGACCTGCTCCGACGGGGTCCGGAGGCGCGTGCTGGAGCTGGCCACACGTCGTCTCTCACAAGATCCGCCGCGCGCTTCGTCGCGCGGCGTTTTTGTTCCTTGGGCCACGGCGGCCCGAGGGGGGTTGACCAGGACGCGCACGGTTTTTTGCCGTGAGGGCTTGCCGCCCTCTGGGCTCGTGCCTACCCGTTGCCCTCGAAAACAGACCCCTCGTGAGCCCCGGCTCGCGTCTACGCAACAAGACAACATCGTATCTGGAGGAACTCCCATGGCCTTCACCCCTCTTCATGACCGTGTGCTCCTCAAGCGCGTGAGCGCAGAAGTTCGCTCCTCCGGCGGCCTTTACATCCCCGAGTCCGCCAAAGAGAAGCCCCAGCAGGCCACCGTCGTCGCCGTAGGCCCCGGCCGCCGTCAGACCGACGGCAGCGTCCGCGCCCTGAGCGTCAAGGTCGGCGACACCGTGCTCCTGGGCAAGTGGGTCGAGAACGAGATCAAGCTCGACGGTGAGGACCACATCGTCATCAAGGAAGAGGACATCCTCGCGATCATCAACTGATGAGCCGCTGAGCGACCTTCCCTTCTTCACGATTCATCCTTCACAGGAGACAGTTTCATGGCTGCTAAGGACATTCAGTTCAGCGGGACCGCTCGCGCGGAGATCCTCGCGGGTGTTGACGCCCTCGCCAACGCCGTCAAGGTGACCCTCGGCCCCAAGGGCCGCAACGTCGTGATCCAGAAGAGCTTCGGCGCTCCGGTCACCACGAAGGACGGCGTCACCGTCGCGAAAGAGATTGAGCTCAAGAACAAGCTCCAGAACATGGGCGCCCAGATGGTGAAGGAGGTCGCCTCCAAGACCTCTGACGTCGCTGGCGACGGCACGACCACCGCCACGGTGCTCGCCCAGTCGATCTACCGCCACGGCTACAAGCTCGTGAGCGCGGGCGCCAACCCGATGGACATCAAGCGCGGCATCGATCGCGCCGTTGAGGCCATCATCGCCGAGCTCAAGACCATCTCCAAGCCCGCCGACGACCCCAAGACCATCGCCCAGGTCGGCACCATCTCCGCCAACGGCGACGTCGAGATCGGCCGCATCTTGGCCGAGGCGGTGGCGAAGATCGGCAAAGACGGCGTCATCACCGTCGAGGAGGCCAAGGGCCTGCACACCACCCTCGAGATCGTCGAGGGCATGCAGTTCGACCGCGGCTACCTCAGCCCCTACTTCGTGACCGACGGCGACCGCATGGAGGCCGTGCTTGAGGATCCCTTCATCCTCATCCACGAGAAGAAGATCTCCTCCATGAAGGATCTCCTCCCCCTCTTGGAGAAGATCCACGAGACGGGCAAGCCCGTGCTGCTCCTCGCTGAAGACATCGACGGCGAGGCCTTGGCCACGCTCGTGGTGAACAAGCTCCGCGGCACCCTGAACGTCTGCGCGGTGAAGGCCCCGGGCTTCGGCGACCGCCGCAAGGCCATGCTGGAGGACATCGCGATCCTCACCGGCGGCCGGGCGATCATGGAAGACCTGGGCATCAAGCTCGACGGCGTCACCCTCGCCGACCTCGGCACCGCCAAGCGTGTCGTCGTGGGCAAAGAGGAGACGGTCATCGTAGATGGCGCCGGCAGCCGCGAGGCCGTCAAGGGCCGCGTGAAGCAGCTCCGCGCCCAGATCAAGGCCACCACGTCCGACTACGACCGCGAGAAGCTCCAAGAGCGCGTCGCGAAGCTCGTCGGCGGCGTGGCGGTGATCTACGTCGGCGCGGCGACCGAAGTGGAGATGAAGGAGAAGAAGGCGCGTGTTGAGGACGCCCTGAACTCCACCCGCGCGGCGGTCGAGGAGGGCATCGTCCCCGGCGGCGGCACGGCGCTTCTGCGCTGTATGCACGTCCTCGACGGCATCCAGGCCAGCGGCGACGAGCGCTTCGGCGTCGACATCATCCGCCTGGCGATTCAGGAGCCCGTCCGGGCCATCGTCGCCAACGCGGGCCTCGACGGCGCGGTGATCGTGAACAACATCGTCCGCGGCACGGGCAACTACGGCTTCGACGCCCAGAACGAGACCTACGGCGACATGATCGAGCTGGGCATCATCGACCCCACCAAGGTCACCCGCTCGGCCCTGCAGAACGCCGCGTCTGTGGCCTCGCTCCTCCTCACCACTGAAGCGGTCATCGCCGAGAAGCCCCAGCCCAAGAAGGCCGGCGGTGGCGGCGGCGGCGGTGGCGGCGGCATGGGTGGAATGGGCGGCATGGGCGGAATGGGCGGCATGGGCGGGATGGACTTCTAGTCCTCCCCTCCCCCCTTCGCTCCAACAAGCCCCCCGATCGGCCTCGCGCCGGTCGGGGTGTTCTGTCTTTGCAGCGCAGGATTCGGTTATGCTGGGCCGATGCTGAGCCTGCTCCTCCTCACCGCCGGGTTCGCCTGGGCTGAGCCCGACCCCGCCCGGATGTTACGCGACGACCGCGTGGTGACGACGGGGCCCGTAGACGCCACGGCGCAGCTCGGCCTCGTCGTGTGGCGTGAGCTCGTGTCCCCGGGCGACGGCGCCCGCTGCCCGCTGCGCCCGTCGTGCTCGGGTTACTCTCGGCAGGCCGTGGGGCGCGACGGGCTGATCGGGGGTATTGTGCTCACCTTCGATCGCCTCCTGCGCGACTCCAACCCCTCCGCTTACCCCTTGGCGCCTGATGGGCTTCATTTCTCCGATCCGCTGCACAGCCACCTGCCTGCTGGTGAGCTCCTTCTGGGCGGGGCCTGCCGACGCAGCCGAGCCGACGGCGCTGACCTCTGCCTCTGAGCTCACCCTTCAGACCGCCTCAGATCCCGTGCCCCTGCTCAACGAGCTGGCCCGGCGTGAGGACTGGCAGGGGCTGCACACCGAGGCGATCCGTGCCCGCTTTCATGAGGCCTTGAGCCCGGCGGTGCTGGCCGAGGTGGACTACCTCGACGCCTTGGCCATCCGTGAGCTGGGTGACCCCCAGCGTAGCCTCGCCGAGATGGAGCGCCTTCGGGGCACCCCCGGGCCTGTGGGTGAGCTGGCGGAGCTGGCCATCGCTGAGGCCTGGGTGGGCATCTTGCCTCGGCAAGGTGTGGGGATGTACCAGGGATATCTGAGCGAGCGCCCCGATGGGCTCTACCGCGACTGGGCCGCGTACCAGGCCACGGTGGGCTTGGCGCAAGACGGCTACTTCTCGATGGCGCTCACCCAGGCCGAGGCCACGGGGCTCACGCTCAGCCCCGAGGCGAGCCTGATGTTGACCGATCCCGGTCGGTTTAAGCGGCCGCTGGTCGCCGCGGCGCTCTCGGGGGGCTTGCCCGGCGCGGGGCAGCTCTACGCGCGCCAGCCCCAGGAGGCCCTGTCGGCGCTCACCGTGAACGCGCTCTTCGCCACGGGCATGATCCTCGCCGCCCGAGAGCGCCAGTGGACGGCCTTGGGTGTGGCGGGCTTCTTCGGCGTCGGCTTTTACTTCGGGAACATCTACGGGGCCGCCGACGCGGCGATCCGCCACAACCGCGCCCTGCGCGACGACGTGGTGCGTAGCCTCGACCCGCTCGCGCCGCCGCCGCCGCGCCTGCCCGAGCGTGTCCCACCGGCGCCGCTCCCCCCTGCGCCGATCCCCGCTGCGCCGATCCCCTCTGAGCTGAGCCCCCCCGCCGTGGAGCCGAGCCCGTGATCACCCTCCCCCGCCTGCTCGCCGCGATCACCTCGGGGCTCCTGCTCTACGTCATCTCGCCCCCGATGAACCTACATTTTCTGCACTGGGTCTCGTTTGTGCCCTTGCTGCTGGTGATGCGGGAGGACGACCCCAAGGGCAACTTTATGCTCGGCTGGCTCGCGGGCTACAGCGCCGTGAGCACGCTGTTCTTCTGGTTGGCCGAGTCGATCATCCGCTTCTCGAACATCCCGGCGTTTCTGAGCCTGCAGGTGGTGCACCTCTTCGCCTTCGCCGTGGGCTTGCCCTACGCCATCGTGTTCCCCCTCGCCCCGCGCCTGCGCCGGGTGTTTGGGGTGGGCTGGGTGTTCTTTTTGCCCGCGGTGCAGGTGGCCGTCGAGTTCGTGACCCCGGCCTTGTTCCCCTACTTTCAGGGCGTGAGCCAGTACCGTGTGGCCCCGGCGTGGCAGCTCGCCTCGGTGACCGGCGTGTACGGCGTCACCTACCTCGTCATGCTCACGAACTGCGCCGTGGCCGAGCTGATCATCGCCACCCGCGCCGGGGAGCGCCCCAACCTGCGGGCCTTGGGCGCCGTCGTGGGCCTGTTCTTGGGCAACCTGGCCTTCGGCGCCTGGCGCGCCGCCGAGGTAGACGCCGCCGTGGCGGCCATGCCACGCATCAAGGTCAGCCAGATTCAGCAAGGCATCACCATGGAGGAGCGGATGCAGAGCTCCCCGGGTGAGGCGATGATGTCGTGGGTGAAGGCCAGCGAGCAGCTTCGGGGCCAGAAGGTAGACCTCGTGATCTGGCCTGAAGGCGCCACACCCTACGACCCGCGCATCGCCAAGGTCGGCCAGCGCATGACCTACCTCGCCAAGTACATCGACGCGCCCATCGTCTTCGGCGGCGGCTACGTCGAAGAGAAGGTGAGCCCGATCTCCGGCGAGCCCTACTACGAGCAGCGCAACTCGATCTACCTGATGGATCGCCAAGGGGAGCTGGTCACCCGCTACGACAAGATGGTGCCCCTGCCCTTCGGCGAGTACCTGCCCGGCGCCGAGACCTTCCCGATCTTACGCGAGTGGATCCGGGGCCCCGGCAACTTCAAGGCCGGTGAGGTGCCCGTGGTGTTCTCTCTGCCCGACCGGCCGGAGATCACCTTCACCACGCCGATCTGCTACGAGGCGATCCTCTCGCGGCTGGTGCGCACCCAGCTCTCGGACGGGCAGCTCATGGTGAACGTCACCAACGACGGCTGGTTCGGCGACACCTCGGCCCCACACCAGCACGCCATGCTCTCCGCCGTGCGCGCGGTCGAGCTGGGGGTGCCGATCGTGCGCATCGCCTACACCGGCGTGTCGATGCGCATCTCGCCCACAGGCAAGATCGAGGACGAGACCACACCCTTCACCGACGTGCTGCGGGTGATCGAGACGCCCGTAGGCCGCGTGCCGACGGTGTACTCGAAGATCGGCGACACCTACGCCTGGCTGAACCTCGCCGGGGTGATCGCCGGGTTTGTGCTCTTCAGACGCCGCTCGCTGGCGAATGTCACACCGCCCACCGCCTCGTCGTAAGCCTCGGACAGGACCCCACCCATGGGCGATGCCGAGATCAGCGACGAGGAGCTCATGTTGCGCGTGCAAAACGGTGACGAGCGGAGCTATGAGGTGCTCTTTGAGCGCCACTCCCGCGCCGTGCACGGGCTCTTGCGCAGAAGCGGTGAGCCGCCCGAGCGCGCCGCCGAGCTCTTCCAAGACACCTGGCTCAAGGTGTACCGGGGCCGCGCCACCTACCAGCCGGGGCAGCGGTTTCGCTCGTGGCTGTTCGGCATCGCGCTGAACACCCGCCGCGACGCCGCCCGCCGGGCCGGGCGCACGATCCACGAGGCTGAAGAGGACGTCAACCTCCCCACCCTTCGTGGCAACCCCGACCTCAAGCTCACCCTCGACGCGGCGATTGACTCCTTGCCCGACTCGCTGCGTGAGGCGTTCCTGTTGGGCGTGGTCTACGGCTTCGACCACAACGAGCTCGCCGGACAGCTCGGCGTGAGCCCCGACAACGCCCGCGCCCGCGTCTCCCGCGCCCGCGCCGCCCTGCGGGTGAAGCTCGGAGGTGAGGCGTGAACACCCTCCCTCCTTGGCTCGCCGATGACGGCCCGCCCATGGACGACGCCACCCGCGCCGCCCTGGGTGAGGAGGCCGTCCCCGCCGAGCTCGCCGCGCGCACCCTTCAGGCCGTGCGTCGCGCCCGGGCAGAAGACGCCGCGCTCAGCCCCTCTTTCGCCCCGGCGAACCAGCCCTGGCGAGTCGGCGGTGTGGTCGCCCTCGCTGCGCTGGCCGCCGGGGCGCTCTTCGCTGTGCGCGGCGAAGATCCCGTCGGAGACCCTTCCGCCCAGGTCGCCCGGGGCGACGCGGGCACGGCCCCGATGGTCCACCTCAAGCTCGCCGCCCGTCGTGGAGGCCAACTAGAGCGACTGCGCGACGGCGCGCCCTTGGCCCCCGGCGATGAGCTGATGTTCCGCGTTCAGCTCGCCGCCGATGGGTATGTGGCCTTGGTGCGCGCCGACGCCGCCGGGGTGAACGTGCTGCACGTCACGCCCCAAGGCGCCGGTGAGGCTGACCTTCGACTGGGCGCTGATCCTCTGGCCTGGAGCGTCGATCCCGGCGACAAGAGCGGCGTCTTCGCCATCTTGAGCGCGTCGGAGCCCCTGCGCGCCGAGACGCTGCGGGACGAGCTTCGTGGGCTAGACCTCAGCTCCCCCACGGCGCTGTGCCGGGGAGCCTTGGCCTTGGGTTACCCCTGTGACGCCGCCTTTGTGGAGGTGTCGCCATGATGAGCGCGCTCCTCACCCTGGGCCTGGGCCTCTCCACGGCCTTCGCCGGAGAGCTCAAGGCCACGAGCGGCGGCGGTCTCGACGCCGTCTATGCGCCCCAGCGGGTCGCCGTGCTCATCGGCGTAGACAACTACTCCGATCCCGCGCTGCCTGATCTGCGCTTCGCCGCAAAAGACGCCCGGGATCTGGGCCGTGTCTTGCAGTCCCAAGAGGGCGGCGCCTTTGACCGGGTGTACGTCGTCACCGGCCCCGAGGCCACGTCTCGGGCGGCGATTCAGCGGGCGATCGACTCCGCCACGGCGGATCTCCAGCGCGACGACACCTTCGTGCTCTACCTCTCCGGCCACGGCACGCTCACCGTAGATCCGGCCCAAGGCACACGCCTGTGGTTCTTGCCGACGGACGGTCGCCTTGGCGACGCCGCGCGCACGGGGCTCAGCGTCGAGTGGTTAGAGACCCGGGTGAACGAGGTCGAGGCCCGGCGGCGGGTGCTCATCTTAGACACCTGCCACAACGGCCGCGACAAGTCCTCCCTCGATCCGGCCACGGCCTCGCTCTTGGAGTCGATGCGTGGGGAGCCCCCGGCGCCGCGCTCGCTGCGTGAGGTCTCGGAGTCCGAGGCCCGGCTCTACGCCGCGCAGTATTACCAGCCCGCCATGGAGGACAAAAACCTTCAGAACGGCGTGTACACCCACTTCTTGATCGAGGCGCTCACCTTGGGCGCCGGCAAGGCCGACCTCGATCGCGACGGCCTCGTCGATGTGACCGAGGCCCACGAGTACGCCCGCGACCGCACGATCCACTTCACCGGCGGGATGCAGGTGCCCCGGGCCGAGTACCGCATCGTCGGCCGCGAAGAGATCTACCTCGCGGGCAGCGACGCCACCCGCTCCGCCGCCGAGCGCGCGCTCTTGGCCGCCACCGACGCCGTGCTCAACAACACCCGGGTGCTCATCGACGGCACCTCCCGCGGGGCCTTGCCCTCGCTCATCGCTGTGGAGCCCGGTCGGCACCAGCTCGTCTTGGAGAGCGACGCCGGCGAGGTGCTGCTCTCGCGCAGCCTGCGGGTCGAGGCCGGGGAGACGGTGATGTTGACCGACCTCTTCCCCACCGGCGACCCCCGCTGGGAGCTGTCCACCACCGCCGGCTTTCGTCAGGGCCCTGGCTTAGACACCTTCTCGCCTTGGGTGGGCGGGGTGGAGATCGGCCGTCGCCTGCAGACCAAACCCGTCGCGCGTTTTCGCCCCGAGCTGCACCTGCGCGCCGCCGCCGGGGCGGCCACCTTGCCCGTCGAGAACCTCAGCGACCCCACCTCGGTGCTCGGCGGTGAGCTGAGCCTCGGCGGCGTGGCGGCCTTTGAGCTGCGCTGGGTGCCGCTCTCATTGGGCCCGAGCCTCGACGCGGGCCTCCTGTGGCGCAGCTTCACCGGCTACACCGGCGCCGAGCTGCAGAGCGCCCCCACGGTGATCCCCGGCGCCCGCGCCACCCTACGCCTCGACGCGCCCGGTCAGGGCCAAGGCGGCACGGGCCAACTCGTCCTGCGCTACGAGGTGCGCGGATTGCCGTTCACCGTGGCCGAATCGCCGAGCTACGTCGTCGAGCAGGGCTTGGCCTTGGGCCTGTCCTTTGGTGGCCGCTGAGCGGCTCCGCCCTCGACGCGGTATCGTGAAGGGGTGAGCCTCCTCTTCGCCCTCTTCAGCCTCAGCGCCTGCACGCCTCTGGGCCCGGCGAGGCCCGATCCGCGCCCGCCGGAGCTGCCCGACGACGCCCTGACGGTGAGCCCATCGACCCTCGACTTCGGTGAGCTGGTCGTGCTCGACACCCCCGAGGCCCAACGCACGATCACGCTGACCAACCAGACCGACGAGGAGCTGCTCGTCGAGGGCCTCACCCACGTCTGGGGCATCGACGAGGACGTGTTTTTTGTCGACGCCCCGGCGGTCTTGCGCCTGGAGCCCCGGGCGAGCCTGCCCATCGACCTGTGGTTTCGGCCGAACACCGAGGGCCGCTGGTTGGGCACGGTGATCCCGCCCTTGGCCGTGGCGCCGGTGGAGCTGATCGGCGCGGCCACGGCCCCCATCGCGTCTCTGCGGATCACCGACGCCCAGCTCGGCGCGCCCTACGTCGGCTGCGCCGTGGAGTCCACCCTGCGGCTCTCCAACGAGGGCTCGGAGACCTTGGAGGTCTACGGCGCCGAGCGCGCGGGCTCCGGCGACTTCACCCTCATCGACGTGCCCACGGGCAGCCTCAACCCGGGCGATCTCATGGAGCTGCCCGTTCGGTTCGCCCCGACCGGCGCCGGGCAGCAGTCGGCCACGGTGAAGGTCTTCACCAACGACCCCGCCGCCCCGGTCTCGGCGCTCACCCTCACCGGCCTCGGCGTGCCCGGCAGCGGCGTGGGCGACCCTCTACGCCGCGCAGTCCGCCGCCAGCGCCCTCTTCTCGGCTCTGGACGACGGCGGCGTAGACTGGCAGGTCGCCGTGGTGAACGGCGTGTCGAGCTGCTCGGCCACCGTCGATCCCTACCTGCGCGCCGATCAGGTGCGGGACTACAGCCCTGAAGCCATCGCGCCCCTGCTCGCGTATGGCCTCCTGCCCCAGACCCAAGGCACCCGGGCGCTCTTGTCTCTGGCCGTGGCCACCCTGGAGCGCACCGACGCCGGGGACTGCCTGGAGGGCTTCGTGCGCGACGGCGCCCAGCTCCACGTCGTCTTGTTGACCCGGGGCGCCGAGAGCTCCCCCGACTCCACCGCCAGCTACGTCAGCGCGCTCCAGGCCCGCCTGCCCGACGAGGTGGACCTGGTGATCTCGGCGATCACCGGCCAAGACGCCGGCGGCTGCGTCGGCGGCGGAAAAGCCGTCGAGGCCGCGACGCTCACCGGGGGCGAGGCCCTGGACGTCTGCGCGGGCACCCCCTGGGAGACCTTGTGGGCCCAGGTCGCCGGGGTCTCCGCCGCCGCCGGGAGCGGCGTGATGACCCACATCCTAGAGCAAGAGCCCGTCGAGGCCACCTTGTCCGTGCGCGCCGAGGGCCGCGCGCTCTCGGCCTGGACCTACGACCCAAGCACCCGCGCCCTGCGGGTGAACGGCGAGACCGAGGGCCTCACCGTCGGCGAGCCCATCGAGGTGAGCTACCTTGAGGCCCTGGCCTGCCAGGAGTGAACGTCGATGCCTACCGCGGAGCGTGTCGCCCCCCAACCCAGCCAGACCTTGTCCGTCTCGGGCCGCGCCCGCTGGATCCTCTTGGGCAGCCTCGCCGTCACCGCCCTGCTCTACGCGATCCCCGGCGGCTCCATCGCCATCTGGCCGCTGTTGTTGCTCTCGACCTTGGCCCATGAGCTCGGCCACGGGGTGACGGCGATCTTGGTCGGCGGCACCTTCCACCAGTTCGAGATCTTCGCCAACGGCTCCGGCGTGGCGACCTCAAGCTGGCCTGAGGGCGCGATCAACACGGCCTTGGTGAGCGCCGGGGGCCTCGTCGGGCCGTCCATCGTCGCCGCCTTCGGCTTCTTCATGGGCCGCCGCTCCCAGACGGCCAAAGCCGCCATGGCCATCGGCGGGCTGAGCCTGCTCATCGCTGACGTGTGGGTGGTGCGGAACGTCTTCGGCTTCGCCTTCGTCGGCGTGGTCGCCGTGCTGAGCTTGGTCTTCGCCCTGCGCGCCTCGGCCCGGGCCAACCAGCACATGCTCGTGTTCTTGGCCACCCAGCTCGGCCTCTCGGTCTTCTCCCGGGCCGACTACCTCTTCACTCCCGTCGCCCACACCGGCGCTGGGGTGATGCCGTCCGACGTCGCGCGCATCGCCGAGGCGCTGTGGCTGCCGTACTGGATCTGGGGTGGGCTCTGCGCGGTGTTCTCGGCGCTGGTGCTCATCTTGGGCTTACGCGCGTATTTGCGGTGAGGGCGGCCACGCCGCGAGGCTGGGCGAGCTTTGACCCAATTCCGGCGAAGTGCTGACCGACCCCATAAGGCGCCCACTTCCGCGCAAGGCGTGGCGGGGGTACGGAGCCGCCGTGTTTATGCTGTAGCCCGGCCCTAGACGTTCCCGGAGGATTCGTGACGCAAGAAGACTGCTTTCGCCCTTTGTTTATCGAAGGAATGGGCCGCTACATGCCCGCCCGATGCATCGACAACGCCGCCCTCTCGGAGATGGCGGGGATGGATTACCACCAGATTGAGCGGCGCAACGGGGTGCGCACGCGGCACTTCGCCGATCGGGCGGCGGGCGAGACGGCGCCGGAGATGGGGGCGCGGGCGGCGCGGGCGGCGCTAGAACAAGCGGGCTGCACGATGGCGGACGTGGATCTGATCATCAGCGCGTCGGGCACCTCCCACCAGTTCATCCCCGATCAGGCGGTGTTCATCCAGCAGGCGCTCGGCGTGGGGCGGAGCGGGATCTCCTGCTTTAGCGTACACACGAGCTGCCTGAGCTTCTTGACGGGGCTGGACATCGCCGCCAGCCACCTCACGACCGGGCGGTACCGGCGCATCCTGCTGGTGACCTCGGAGCTGGCCTCGGCGGGGCTGAACCTGAAGGACCCGGAGTCGGGTCCGCTGTTCGGGGACGGAGCGGCGGCGGCGGTGCTGCGGCGGCCCGAGGCCGGGGTGCCGTCGGGGGTGGTGCGCTGCCGCTTTGAGAGCTACGGCGACGACGCGGAGCTGACGGGCGTGCCGGGCTCGGGGACCAACCTGCCCGCGCACGATCCGGCGACCCCGGCGGACGCCAGCTACTTCCGCATGTCGGGGCGGGGGCTCTTGCGGCGGGCGCTCCAGCACATCCCGCCCTTCCTCGCGGCCTTTTACCCGGAGCTGGCGCGCGGGGAGGACGACGGGGCGGCGTACATCCTGCACCAAGCCAGCCGGGCGGGCTTCCAGCTCGTGGACTCCATCGGGCTGCCGCCGGAGCGGGTGGTGCGGACGCTGGCGGAGTACGGCAACTGCGTGGGGGCGTCGATCCCCCTGACGCTGATGAAGGCGGTGGAGACGGGGGTGCTGCAGCGGGGGCAGCGGGCGGCGATGATGGGGACGGCCGCGGGCGTGACCTATGGCGGGATGATCCTGGTCTACTGACGAGCGCTGCTGATCTTTTTGAGGTGAGGTGCGGCGTGCCTTCGGCTCAGTTTTATGGCCTCTCGCTGATGGGGTTGTACGCGGTGGTGATCCTGGAGGTGTTTCTCTTGGGGCGCTGGAAGGGGCAGCCGATGAGGTGGCGTGAGGTGGCGGTCAACATGAACAGCGGCCAGGCGGTGCTCTGGCTGCTGCACGGGGCGCGGATCCTGATCTACGCCTGGGTGTACAGCCACGCCTCGCTGGGGCTCTTGGCGGAGCTGCCGATGGTCGTCGTGCTGCCGATCAGCTTCTTGCTGTGGGACCTCGCGTTCTACACCTCACACCGGGCGCACCACCACTTCCCGCTCTTGTGGGAGGTGCACGCGGTCCACCACCAGGGCGAGGCGTTCAACATCTCCCTGGCCGTGCGGAACGCCTGGCTGCAGGTGCTGACGCCGACGCCGTTCTTCTTGGCGCTGGCGCTGATCGGGGTGCCGGTGGAGGTGTACCTGACGGTGGGGGCGCTGCACTACACCATTCAGCTCTACAACCACAACGGCCTGTTCATCGAGCCGAGCCCCCTGGACGCGCTCATCGTGACCCCCCGGCACCACCGGCTGCACCACGCCAAGCACCCGGCCTACCGGGATCGGAACTTCGGCAGCTCGCTGGTGATCTGGGATCGGCTGCTCGGCACCTTCGCCGCGGAGCGGCCCTCGCTGCCGGTGGACATCGGCCTCGACACGCCGCCGCGCACCGAGAACCCGCTGTGGCTCAACCTCGCGCCGCTGACCGACCGCTTGGGGTGGGCGCCGCGCGCCCCCGCGCAGCCAGCGCAGGCGGGCGAGGGCTGGCTGATGGCGGGCAGCGTGCTGCACTTCGTCCTGCTCTGCCAGGTCATCATGCTCCCGGCGGCGCTGGCCTGGCCCCGGGGGGCGCTGATGGCGTTCATCATCGTGGGGACGCTGCTGCTCGGCGGGGCGGCGGACGGGCAGCGCGGGGCGATCTGGGGGTGGGCGATCCTCGCGGCGGCGGGCTTCGTGGCGAGCCTCAGCGCGCTCGGCCTGGTCGGCGCGGGATTGGCGCTGCTGCTCGGGCTGGCGCTGCTGCACGGCCTCTATGGGCTGCGGGCGGTTCTGCGGTGAGCGAGCCATAACTGACCATCGGTCATTTAGTCGCCAAGGTCCAGGTCTCTAAGGACTCCAAGGCGCTGAGCACGCTCATCTGGGCGCCGACCACCCGGGGGCCCACGGCGCTCACCTGGTCGGACCACACCAAGAACGACGCCGGGCGGGCGGCGTGCACCCGGGCCTGGATCTCGCGGGTGAGGGCCTGGGCCTCGGCGGGGTCCGTCGCCCGGCGGGCGGCGTCGATGAGGCGGTCAGTCTCGGGGTCGCTGTACGACATCCAGTTGTAGGCGCCGTCGCTGCGCCACTGCACCGCGAGATCGACCTTGGGGTTGTTGCCGAAGCCCCAGAGGATCGCCTCAAACTCACCCTCCCGCGCCGTGGCCGAGAAGCGGTTGGGCTCGACGGCCACGAGCTCCAAGGCCACGCCGATCTCTTTGAGCATCCCCTGCACCCGCACGCCGAGGCGCTGGCTCTCGGGGATGCCGCTCTGGAGGAGCAGCTCGATCCGCAGAGGCGCGCCGTCGCGGTCGAGCACGCCGTCGCCGTTGGTGTCGGCGTAGCCCAGCTCGGCGAGGAGCGTCCGGGCGCGGCTGGGGTCGTGGGGGGTGGGCGCGAGCGCCGCGTTGTGCCAGGGGCCGAGGCTCGGGGCCACGCTGCCCGTGGCGATCCGGGCGTAGGGCTCATCCGCCACGGTGTACATCTCGCGGATGAGGGCCTCGCGGTGAATGCTGAGGTCCAGGGCCTCGCGCAGCTTGGGCTCGGTGAGGCGGGGGTCATCGAGGTTCCAGCCGATGTAGCTCACCGAGGCGTCGGGGGTGCGGATCAGCCGAAGGTCGGGGCGCTCGGCGGCGAGCCGGGCCACGTCGTTCAGCTCGACGTCCATGAGCAGGTCCAACGCACCCCGCTCAAGCTCCAAGATGCGGGTGCTGTACTCGGGGACCACCCGGGCGATCACCCGCTGAATCTTCGGCGGCGTGAGGCTGTGGGGGTTGGGCTCCAGGACGAGGTGATCGTCGGGGGCCCAGGTGGCGACGCGGTAGGGGCCGCTCGACGACGGCGCCCGGCTGTAGGCGTGGCCGCGCAGGCTCGCCCGATCGGCGTCTTTGAGGCGGCTGGCCTGGAGGATGTTGTGGCTCGCCGCGCTCATCAGGAGCAGCTCGGCGGCGGGCTCCTCAAAGACGAAGGTGACCGTCGTGGCGTCGGGCGTGAGCACCGACCGGATGAGCTTGCCGTCGGCGAGCCAGTTCGACGCCACGGCGGGGTCGTCGATGAGCGTGTAGGTGAAGGCCACGTCGGCGGAGGTCACCGGGCTGCCGTCGTCCCAGCGGGCGGCGGGGTTCAGGGTGAAGGTCAACTGGAGCCGGTCTTCGCTCCAGGTCCAGGCCGTGGCGAGGCCCGGGGTGAAGGTGAGGCCGTCGGGCCCGGCGTGGCGCCGCGCGAGGGGGAGCTGGGTCTGTTCGACGAGCTGCTGAGAGAGCGCGTAGGGCAAGGCCACGGGGTTGAGGCTGCCGGGGTCGAAGGGCAGGCCGAGCACCAGGGCCTCGGGGGCGCTTGGGCCACCGCCGCCGCAGCCGGTCAAGAAGATCAGCGCGGTGAGCGTGGTGAAGGTCGTGGAGAAGATCATCCCGATGGCTCCAGAGCGGTGGACGACGTGCCCGGGCTGTCCGGCTGGGATAGCTTCCGCGCCATGCCCGCACGGACCTACCAGGGATCCCTGAGTTTCCCACAAGACGCCCACCCGGCGCTCACCATCGGCAACTTCGATGGGGTGCACCGCGGGCATCAAGCGCTCCTGGCGCGGCTGACGGAGCGGGCGAGGGCCTTGGGCGTCCCGTCTTGTGTCTACACCTTCGAGCCGCCGCCACGGCGCGTGCTGCAGCCCGATCGTTGCCCGCCGCGCATGACGAGCCTTCGCCAGAAGATTGAGCTGCTCCACGGCCAAGGGGTGGATCTGGTCGTGGTGGAAGACTTCACCATCGAGCTCTCTTCGCGACCGGCGGAGTGGTTCGCCCGGGAGATCCTCGGCGCGCGGCTGCGCCCCTCAGCGATGGTCGTCGGCTACGACTTCCGCTTTGGGCGCGGTCGCCAAGGAGACGCCGACGCCTTGGCGGCCTGGATGCCCGAGCTCTCCATCGAGGCCGTGCGCCCGTTCTTGATGCCCGGCGAGGACCGCGTCGTCTCGTCCTCCGCCGTGCGTGAGGCCGTGGCCGCGGGCGACGTCACCCGGGCGGCGGCGCTGTTGGGGCGGCCCTACGCGCTGGAGGGCGTCGTCGTCCACGGCGACGCCCGGGGTCGCGGCATCGGCTTCCCGACGGCGAACCTCCAGACCGACACCGAGCTCCTGCCGGCGCCCGGGGTCTACGCCGTCGATGTAGACGTCGTGGGCGGCGCGCGGGGGCTGCGGGGCGTGGCGAACCTCGGCGTGCGGCCCACCTTCGGCAAGCTCGGCTTCGCCGTCGAGGCGCACCTGCTCAACTTCAGCGGGGATCTCTACGGCCAGACGCTCTCGATGCGCCTGCTCCAGCGGCTGCGCGGCGAGGAGCGCTTCGCCGGGGTCGAGGCCTTGGTCGCCCAGATTCACCTCGACGTGGCCGCCGCCCGAGCGCTCCCTTCGCCTTGATCAGCGGCCGCACCCGGATCTACGGCCTCGTCGGTCACCCGGTGCGGCACAGCCTCTCCCCCGCGATGCACAACGCGCTCTTCGGGAAGCTGGGCCTCGACGCGGTGTACCTCGCCTTCGACGTGGACCCGCGCCGCGCTGAAGGGGTGACCGACGCAATCCGCACCCTCGACCTGGTCGGCGTGAACCTCACCGTGCCGTTCAAGGAGCGGGTGCTGCCCCACCTCGACCACGTCACCATCGCCGCCCAAGAGGCCGGGGCGGTGAACGTGGTGATCAACGTCGATGGCTGGCTCACGGGCTACAACACCGACGGCGAGGGACTGCTCGGCGCCCTGGCCGAAGAGCACGGGTTCAACGCCAAAGACCGGCGCTGCGTGGTGCTCGGCGCCGGGGGCGCGGGCCGCGCCGTGGCCTCGGCCTTGGCCGCCGCCGGGGCCCAAGCGGTCACCCTGCTCAACCGAGACGTCGCCCGGGCGGAGCGCGCCGCCGCGCAGCTCGGCGAGCGTCACCCCGGCTGCAGGCTCCAAGGCGCCCCCCTTCACCCCGGCTGGTTTGGCGAGAACGCAGAGGGCGCCGAGCTCGTGGTGAACTGCCTCGGCGGCGGCACCGAGGCCCTCGTCGAGTCCTTGCCGATCGCCCCCTTGCCATCGACGGCCATCTGGTGTGACATCAACTACTGGATGAGCGCCCCCCCACGGCTCTCAGCCTGCGCGGCCCGAGGTCTGCGCACGTCCAGCGGCTTGGGGATGTTGGTCCACCAAGGCGCCCTCTCCTTTGAGCTGTTCACGGGCTACCCCATCGCGGCGAGCGAGCTGCGCGACACCCTGGAGGCGAAGCGGTGAAGCTGACGGTGGTGCGGGGCCCCGGTGAGGGCCTGGTGTTCGCGCTCCAGCCCGGCCGCCAGGTCGCCGGGCGGGAGATGTCCTGCGCCGTCCGCGTCCCCAGCACCCGGGTGAGCCGCCGCCACTGCGCCTTCTTGGTGCAAGGCCGCCGCTGCGTGGTTCAAGACCTTGAGAGCAGCAACGGCGTGCTCATCAACGGCCACCCGATGCCGATGTGTGAGCTGCTGGATGGCACCTACGTCCAGATCGGCGACGTGCTCATGCGTTTTGACGGCCCGGCGCCGGAGGAGGCCCAGCCCTCGCTGCAGTCCAAGGTGCTGGAGGAGCGCGAGTCCTTCGACCCCGAAGATCCCGACCTCAAGCCCACCACCGTCGCCCCGGCCCCTCGGGAGATCCTCGCCCTGCGCAGCATGTCGATGAGCCAGCTCTTCCGGGGCGGCGACGAAGAGACCAACCTGGAGGAGGGCGAGACGACGGCGGCGAGCATCCAGTTTGAGGGCGCCGATGAGCTGCCGCCGGAGGCCATGCGCGCCGCGGAGGCCAAAGCCAAGGCCGCGCTCCCCAAGCCGACGACGACGCCCGCGCCGAAGGCTACGCCGCCCAAGCCCACGCCACCCAAACCCGAGGCGCCAAAGGCCGAGGCGCCCAAGCCCGAGGCGCCCAAGCCGACGCCTCCGCCCCCGGGCCGAAAGGTCGCCACGGTGAACGAGGCCCCGAGCCCCGCCGAGGCCGCCGCCAAGAAGCCGCGCCGCGCCGCCAGGCCGCCCCCCGCCGCGCCGCCCGCCCCCGCGCCAGAGGAGGCGCCGATGCAGCTCGATCTGCGCTTCTGGCTCATCGTCGCCGCCGTGCTGCTGGCCTCTTCAGTGCTCGGCCTCTCCGCCGGGCTCTGGCTGTTGTGGAGCCGGGGTTGACGCCCGCGTCACGCCTGCGTGTGGCGGCGTGTTGGCGAGTGGTTATAGGCGAGGGATCAAACGAGCGATCGTCGTCCCTATGAGCGTCCCCCATCTCCTCTGCGTCTCCGGCGGCCCCCAAGGCAAACGATTCCTCATCGGCGCTGAGGGTGTGCGCATCGGTCGTGACCCCACAAACACCGTGCAGATCACCGATCCCGAGGCCAGCCGTTTTCACGCCGAGGTCACCCTGCGCGAGAACGGGCTGTGGGTGCAAGACACCGGCAGCCGCAACGGCGTCTTCGTGAACGATCGCCGGGTCACCTCCAGCAAGTCCATCAGCCCCGGCGACCGGGTGACCATCGGCGCCCACGTCTTCACCGTCGAGCTCGTCGAGCCCGAGGACGAGGAGCACACCGTCGATCTCTCCTCGCTGATGCCGCCCCCCGCCTCGGCGCGACCGCTGTGGCCCATCCTCGCCGTGGTGCTCGCCTTGGCCGCGCTGGCGGCGGGCCTGATCCTCTCCGGGCGCTGACCAGGGCGGAGACAGGAGCCCCTCGTGAGAATCGTCCGTCCCGTCGTGCGCACCGTCGGCGGCCTCACCCACACCGTGCGCGACATCAACCGCCTGCGGGAGGTCGCGACCATCCTCATGCGCCACGGCTTCGGCTGGCTGGTGCAGACCCTTGACCTCCCCGGCCTCGACCGCGCCAGCCGAGACCAGTCCGAGAGCACCCCCGAGCGCGCCGTCGCCGCCCTCAAAGACTTAGGGCCCACCTTCATCAAGCTCGGCCAGGTGCTCTCCACCCGGCCCGACGTGGTGCCCGCGGCGTACCTCGCCGCCTTTCAGTCGCTCCAGGACGACGTGGGCCCCCTGCCCTTCCCCGAGATTCAGCGCACGCTGGCCGCCGAGCTCGGCTCGGCCTGGCGCGTGGGCCTGAGCCGTTTTGACGAGGCGCCCCTGGCCACGGCGTCCATCGCCCAGGTGCACCGGGCGGCGCTGCAGTCCGGCGCCGAGGTCGTGTTTAAGGTGCAGCGCCCAGGCATCGCGGCGATGATCCGCGCCGACCTCAGCATCCTGCACCTCCTGGTGAACCGCCTCTGCGCCGAGTTCCCCGAGGCCGAGCTCCTCGACCCCCAGGGCGTGCTCAGCGAGTTTGAGCGCAGCATCACCGCCGAGCTCGACTTCTTGGCTGAGGCGACCAACATGCGTCGTTTCACCACCAACTTCGCCGGGAACCCCCGGGTGAAGATCCCGACGATCTTCGACGCCTTGACCACCTCCCGGGTGCTGTGCATCGAGCACCTCGACGGCGTGAAGATCCGCCAGGCGCGTGAGCACGGCTACGACATGGACGAGGTGGGCCGCCGCTACCTGGAGGTGGCCTACACGATGCTGTTTGACCACGGCTTCTTCCACGGCGACCTGCACCCGGGCAACGTGCTGATCTTGCCCGGCCACGTCATCGGCCTGCTCGACTTCGGCATGGTCGGACGCCTCACCCGGGACATGAAAGACAGCATCGTCTCTCTGCTCTTCGCCTTAGAGCGCGGCGACTATCGCACCATCTCCCGCATCTTCTTCGACATCGCCATCAAGAGCGAGCGGGTGGACTACGACGCCTTCGAGCGCGACACCACCCTCGTTGTCGAGCGCAACTGGGAGGGCGTGAGCGTCCAAGAGATGCAGATCGGGCGCTTCTTGTTGGACATCACTGAAGGCGCCCTCAAACACCGCGTGCGCGCGCCGCCGACCTACACGACCTTCTTCAAGGCGCTGTTGACCACCGAAGGCTTGGCGAAGTCGCTGATCCCCGAGGTAGACCCCCTCGGCGCGGCGAGGCCTTATGTGCAGCGCCTCGTCTCCGAACGTTTCTCGTCCCAGCGCACCCAAGAGGAGCTGTTCTACAACCTCGTCACCCTGAGCACCCTCGCCCGGCGCCTGCCGACGAGCCTCAGCCAGCTCCTCGACGACATCGACGACCAGCGCCTGCGCCTCAACGTCGTCACCCGCGAAGACCCCCAGACCTCCCAGCGCCTCGACCAGCGGCTCCGCGCCCAGCTCTTCGGCGCCTTCGCCGTGACCGCCGCCCTCTGCGCCGCCCTGGGCCTGCCCTACACCGACCAGCGCCTCTTCGGCCTGCCCGCGCTGAGCCTCGTGCTGTTCTTCTTGGCCGGGGCCTTAGGGCTGATGGCGTTGATGACCGCGCGCCGGGGCTGACGCGGTTGAGCGGGGTGGGGTGGGAAGAGAGGTGGGTGAAAACCTCTCAATGTTCTTGGAGAATGAGAGGTCTTCACCCCTTTTTAGCCTGATTACGAGTGAAAACCCATCAAGTTTTTCCAATTGTTAAAGCTTTTCACTCACCCCTGGCCCGATCCTTCGGCGCCGAGTTAGGCAACTGCCAAAACGTCTCTGGGTGAGCTGCTTGCACCCCTCGTCCCACCTGTGATAGAAAACCTCAACATCTCCACAAAGACTGCGAGGATCTCACCCATGAAACGTGCGCAGGGCCAGCGGCCCGGACCCCAAGACGGGCTCATTCGCGCCGGTCTGCTCAGCGCGTCCACCGGCTCACAGGCGACGGCGAGCCGCCTCACCCGCCGAGGCACCCTCGTCCGTGTCGAGCGTGGGCTTTACCAAGGCGCTGATGCCGAGATCTCCGTGCACAACAGCCTCGCCGTGGTCTCCGCGAAGGCGCCAAAGTCGGTCATCACCCTGCTCTCGGCCCTACACTTCCACAAGCTCGGCCTTGAGCGCCCGTGGCAAGCATGGATCGCCCTGCCCCGGGGGAGCTGGGCGCCGCGCCTCACGAGCCAGACCCTGCGCATCTCTTGGCTCGACGAGGCCGAGCTGGCCCAAGACGTCGAGCACCACAGCATCGACGGCGTGCCCGTGCAGGTGTTCTCCCCCGCCCGCGCCGTCGTCGAGACCTTCCATTTTTTCCGTCAGGTGGGCCTTGAGCCCGCCCTCGACGCCCTCAAAGACTACCTGAGCCGCGGCCCCAACGGCGTGCAGCCGCTCATGGCCATCGCCAGGCGACGCCGCGCGTACAACAAGATGCGACCGTATGTGGAGGCGCTGCTGTGAGTCGGAACGTCGTGGCGAGTGTGCGGGATCGGCTGAAGATGCGGAGCAGGGCGCCTGGGGGGCTGGCTTACCATCTGCTCGTCGACCAATACGTCAATGAGCGCCTGCTCTACCGCCTCGCCCTCTCCCCTTACGGCGGCAAGTTTGTGCTCAAAGGCGCGATGATGTTCGGGATCTGGCTGCGCGACGTGAGGCGCCCGACCCAAGACATCGACCTCTTAGGCAGCGGCGAGCCCTCTCCCGAAGAGTTCGCCAAGCTCCTGCGCGAGGTGCTCAGCGTCACGGTCGACGACGACGGCGTGAGCTTTGACCTCACGAGCATCAAGGTGACGCTCTCCACCCGAAACCGCGCCTACCCTGGGCTCTCCGCCGATCTCAGCGCACGATTTGGCAAGGAGCAGGTGCGTGTGCACGTTGATGTTGGCTTCGGGGACGTCATCACCCCCGCGCCGCGCCGTGAACGTTATCCCAGCCTGCTCGATCTCCCCGCGCCAGAGCTTTTGGTCTACCCCAAAGAGACGAGCATGGCCGAGAAGTTCAGCACGATCCTGGCGCTTGGCCTTGAGAACAGCCGGATGAAGGACTACTACGACCTCTGGCTGCTCAGCCAACGGTTTGAGCTCGACGCCGAGCTGCTCCGCGCCGTCGACAACACCCTCACCCGCAGGGGGATCCCCCGCCCTACCGCCCCACCGATCGGGCTCAGCGGCGCCATGACGGCCGATCCCACGAAGGCCCAGCAGTGGAGCGCCTACGTTCGTAAGGCCGGCGTTGAGGACACCCCGCCGCTCCATCAGCTCGTGAGCACGCTCCACGCGCTGTTCTCACCGATCTGGACCGGCGCCCAGGTGGACCGCTGGCCTCCGGGCGGTCCTTGGCGGTCAGCGGTCGCCTAAGCGCTGCCCTCCCATGACTCCCCCCTGACACCCCGCCAAAACGACGCTTCATCGTGGCAGACTCGGCGCATCCCTTCTCCGAGGTGCCCCGATGCCCAGAACGTCCCTCCTCCTGGCCTTGGCGCTCGGGGGTTGCGCCGCGCCCGGTGACCTGCACGTCGTGGCCCTCGACGACGCCTCGGTCACGCTCTCGTCCGCCACGGCTTCCCTCTCGGCGATCTGGCTCGACGACTGCTCTGGCGGCGCGGTGCAGCTTGAGGTTGTGGGGCCCGTGGAGCTGCTCAGCGACGCGCCAGTGCCCTTGACCTTGCCCGCCGGGGGCTGGTGTGGCCTGAGCCTGTGGTTTGAGGATGACCCCGTGGCGGGCTCCTTGGCGCTGGAGGGCCTCGCGGGGAACACGCCGTTCTCGATCGGGCTCAACCCCTCCGTCGTCGTGATCCCCCAAGATCTGCTCGTGGACGCAGACGACTGGGTGCTCGTCTTGGAGGGCCACACCCTGCTCACCGGGCGGCTGCCAGAGACCCCCGAAGGGCTCGCCGTCGCGCCGGGGGATCCGCTCGCCGACACGCTCACCGTCGCGCTGCCCGACGCGCTGTGGCTGGGCAAGGTCACCGAGGCCCGCGACCTCATATACATCGACCTCTGGCCCTTCCCCGACGTCACCTTTGACGGCGGCTCGGCGAGCCTCAGCGTCTCCACCGGGGGCTGCGGCGGCGGCGATCCTGAGCTCCCCGACAACGACCTCGACGGGATCCCCGACCTCGACGACGACGATGACGACAACGACGGGATCTTTGACCTGGACGATGACGACGACGACAACGACGGGCTCCTCGACGGTGACGACCCCCAGACGCCCGGCGGCGACGGCGGCGGCGGGGGTGCGGGCGCTGACGAGGGCGGAGGCGGCTGCAGCGGCGGGTCCTCGACCGACTCCGGGAGCGGCGGGAGCGGCGGCGGGTGTGACGGCGGCACGAGCTCCGGCGACGGCTGCGACGGCGGCTCTAGCGGCCCCTCGTGCAGCGGCGGCGTCGACTGCGGCGGGGTCACCTGCGCGGCCTCCCCGCTCGTCCCCATCGCCTGGCTGACCTTCGTGTTCAGCGCCCTTCGGCGGCGGGGGCCTCGGCCGGGTTGACGTGAACCTTGACGTCCCGCACATGCTCCACCTCGTCTCGAACCCGGTCGGCGACGCGGTGGGCGATGGTGTGGGCGTCGGTGAGCCGCAGCGCCCCATCGACGGAGATCTCCAGGTCGATGATGTGGTAGGCGCCTAAGGTGTGAACGCCGACCTTGTCTACGCCGAGCACGTCGGGGTCGCGGCGGGCCACGGCGGCGATGGCCAGGGCCAGCTCCGGCGAAGACTCGTCCATGAGCACGCCGAAGTTCTCACGCAGGGGCTTCACGGCGAGGCCCATGATGGTCACGCCGATGAGCACCGCCGCCAGCGGGTCGAGCCAAGGCATCCCCGCCCGCGCGCCGAGCACCCCCAAGAACACCGCGCTGCTCGCCAAGACGTCGCCGCGGTGATCCCGGGCGCTGGCCAACAACGACGGGGCGTTCAGCGCCTCGCCCACCCGGCGGGTGTAGCGGTAGAGCGCCTCCTTCACGAACACCGTGCCCAAGGCCGCCCAAGCCGCGGACATCGCGGGCACCTTCGCCTCGTCTCGCCAGAGCGCCACCCCGCCGTCGAGGGCGATGAACAGCCCGGTGCCGAAGAGCATCGCCCCGATGATCAGCCCCGCCACGGACTCGGCGTTGCCGTGGCCGTAGTGGTGGTCTTCATCGGCGGGGCTCTGGGCGAGGCGATACCCGATGGCGCCGATGGCCGTGGCGAGGATGTCCCCGGCGCTGTTGAAGGCGTCGGCCAAGAGCGCGTCGCTGCCCGCGCCGACGCCCACGACGAGCTTGAGCGCGGTCAAGCCGACGTTGGTGAGCAGTCCGACGAGGTTGGCGCGGGCGCCGGGGTCAGAGGCCATAGGCACGGCTATCCTCTCCGGGCCCGCGGCGCCTGTTGTACACTGAATGCTCAAACCTGGAGCGTGTATGGCCGAGCCCCTCCTCGCCCCGACGCCGGACGACCCCGATCGTTGGCGGCGCCGGGCGATCTCCATCACCGGGGTGCTGCTGGCGTCTTGGGCCCTCGTCGCCGCCGCGCTGCCGCTCCTGCTCGTCTCGTTGTTGTTGGAGCTCGTGCGCCCCCGCAAGCTCGCCGCCACCCGAACCCTGCTGATGTTCGGGGCTTACCTCGGCTGTGAGCTGCTCGGCCTGCTCGGCGCGGGCTGGATCGCCCTCACCACCTCCGGGGAGGCCTTGGTCGAGGCCAGCTACACCCTGCAGCGCCGCTGGAACTCCGCCCTGTGCGGCGCCCTGAGCGCGCTGTTTGGCCTCACCTGGGACGTGCAAGGCCTCGACGCCTGCCGCCCCGGCCCGACGCTCCTGCTCGTGCGCCACGCCAGCACCGCCGACACCATCCTGCCCGTCGCCCTGCTCTCGGCGGGACTGGGGCTCAAATTACGCTATGTGCTCAAGTCTGAGCTGCTGTGGGACCCTTGCATCGACGTCATCGGCCAGCGTGTGCCCAACGTGTTTGTGCGCCGGGGCGACGCCGGAGAGGTAGACCGGGTGCGCGCCTTGGCCAGAGGTTTGGGCGCTGACGAGACCTTGGTGCTCTACCCCGAGGGCACCCGCTTCTCACCGTCGCGCCAAGCCGCCCGCCTCGGTGAGCTTCAGAGCCAGCCCGAAGACATCCAGGCCCTCGCCCGCGCCCTGCAGGTGACCTTGGCGCCCAAGCCCGGCGGCGTGCTCGGGATCTTAGACGCCAACCCCAGCTTAGACGTCGTCTTCTGCGCCCACACCGGCCTGGAGGGCGCCCGAACCCTCGCCGACCTCGCCCGCGGAGAGCTCGTCGACAAGGTGGTGAAGGTGCGCTTTGAGCGGGTGCCCGCCGCCGAGATCCCCACAGACCCCGCCGCCCGTTACCGCTGGCTGCTCACCCGCTGGGGGGCCCTCGACCTGTGGATCCGCGCCCAGAACGACGGCGCCAGCGTAGTCGTCAGCGGTGCCCCTCAATCGCCTTGAGGTGGGACTGGAGCGCCCAGTCTTTGTCTTGTTGAGGCGTGTGGCAGCTCGTGCACACCGACTCGATGACACACTCCGGGCAGGTCTCGCCCAAGCCGAGGATGTTGCTGGCGCTCGGCGCCTGGACGTGCTGCTCGCCGGGGCCGTGGCAGGTCTCGCAGCCCACGCCCTCGTTGAGGAAAGACTCCGGCGGAACACCCGCGCTGTAGCTTGTCGGCGTGGCGTGGCAGGCGAGGCACTCCGGGCCCCGTTGTTCTTTGCCTTTGAGCAGAGAGCGCGCCTCGCCGTGCCCTGAGGCCTGCCAGGCCTTCACCTCGTCCGGGTGGCAGCTTGCGCAGGCTTTGGCCCCTTGCGCGGCGCCATCGGGGAAGGCCAGAAGCGGCTTGGGCGCCTCGCCCGAGGTCAAGAGCCTCCAGCGCTCGTCGAGCTCGCGGTCGCTGAGGCCCAAGGCCGCGTAGTGGTCGATGTGGGGCAGGCCCTTCTCGACGGTGAACGCGATGGAGTGATCAGCGTCGTGGCAGCCCTCGCAGGTGGCGCGGGCGTCGACACGCTCGCCGTCGTGGGGGCCTGCGGCGCCGTGGCAGGCCTCGCAGGTGACGTTCGTGAGCTTTGAGGCGTGGTCCCCCAGGGTAAACCCCGAGGGCTGGCCCATCCCGGTGACGTGACAGCCCACGCAGGCCGGGTCATCCGCCTTGTCCCGGGTGTAGAGCGTGCGGTACGCGATGGCGTGGTGGCTCACCGACCAAGCGCGGGCCTCTTCAGTGTGGCAGATCGCGCAGGCCGTGCCGCCTTGGTAGACGTCTTTGGGGAAGGCCAAGTTGAAGCCTTCGCCCGGCCAGAGCTTGAGGATCAACAGGGCCGAGGCGCCGGGAAACCAGGGGTAAAAGCCCAGAAGCCGCGCCACCTCACCGCCCTCTTCAGCGGGGGCGACGACGAGCGCCGTCGGCGTCGAGCGCGCGGCGATGGCCTGGGCGAAGGCGCCGTCATGGTCGTGCACCGTGGGGAAGGTGACGCCATACACGTCATTGAACGCCGTGATCTGCTGGGCGGACGACATCGACGAGGCCACGGCGACGAAGTCCAGGCGATCTTTGAGGCGCGCTTGGAGCTCCACCACCTCGGGGATCGCCGCCTGGCAGTGGCCACAGGTGGGCGAGTAATAAAAGAAGTACGTCGGCCGCGTGATCATCGCCTTGAAGCGCGCGGGCAAGACGATCGGCGTGGCCTCTGTCGGCGCGAAGACCGCCGCGGTGTTCGCCGCCGGGGTGCCGAGCTTCCAGCCCCGGGCGTCCACCGCCGCTTTGCCCCCAGCGAGCAGGAGCGCGGCGAGGGGCAACAAGAGCCAGCGAAGGTTGAGCCAGGACGGGGTCGGTCGAGACGGGGTGCTCATCCCCCGAATCCTAACCTCCGCCGCGCGCCGTCGTGTTGAAGAGCCCTCCACCTCCCCGCCGGTTGAGCACACCATAAATCGGACCCGAGCTGCCCAGAAGACCACACCACACAGCTTGGGATGGTGACACCCATCGACGGGGAGGAGGAGGTGCCGTTATTGATAATGACTTTCATTATCTGTTACCAGAACAAAGAGGGGACGTCAAGACAAGAACTTGTGAGCGGCGATCCTCCGCCCGACCTGTGCCAAACCCCACAGGGAATGCCCACACTCTGTCTGGGGTATGCTAAGCTGCCTGTTCCCGTTCAACCGGAGTTCTGCCCATGCTCACCCGTCGCGCTCTCGCCCAAGGCCTCCTCGCCGTCTCCTTCTTCGGCCTGCTCGTCGGCGGCCTGGACGCCATCGCCGCCTCGGTCGGCCAGAAGGTCTCCAACCCCGAGCTTCGTGACGCGAACAACCAGCCCGCGAAGATCCCCGACATCGGCTCCAAGGTCGTCGCGGTGTTCTACTCTGACCCCGACGTCTCCGACATGAACGACGCCTTCGCCGACAAGCTCAAGGCCGCGAACCTCGACAAGGCGAAGTACCGCGGCGTCGGCGTGGCGAACCTCAAGGAGACCTGGCTCCCCGATGAGGTCATCCGCTCCGTCGTGCGCAAGAAGATCGAGAAGTACGGCGCCACGATCCTCACCGACCCCGACCGCGTGCTGGCGACGGCTTGGGGCCTCGGCGACTGCAACGAGCAGTCCGTCGTCATCATCTTGGACAAGACCGCCACCGTTCAGTACGTCAAGAAGGGCAAGATGAACGCCACGGAGATCGAGAGCGGCTACCAGCTCGTCGTCAAGCTGATGGAGCAGTAGGCGCCGCGCTCGACCGCAGCGCCCGCGCCGCCAGCCACAGCCCGACGACGGCCGAGGCGGCGAAGAGCACAAAAAACGCCGCGTTAAACACCTCGCAGCTCTCCTCGATGGAGGCGAGCTGCCGGTGCCCACGCACGATGCGCTCCAGCGTGAGCTTGTTGGCCTCGGTGAAGGTGAGGCCCCGGCTGCGGTACTCGGGGACGTTCATCGGGTCGGTCGTGCTGCCCGGCGCCGGGGTCGGCGCGCTCACGGAGAGCGCCTCGCCGGTCCTCACGTTGTAGGCGTCCACCCCGTCAAACTCGGGGTAGCCGCTGTACACCCAGTCGCCGCGTTGGTACATCGCGAGGTTGATGAGGCTGCCGTCCAGCGTCGTCGTGCCGCAGACCGGGCGAAACGGCGGCGTGCCGGGCTTGATCTTCACCACGGCCACGTCGCCGGAGCCGCTCACCCGGTACGCCCGCTTGGCGTCGATGCCGAACAGCGCGCCGTCAAACTCTCGGTCGAAGCTGGCGACCCCACCCTTAAACTCCACGGCGTCGGCCCCGGCGCGGTACGCGAGGTTCAGCCCGACGAAGAGCGCGGCGAGCACGATGTTCACGCCGAACCAGGCGCTGAGGGCGGTGAGGGCCTGGCGGCGGGGGTTCCTGGGGGGCATACGCTGGGGCTCTCCAAGGTGGAGCCCCAGCATAGCACCACGACCGCTCAAGGCTCCAACGGGCAGCGGCACAGGGCGTTGAGGCGCTCGACGGCCTCTTGAAGCGGGGTCGGCGCGCTGCCTCCGGCCCCTTGGCGCCAGGCGACGGAGCGCGCGGCGACCTCACGACCGCCGATCACCAACACCGCGGGGATGCCCTGCTGGTGGGCCTCAGCGACACGGCGCCCCAGAGACTCCTCTGAAGATCGCAGCGCCACCCGACGCCCGGCGGCGGCCAAGGTCGCGCGGACATGCTCCGCCCAGGCCTCGTGCTCCTCAGCGATGGGCAACACCCAGCACTGAGACGGCGCCAACCAGCCCGGCAGACGCCCCTGGTGATGCTCCAAGAGCAAGCCCATAAACCGCTCCAGGCTGCCATAACGGGCGCGGTGCAGCATCACCGGCCGCCGCCGCTGCCCGTCCCGGCCGACGTACTCCACGTCAAACCGCTCGGGCATCACCAGGTCCACCTGCATGGTGCCGCACTGCCAGCGCCGCCCGGCGCCGTCGATGAGCACAAACTCTAGCTTGGGGCCATAAAACGCACCTTCGCCGGGCTGAATCGCCGGCTTGAGCCCCGCCTTCGCCGCGCCCTCGGCCAAGGCCGCCTCGGCGAGATCCCAGCCCGCCTCGTCGCCGAGGCGCGCCTCGGGCCGTGTGGAGAGCCCGACCTCTACCCGATCGAAGCCGAACGCCGCGTAGAACGGCCCGATCGAGGCGCAGAACCGGCGGATCTCCTCGACGAGCTGGGCGGGCTCACAGAAGATGTGGCCGTCGTCTTGTGTGAACTGGCGCAGGCGCAAGAGCCCCGAGAGCGCGCCTTGTTGTTCGTCTCGATGCACAAGGCCGAGCTCGGCGACACGGTAAGGCAGCTCGCGCCACGACAAGGATCGTCGGTTCACGATCCCGATGTGCGCTGGGCAGCTCACGGGCTTGAGCGCGGCGGGGATCGCCGGATCCCCCACGCGAAACATGCCCTCCTGAAAGTGCGCCCAGTGGCCGCTCTGCTCCCAGATCGGCGCGCGGAGCACCTGGGGTGTGCGCACCTCGACGTAGCCCTCTTGGTTTGACGCGGCGCGGGAGGCCTCCTCCAGCACACGCAGCAGGGTGAAGCCCGGGGGATGCCAGAACACCATGCCGGGGGCCTCCTCTTGGAAGTGCAGCAGGTCCAGGCGGCGGGCGATGGAGCGGTGATCTTCGGGGAGCTTGTTCATGTCGGTCTCCTGTTGGACCGACGAGCGACGACACCGAGAGGGCCTCGCCGTTCGTCGGCGAGGCGCTGGGTGGGAATGACGTCGCTAACGCGCCGACACGACCACGAGCCCGCCGAGAGGCAGGGTAGTCGTAGTCTGGGTGTTGGCGTTTTTGGGCGACATCTCCCACAGGGTAGCACAGGCCGCCTCGATCGCCACACAGGCCGCACGTTTTGGATCTACAATCCCGTCGTCCACCGCGACACATCCAGCCTTCCTGAGGAGACGACCATGCCGATGACGAACTGCGCCCACTGTGGCACCCACGTCTTTGAGAACGCCTGCGCCTGCCCCCACTGCGGCACCAAGCTCCGCGACTGCGGCCTCCGTCACACCGCCGCCGCCGCGCTCATGGGCCTCGCGCTCGTGGGCTGCGGCGACAAGGATCCCTCCGACAGCGGCTACGCGCCCGAGTACGGCGTGGCCGACACGTCGTACCTCGCCGACGCGGACGGCGACGGCGTGACCGTCGGCGACGGCGACTGCAACGACGACGACGCGGCGGTGAACCCCGGCGCCACGGAGACGGCCGGAGACGGCGTCGACTCCAACTGCGACGGCAGCGACGACACCTGATCCTTGGAGCGCCCATGACCCTCCGCCCCTGCGCCGCCTGCGGACAGCACGTCCAGCTCAACTCCTTGGCCTGCCCTCACTGCGGGGGGAGCCTCGGCGGAAAGCTCGCCCGCAGCGCGGCGGCGGTGGTCATGGGCCTCACGCTCTTGGGCGCCGACGACCCCGACCGGGCCCGGCCCGAGCCCCTCTACGGCAAGGTGGAGCAGCCCGCGCCGGAGCCAGCGCCGGAGCCCGAGCCCGAGAAGAAGCGGCCCAAGCGGCCCAAGCCACCGCCGGAGCCGGAGCCGCCACCGCCACCTGAGCCGCCGCCGCCCCCGGAGCCGCCGCCCGAGCCCGAGCCGCCACCGGAGCCGCCGCCGCAAGAGCTGATCCGCGTCGAGCCGCTGTACGGCGTCGTGCTCACGCCCCTGCCAACGCCTGGGCCGGTCGTCACCGACGACCCCGCGCACGAGGCCTCCGGCCCAAACGACGCCGAGCCCGCCGACGACGACAAGAACAACCGCTAAGCCCAGGCCACGCCGATGCTCCTGCACCCCTGCCCCGCCTGCGGACAGCACCTCCAGCGCGCCGCCCTGGCCTGCCCCCACTGCGGGCGGCCGCTCAGCGGCAAGCTCACCCGCACCGCAGCCGCCGTCGTCATGGGCCTCACGCTCCTCGGCGCCGATGACCCCGACCCCATGCTCATGCCCGAGAACGACTACGGTGTCCCGGTGATCGAAGAGCCCGCGCCCGACGCCGACCAAGACGGGATCACGTCCCAGGCGGGCGACTGCGACGACACCGACCCCGCCGTCTTCCCCGGCGCCAAAGAGCGCTGGTTCGACGGCGTTGACTCCGACTGTGACGGCAAGAACAACCGCTAAGCCCAGGCCAAGCCGATGCTCCTCCACCCCTGCCCCGCCTGCGGTCAGCACCTCCAGCGCGCCGCTCTGGCTTGCCCGCACTGCGGGCGGCAGCTCAGCGGCAAGCTCACCCGCACCGCCGCCGCCGTCGTCATGGGCCTCACGCTCCTCGGCGCCGATGACCCCGGCCAGGGCCCCGAGCCCGAGTATGGCGTGGTGTTCCAGCCCGAGCCCGAGCCCGAGCCCGAGCCGCCGCCGCCCGAGCCACCACCTCCGCCCGAGCCGCCGCCGCCCGCCATTGATGAGCCGCTGTACGGCGTCGCCGCTACGCCTCTTCCTCGCCCGCCGCCCGCTCCCGTCGCTGAAGACGCCGACGCCGACGGCGTCCCCGCCAACGCCGGCGACTGCGACGACGACGACCCGACGACCTTCCCCGGCGCCAAAGAGCGCTGGTTTGACGGCGTGGACTCCGACTGCGACGGCAAGAACAACCGCTAAGCCCAGGCCAAGCCGATGATCCTTCGCCCCTGCCCCGCCTGCGGTCAGCACGTCCAGCGCGCCGCCCTGGCCTGCCCTCACTGCGGGGCGATCCGCGGCGGCAAGCTCAGCCGCAGCGCGGCGGCCGTCGTCATGGGCCTCACGCTCATCGGCGCCGACGATCCGGGGCAAAGCCCCGAGGCCGAGCCCCCGCCGCCCGAGGAGGATCCCGCGCCGATCATCGCCGAGGCCATCTACGGCGTGAGCGCCACCCGCACCCGCCGACGCATCCACCTCCGAGATCCACGCCCCGCCGACCCCAACAGCGAGGCCGACGACGACCACGACGGCGTGACCCCACGCGCTGGCGACTGTGACGACGCCGACCCAGACGTCCTCCCCGGCGCCCCAGAGCGCCGCTTCGACGGGGTAGACTCCGACTGCGACGGCAAGAACAACCGCTGACCCGAGGCCACGCCGATGATCCTCCACCCCTGCGCCGCCTGCGCCGCGATGTTGAACGCCAGCCCTGGCGCCTGCCCCCACTGCGGCGCCATCTCGACGCCGAGCAAGCTCACCCGCGGCGCGGCGGCGGTGCTCATGGGCCTCACTCTGGTCGGCGCCGATGAGCCCGACAAAGCCAACCAGATTCAGTCCGCCTACGGGGTGCCGCCCATGGACCCCATCGGCCCCGGCCTGATCGTGCAGCCCCCGCCCGAGGTCACCCCGCCTGAAGAGCTCGTCGTCAAGCCTCCGCCCGAGCTCGACGGCGACGGCGACGGCCTGCTCCTCTCCCAAGGCGACTGCGACGACACCAACCCCAAGATCTTCCCCGGCGCCAAAGAGCGCTGGTTTGATGGGGTAGACTCCGACTGCGACGGAAAAAACAACCGCTGACCCGGAGCCTCCCATGTCCCTTCACCCCTGCGCCCGCTGCGGCGTTCATGTGCTCACCAGCTCCTGCGCCTGCCCGAGCTGCGGCGCCAAGCTCCGCGACTGCAGCGGCGCCTTGACCACCACCGCCGCGGCCTTGGCGATGGGCCTCGGCCTCGTGGCCTGCGGCGACAAAGACATCCAGCCCGCCTACGGCGTGCCCGAGTCCTCTGTGTTCATCGACGAGGACGGCGACGGCTACAACGGCGACGACGAGGACTGTGACGACGGCGACGCGGCGGTGAACCCCGGCGCCACGGAGACGCCTGATGACGGCATCGACTCCAACTGCGACGGCGAAGACAACACCTGAGCCCGATCACAAGCCGGAGACGATGCCCTCCAGCACGCTCTCCGGCACCCAGCGGCGCCAGTCTACGGCGATGACCTCATCCTTCGCGCGGGGATCGGCCAAGAGCGCGCGGGAGGTGACCAAGATCGTCTTTGGCCACGCCTGCTCGTCCGTGAACAGCGCGCCGTACTCTTCGCGGTAAACAATGGCCTCGGCGAAGCCGGCCTTGATGTAGTCGGCGTTGTCGCTGTGCTTCACCTCAATGAGCACCCCACGCTTGGGCCTTCCGGGCCGCTCAATGAGCACAGAGATGTCGGGCCGTGGCCGTGAGGACGCGCCGAGGTAGGCACGAAGCGCCTCCACCCGCCAGCTCAGCTCCGCTTGTCCTTGGTCGTAGAGCAGGCTCAAGGTCTGCCCCTCGGGGCCAGAGAGCTTGAGCACCGCGTCACGATCGGACTTGATGATGCGCTGCTCGACGGACCAGCCGGGACGTTTGCCCGCCCAGGCCACGAGCTGGGCCCCCAGCCGCGCGAGCACGGCGAGCTCAAACCGCTTCGCCTTCTGAATCGGCCAGAGCGCCCCCTTGGCGAGCAGCGCGGCGAGGCGCTCCGGCGCGCTAAATCCGAGCGCGTCCTGCAGCGAGTCCCAGAGCGGGACAGCCGCCCGAGCCGCCCCGTGACGCGACCCCTTCGCGGCCTGGCGATGGCGCGCCTCGATCGGGGCCTCGGGGATCTCCTTGAGGACCGTCGTCAACAAGAGCCGCTCCAGCGCGTCCGCGAGGCCCTGCGCGCCGTCGAGCCAGTCTGCGCCCGACTCGGTCTCAGCGCTCAGACGCCGCAGCATCTGGAG
Organism: Myxococcota bacterium; assembly: GCA_023150775.1. Taxonomy (GTDB): domain Bacteria; phylum Myxococcota_A; class UBA796; order UBA796; family CAJQPC01; genus JADKFE01. The sequence continues at coordinate 73,319 of JAKLKE010000003.1, forward strand.
CAACCCCACACAGACACCGACCACAAACTGGTTCTCGTCTAAGGCGAAGTCTCGCCGCCGCGCCCGGGTGACGAAGCGTGTGGGCTGGCCGGCGTTGTGCAGGGCCATCGTCGCCGGGATGTTCAGGCGCCCATGAAACCCGCCCTCCCAGGTGCGCTCCTCCACGAGCGTCTGGCTCGGCAAGGCTCGGGCGAAGGCGGGCAAAAGATCAAACACAAACTTTTCCAACGACTCGCGCTCTCCGGTCAGAAAGCTCGCCCGACGAAGCAAGGCGAGGTGATCCGGGCGACCGCTGAGCCGCGTGAGCGCCGAGGCGGCGGCCTCTGGGGTGAGCACACGCCGCGCGGAGTTGGGGAGGAGCCAACCCCAGAGCTCGTCCTCCAAGGCCAACTCCCAGTCTTTTTTCGATTCGGTCACGGCTCAGCCGAGCGTGTCGGAGGGGAACAGCTCGGCCAGCCGCTCCGTCAGCGCCGCCCGGGCGCTCGCATCACAGCGCGCCTGCGTCAGGGCAAAGTGGATCGCCCGCGTCACGTTTGTGCTGTGTCTGTGTGGCACCCCCTCAAGCTGGGAGAGGAGCTGCAGCTCGATCGCCTCGGCGAGGCCGCAGGCGCCCTTGGGCTCGTCCTCGCGGCAACGAATGTAGTCGATCATGTGCAGCGCCACGGCGGGGCCCAGCTCTCGATAAGGCCGAAGCCCCTGGGCGCCGAAGAGCACAACGATGGCGTCTACGAGCGGTTTAGGCAAGCCCTCACCCCGACTCGCCGCCCGACGAATGAGCGCCTCAAAGTCCGCCTCATTGGGCGGCCCGACATAAATCACCGCGAAGCGCCGCTGCAGCGCCGCCGAGAGCCGAAACAGAGAGGTGCGGTCCCAAGAGTTCATCGTGGTGATCAGCCGAAACGCCTCGGGCTGGCGGTAGACGCCGGGGGCGTCGGGGCCGATGCTCACCGCCTGGTCGCCCTCCAGGTAAGTCGTCGTCACCTGCTTGCCGGAGAGCACGGTCATCAGCTCCCCGAAGGCCTTGTCGACGTCGGCGCGGTTGAGCTCGTCGATGAGCAGCCACCTCCGCTCTTTGAGCGCGCGGGGGTAAATCCCAGGGCGAAACTGCAGAGTGTTGTCCTTCTGCAGCGCGTAGCCGCCGATGGTGTCGAAGGTCGTCCAGTCCGCCGAGGCCGTCGCGGTGAGTAATCCTTCACAGAAGCCCTCAAGCTCGGCCACGTTCGCCAGAACCGTCGCCAGCTCCGTCTTGCCCGTGCCCGGAGGCCCGACGAGCAGGAGGTGCCGCCCCGCGGTGAGCGCCGCGCAGCAACGTTCGACCAGCGTCGAGGGGAGGAGCAGGTCGCCGAGCAAGGGCCGGACCTGGGCGGGGGTGAGGGTGAGCCGAAGATTGTGGTTGATGGGGGTCGATCGGGCTGTGTTGGGCTCCGGCTGCGGCGTGTTGCAAGAGGCGAGCACAGCGCGTCCGGTCTCGGTGAGGCGATCTGCTCCGCCTATCCGCTCGGTCAGGCCCATAGAGAAGAGCCAGTTGCGGCGAACGTCCACTTGAACTGACTGCTCCCAGCTCATTCCGATTCGCTCGGGGAATAGCTCAAACGCGCGGGCGGGCGACAGTGGCCCAAGCTCGGCTGTGAGCTGCAATAGCTCCGTCATCCCCAACACCACCGAATCGATGATCGCGAAGAGCTTGACCCCGCTCGGGTTTTCTAGCCAAGCGATCCCATCGGGGGTGAGTCGAAGGCGCTCACCCTCCTCCTCCAAAAAGCCAAAACTACGAATCAATCGTATATATTTGGTTCGAGTTTTGTTGCTCTTCGCGTCGTAATGCTCAATGAACAGCCGATTGACCTCGCTCAACTCAGCGGATGTGTCCCTCACAAACTCCAGAATCTCTTGCAATGTCTTCATGTAGCTTTGATTTCCGCCAGGAAGCGGCGCTATCGCTTGTAGCTTCCCTTTTTGGCCTACAGATGGAATCTCAAACTCATCTTCTTCCTCCAACTCCGCATCAATGTCATACATCGGCGCCCCAATCACAACGTCCGTGCTATGCCGAGCCAAGATCGGCAGCTTCACGAGCGCCACCTTCACCAGCCGCTCAAACACGTCCTTCGCGGGCTCGTGTAGTGCCCCAGAATGAACGAGCACCGTACACAGCCGCGTCTCAGCCGGGGTCGGCATGTCGAGACCCGCCGCCTTCGCGGCCCAGCGCAAAGAATCCCTGCGATGCTCCCACTCCTCTCGCGTCTCACCGACCTTCGGATGGAGCTTGAAGCTGATGTCGGCGAACACCTTGGCCTCGGCCCCACCCTTGGCGAGGGCGTCCCGCACCGGCTTGCCGAAGGTGATCCAGGTGATCTCTGGTTTGCCTACGGACGGCAGCACGCTGAGGCCCACCAGATGTCGAACGGAGTCATCGGTCTGCCACCAGAACGCCCGCAGCCTCAGCTCCGCCGACCCTCTCTCCCAGCGCGCCTTAATCCTCACCTCGGGAGGCCAAGGCCCATCCGTCCCCTCATCCAGACCGTCGAGGGGCCTCGGCCACACGCCGTCTTCTCTCTCAGCGCTCACCTCCACCCGCTGACCGTCAAACTCAAACGCCAGATCATGCGCCGCGCTCAGAATCTCACGAATGGCCCGAAGCGCGATGGGGTTGGGATGCTGCACCATGAAGAACCTCTAAGTCTTGGAGCGGCGGACTCTACCACATCGCCGACCGCGCCAAGCTGGCTCACGCTCCAGCGCCCCGCCACGCTACACTGTCGTCCCCACCCCCACCCCAAGAGGCCCCTCCATGCCACTCCTCCCCTGCGCCCGCTGCGGCGCGCACGTCTTCGGTGACGCCACGGCCTGCCCGAGCTGCGGCGCCGCGCCAAACCCCACGCGCCTCACCGCCGCCGCCGCGCTCATGGGCCTCGCGCTTGTGGCCTGCGGCGACAAAGACGGCGACGACTCCGGCGTCATCAACGACATGTACGGCGTGCCCGACACGGGCTGGGTCGATGATGACGGTGACGGCTACGCCGTGCGGGAGGGCGACTGCGACGACAACAACGCGGCGGTGAACCCCGGCGCCGTCGAGACCACCGACGACGGCCTCGACTCCAACTGCGACGGCGAAGACAACACCTGAGCGCCCCCCAACCCTGCGCTGGATCAGGGTGAGGGTCATGGACTCGGCGCGAAGCGGGCGCGGACTGCGCTATAGTGGCGCTTGACACCCGCTCCCAGCCCCGAGGTCTCCATGCCCCTGCTCTCTTGCGCCCGCTGCGGCGCCCACGTCTTCGGTGACGCCGCCACCTGCCCGAGCTGCGGCGCCGCGCCCAGCCCCACGCGCCTCTCCGCCGCCGCCGCGCTCATGGGCCTCGCGCTCG
>JAKLKE010000400.1 GCA_023150775.1 Myxococcota bacterium
ATCTCACCATCGAGGACGTCGGCGGCGCCCAGAACGGCGGCGGCCTCTACGCCGTAGAGAACCCCGTCACCATCACCCGCGTCACCTTTGGCCGGGGCGACGTCGGCGTGTACAACGGCGCGCACGTCTACCTCTACACGAGCGACGCCAGCATCACCGAGAGCACCTTCTCCGACGGCGTCGCCGAGCGCGGCGGCGCGGTGTTTGTCTACGACAGCGAGCTGTCGATCGCCGGGTCGAGCTTCTACGACAACACGGCCACCTTAGGCGACGGCAGCACCCGCGGCGGGGCCATCCGCGGCGAAGAGGCCCTGGTAGACCTCAACAACGTCACCTTTGAGGGCAACACCTGCGAAGGCGGCTACGGCGGCGCGGTGTCGATGTTCGGCGGCGTCCTGAACGTGACCGACTCCAGCTTCACCCAGAACGAGTCCTGGGACAGCTACGGCGGCGCCTTGGTCACCTACAACGCCGACGTGTCCCTCGCCGACAGCAGCTTCACCGAGAACGAGGCCCGAGATCTCACGAGCACCGGCGACGCCCACGGCGGCGCCTGGATGCACCTCGGCGACGCCCCTGGCGAGTACACCGCCACGGGCCTCACCTTCACCGACAACAAGGCCGCCGGGTATGGCGGCGCGGCGCGGATCTCCGGCATCGACGGGCTCATCGAGGCCTCCACCTTCACCGGCAACGAGTCGAGCTCCGGCGGGGCGCTGTACATCACGAACAGCGGCGACACCACCCTGGCGTCGAGCGACTTCTCCAGAAACCTCGCGGCCTTCGGCGGCGCCGTGCGCTTCCGGCCCGGCGACGCCGACGCCACCCTAGAGGTCTACGGCGGCGAGTTCCGGGACAACGTCGCGTCGAGCTACGGCGGCGGAATCTCGGCCTTCAGCGCGGGCAGCGTCGGCATCTGGGGCGGCCGTTACCTCAACAACGAGGCGGGCTCGGGCGGCGGCCTCATCCTCTGGGAGATCGGCTCGATCATCCTCGACGGCGCCACGATCTGCGGCAACGTCGCCGACGGCGGCTCCACCGGCGACGCGGGCGGCGCGCTCATCTACCTCTCCGGCGCCTACGGCATCAGCGTCACCCACAACGTCATCGCCAACAACGTCTCCGACGCCTTCGGCGGCGGCCTGCTGCTTCGTGAGAGCGGCGACGTGGCCGAGGTCATCAACAACCACTTCTTGGGCAACGTCGGCGACAACGGCGCCCAGGCCCTCGGCAGCCTAACCTCTGACTTCATCTTCGTGAACAATCTTGTCATGGGGCACAGTCAAGGCACCGCCGTAGAGGCCCTCGACGAGCCCACGGCGACGCTCTCCTACAACAACCTCTACGGCAACGACGCCGACGCCGACGGCCACCTCACCGCCGCCATGGACGGCACAAACCTCGCCCTCGATCCACTCTTGCAGTCTTGGACGGGCGACTGTGAGGCCGACAACTACTGGCCCAGCGCGGCGAGCCCCCTCATCGACGCCGGAGACCCGAGCCTCCTCGACCCCGACGCGAGCGTCTCCGACATCGGCGCCTTTGGTGGCCCCGGCGCCTCCTCAGAGGCCTGGAGAGACGCCGACTTAGACGACTCCCCGGCCATGTGGGACTGCGATGAGGACGACGACAAGGTCCACCCCGGCGCCGAGGAGATCCCTTACGACGGCCAAGATCAGGACTGTGACGGCGCCGATCTCACCGACGTCGACGGCGACGGCTACGACGGCGGCGCCGCCGGAGACGACTGCGACGACGACAACACCGCGGTGTATCCCGGCGCGGCGGAGGTCTGGTATGATGGCGTAGACGCCAACTGCGCCGGAGACGACGACTACGACCAAGACGGCGACGGCAGCCCCGGCGGCGAGAACGGCGAAGACTGTGACGATCTGAACCCGTCTGTTGGCCCCGGCGCCGAGGACGTAGACGGCGACGGCCTCGACGCCGACTGTGACGGATCCGACGGCCCAGCCCCTGACAGCGATGACAGCGGCCTGCCCTCTGAAGACAAAGGCGGCGGGGGCTGCGGCGGCTGCGTGAGCGGCGGCCGCGTGAGCGGCGGCACGAACCCGGCCCTGCCCCTGGCGCTGGCGGCGTTTGGCCTCACCCTCGTGACCCGGCGGCGGCGTTGAACACCCCGGGCCCGAGCACGAGGCGGCCCGTCGGGATGAGCCTCCACGTCCGTGAGGGCGCCCCGCGCGACCCCAGCCGCCTGGAGCACGCCAACAACCTCGTCGGCTGCATCCTCGCCGAGTGGCACGATCTCGCCGGCTGTAAGCTCATCGTGAACAACAACCGCCGCAGCGTGTTGACCTGGACCACCCGCGAAGACCGCACCCTCGACGTCTCTGTGCACCACTCCTTGCTCGTGGAGTGGGGCGACGTCGCCGCCGTGATTCTACGCCGAGACGACGCCGCGTGGAGCCGCCTCTCCGCGCGGCTCAAGCAGGCCCCACCCGACGCCCCGAGGCGCGCCGCGGTTGATCTGAACCCCAAAGGCGACACCTACGATCTCGGCGTGATGCTCAAACGACTGTGCGACACCTACTTTAACGGCGAGCACCTCGTGCCCGTGGGCTGGGGCCGCTGGCCGTCTGTCCCGCCGCGCCGGGGGATGCGCCTGGGCTCTTGCGGCGGGAACCCCGTCGTCATCCGCATTCACCCCTGCTTAGACGCCCCGGACGTGCCCGAGTGGTTCGTGGAGTTTGTGCTTTACCACGAGCTCCTGCACGTCGTCGTGCCCCCGAGCGCCGGCGCCGGCGGCCGCCGAGAGATTCACGGCGACGAGTTTATGCGCCTGGAGCGCCGCCACCCGCGCTTTCGTGAGGCGATGAGCTGGGAGGCCCAGAACATCCGCCAGCTCTTGGAGCGCACGGCCCGGCGCACCCGGCGCCTCGCCGCAACACGCTGATCTACGTCAGCGCGGCGTTGTGGACAAAGCGCCATCTCCGGCCCTCGCCGGGTTATAGCCTGCGACCCAAACAACCCTGCTCGCTGTCCCGAGGCCCCCATGTACAAAGCCAGCCGAATCCTCGTCCCCGTAGACTTCTCCGATGTCGCCCGCGCGGCGATCTCGATGGCGGTCCAGATCGCCGATCGCCACGGCGCCGAGCTGATCTTCCTCCACGTCGACTCCGGCCTTGAGAAGCAGATCGAGTCGGAGATCCTCTACTCGCCCGAGTCCCACGGCTCCGAGGCGAGCATCATCTCCCAAGAGGGGATGCTCAAGGAGGCCGTTGAGCTGGAGGTGACCCGCGCCGCCGAGGCCGGCTCCCCCGTCAAGCTCGGCCGCGTGCGCACCATCGTCAGCGGCGGCGACCCCGTCGGCGTGGCGCTCCAGACCATCGACGCCGAAGGTGTAGACTTGGTCGTCATGGGCACCCACGGCCCCCAGGGCATCCGCGGCATGATCCTCGGCTCCACCGCCGAGCAGCTCGTCAAGCGCGCCGGCTGCTCGGTCTTTGTGGTGAAGCCCACGGGCCTGCCCTACCTGCGCGACTGAGCCCAGCCCGGCTGAGCCCAGCACGCCGGGGGGCTCACAGCCCCACGAAGGGATCTTCCCCCAGAAGCTCGATGACGCTCGCCGCGCCCTTCACGTCGGTGAGCGTGAGCGTCATCGGGCCGATCTTGTGTGAGGTCGAGACCCAGGCCCCCGTCGAGAGCTGCGTCCAGCCCTCCCAGCTCGCCTCCAGGCCGCCGATGGGGATGATGCTCACCCACATCCGCCAGGCCTTGGGCCGACCGTCGGGGCCGCTGATCCACAGGTAGCTGTCGCCGGGGGTGAGCCCGCCCTCGCGGTACTGCACCATCACGCCTTGGCCGCCCTCGTCCAGCGGCACACGGATACGCACCGTGCCCTCGTCGAAGGCCTTCACCACGGGGTTGAGCCAGAACGAGTCGTTGATCCAGGCCGCATACGCCGCGCGGATGAGCTTCTCCGTCTTCTCCGGCGTGGCCGCCTCCCCCTTCACCGTGGCCACGCCCACCATCGTCGTGAGGTTGTAGCGCACCACGGTGTCGCCGCCGTCGCTCACGAGCTGGTGCAGGCGCCGCTGGCGGTCCCAGAGGTGGGTGTGACGCCCGGCGAAGGTCCAGGTGACCGCGCCGGTGCGCTCCCAGGCCTCACCGTCTACGGCGGCGATGAGCGCCCGGGCCGAGGCGTCGGCCTCCGCCGTGGGCTCTCCTTGGGGCAAAGGTTTGGAGAGCGCGGCCGAGCCGAGCCCTAAGGTGATGAGCAGCGCCCCAAAGAGGCCGAGGACGAGCAGCGCGAGCTTACGGCGCATGACGATGACTCCGAGTCGGACACCACCACACTATCCCGCGGCGCCGCGCCCGTTCGTCGGCGGACTCAACCGACGCCTAAGATCAGCGTCGCCTCCATGCCCGCCTCCGCGCTGCCCGTCACCGTCGCGATCTGGGTCTCCGCCCCGTCCCGGAAGACGTTGTCCGTCGCCAGGGTGATGTTCTGGAGGTTCTTCACGCTCGTCTCATACCCCGCGACCGCGTAGACCTCCTCACACGCGCCCTCGGGCAGCGCGAGCTGCGAGGTGGACACGGCGTTTGACGCGCTGGAGATGTCGTCGAGGCTCTTGAAGATCTCGAAGTGCATGTGGGGCCAGCGGCCGTCGTAGCAGCCGGGGAAGATCGTCGTGAAGGTCACCCAGCCGTCGGCATCGCTCACCTGCACGCCGCGCAGGTAGTTTTGATCGGCGTCGGTGTACATCGAGTACAGGCCGTCTTTTGTGGCGTGCCAGAGGTAGACCGCGTAGCCCGCCAAGGGCGCGCAGCCGCTCGCGGAGTCTACGACGCGCAGGCGAACCTTGAGCTCGACGCCTTGGGCCGTGCCTGACTTGTCGCCGATGCTCGTGCGGATGTCGCTGCGCACGATGTCGTCGAGGGACAAGGCGTTGGCGCCGTTGGTGCCGTCGCCGGGGTACGGGCCCGCGGTCTCTTCAGGGAGCGGCTCGCAGGTGCCGGCGCCCGAGTCTACGCCGCTGTCGCTGTCGCAGCAGCCATCCCCGCTCTCGTCTCCTTTGTCCCCGGCGCAGCCCGTGAGGGGCAAGAGCGCCACGGCCCCTAACCACGCGAGCACCTCGCGTCGGGCGGGGTTCACGCCCATCTGTTTGAGATCCAGCCGCAGTCCAGGGTCGTCGTGTGAGTCTGCCATTCCGTCTCCGAGGGCCCTCGCGTGATGGAGCGGCCCACAGCTCATCCTACGCTTGATGACGCGCCCACGACGCGCCGCTCACCCCCGCAGACCGCCGCTCGGCGGTTGAGCCCCCGCTTCTTGGGCTACGATAGCGGCGCACGCGCTCTCACCGGAGGACACCATGAAGCTCTACGCCGAGCTCGCCGACTGGTACACCCTGCTCACGCCCCTGCACGA
>JAKLKE010000401.1 GCA_023150775.1 Myxococcota bacterium
TCGCCGCCGCCGGTGCGCATGGCGTGCTGAAGGCTCAAGAGCTGGCGAAGCTGCCAGGCGATCATCGCCATGAGCCGGTGAGACTCGCCGCCCTTCTTCGCGTCCATGAGGCGTAAGCAGGTGGCCAAGGCGTGATCGGCGTTTCTGGCGACGACGGCGTCGGTGAGATCCCAGATCTGGGCCTCAGCGAGCAGGCTGCACACCTCACCGAGCACCGCCTCATCGAGCCTCCCCTGCCCGCCCAGGTACATGCAGGCCTTCTCGATCTCCAGGCGGAGTTGGCCGAGGTCTTTGCCCACGAGCTCCACGAGCAAGGTGGCCTCGCGGCGATCCAGAGAGCAGCCGAGGCTGCGCGCGGTCTCTATGGCGAAGGCGACGGGGTCTTGGTCTTTCGCCCGGTACCGCACGAAGACGCCGTCCTTCTTGAGCGCCGCCTCGACCCGCTTGAGGGGATCTTTGCCGTCGCCCGCCTTGGCGAAGCCCGTGCCGAACACGCCCAACACCGTGCTCGGCGAGGGGTTCTCCAGGTAACGAAGCAAGGCGTCGATGAGCGCCGGGGACGCCTCGTGAACGTCGCGGAGGATCACCACACGCCGCGCGCTCATCATCGGCAGGGTGCGGGCGACGCTGAGCGCCTCGGCGGCGGACTCTTCGCCAGCCCGGGCGACGCTGAGGTTAAACGCCGCCATCACCCCCTCGATGGCCTTGGCGGTGAGGCGCTCCTCGGCCTGCTTCACGAGCAGGGCCTCGTCGCCGAGCACAACAAACACCGGCTTGAGCCCCGCCTGGAGCGCCTGGTCGAGAGGGTCTTGGGCCATCGGGTCACCGCGCGGGACGAGTGCGAACCATCGCTCTAACGTGTCGGCGCCGACTCGGGAGCGGTCAGGGCGGAGATCCCCTCGGTGAGCAGGCGGCGGAGCGCGCGCTCGGCGGCGGCGGCCCGGGCGGCCTCCGTCGTGAAGGGATCGTCTGCGGCCAGGGCGTAGGGCTCCTCGGCCCGCCCCTCCCAACGACGGGGGGGATCCACGTCCAAGGTCAGGGTCACGCGCACCGTGACCGCGCTCACGCCCCCGCCGACGGTGAGCGCCCGGGCGTCAACGGCGCCAAGCTCGACGTGCAGCGCGGGCCCGGCCTCGGCGCTCACCTCGGCCAAGACCACGGCGGCAGCCGCGGCGAGCCAAGGCTCCGGCGTGAGGATCACGAGCTCCCCAGCGCGCACCGCGGTGACCGGCGGACGACCGAGCTTTAGGCCACAACCGGCCAAAAGAAGCGCCAAGATCAGCGGGAGTTGGGTCATCGCCGAGCGCATAAGGATTGACAGGCTCTCAGAACCCGGAGAAGATCGGGGCTCCCTGCCTCGGAGTATCCTATGCTCACCCTCCTCGCCTCATTGACGATGGCCAGCGCCGCTGAGCCCGCCGTGGACACGCCCGCCGCCGAGCCCAGCCAGGTCGAGGTCGGAGACGCGCTCCCCGGCGACGCCTTGGCCCAGTCCACGGAGACCGCGCCCACCCCGACGCCCTCCACCACCCAGCCCGTGAAGGCCCGGCCTTACCTCATGGAGGTCAACGTCCGCGGGCGTTACCTCGGCGTGCCCGCCTCCCTCTTCGACATCTGGTACTACAACGAGGCCGACGACGGCGGCACCCACCTGCCTCGCCCCCAAGCCCGCGCCTGGTCCGTCGGCTTGGAGTACGTCGTCAAGAACGACACCCAGAACGGCGTCTTCTACTTCGACTACGTCGGGAACCTCATGGAGGGCGGCTACTGGGACGACCGTGAGGATCCCCCGGACTACTTCGACGGCGACTACGTCGTCCCCGACCGCCTGAGCATGCTCACCTTGGGCGCCGACTACTACTACGAGATTCACGCGACGCAGTGGCTCTCGTTCATGTTCGGCGCGGGCTTAGGCGTCGCTGTTGTGACGGGCAACCTGCAGAAGTGGGACGGGGACGACGGCGTGCCCTCTTACGAGATCTACGCCCAGCGCCCTGATGAGCCAGACGACGTGATCGCGATCCCCAAGGTGCTCCCGGTCATCGACATCAACGCCGCCATCAAGTTTGACATCAACCACCGGGCGAACATCCGCCTTGAGGGCGGGTTCCACAACCTGCTGTACACCGGCGCGGCGGTCGGCATCATCTTCTGAGCGTCGCGCCCCCGAGGTGAAGGATCCCCGCGTTGTTCCTAGCTGCTGCGCGGTGGCGCTTCTCGGGAGGTGGTGTTAACCTCCCAGGTCTTCAACCATTCCCAACACGCAAAGCGTGTCATTTCCATCGGTTCAGGAGTCGTCGTTGATTCAGGTCACCGTCCGCGAGAACGAGCCCTTCGAGAAGGCCCTCCGCCGCTTCCGCCGCAAGGTTGAGCGCGAAGGCATCCGTAAGGACATCAAGAAGAACAGCGTCTACTTGAAGCCCGGTGAGCGCCGTCGCCTCAAGCAGCGCCTCGCGGAGAAGCGTCGCCGGAAGGCCGCTCGTCGCGCCGCCCGTCGTGGTGGCCCCGGTCGCGGCCGTTAGGCACGTCTGGGCTCCTTCGCCTCAATCAAGGCCCCCTCTCGGGGCCTTTTTTGTTCCTTGGGCCGCCGCCGAGGCCGCTCAGGGCCGCCGTCCGGGGCCCTCGGTCGAGGTGAAGCTCAAGAGCGCCTCTGCCGCCATTCGGGCCGCCGCCGCGTTCTCTAAGGCCCAGGGGTCATTCGCCCGGGGGGTGCGGCCGGCGAGCTCTTGGAGGGCCGCCCGGGCGGCGTCATCGCCCTTCTGCGGCCCGGTGACGAGCCGGGCCTCATCAAGCTCCAGCAGCCAGAGGCCGGGCTCAAGGGCCTGGGCGGCGTCTAAACGTTCGGCGGCGCCGCTCAGGTCGCGGGAGAGCGGCGGCGGGCGCAGCAGGGTCGCCATGCTCACCCCCCAGGCCGCCGTCCAGCCGAGGCGCTCGTCTTGGCGGCGCTGCAGGCCCGAGGCGATGACGGAGAGCTCCTCCAGCTCCACCGCCCCGGCCACGCCCCGCAGCTCGACCCAGCGCAGGCCGGCGATGAGCCCCTCCTCAGCGCAGGGCCAATACGGCGGCGTGAGCTGCATCATCGCCTTCTGGTTCACCTGGCCGCCGCGCGTGTCCAAGCGGGCGGTGTAGCCCGAGTTGAGCTGCATACAGAGGTAGGCGAACTCCCGCGCCTGCAGGTGGTCCCGGGCGCGCTCGTCGCCGACGGCGTACCCGATCGCCCGCGCGTTGTAGGCCCGGGCGAGGCGGGCGAGCACGGACGGTCGCTCGGGCTCTAAGGCTTGGGCGTCTAAGTAAGCCTCGATCGCGCCGTTGAGGGTGTCGATCCCCTCAGCGCGCCGCGAGAATCGTTCGTCGCCCGTCGCCAAGGCGAGGTCGACGGGGCTGGGGCCCTTGTCGCGCCAACCCAAGCAGCCGCCGAGGACGAAGAGCGCCATGACGATCGCGCCGCGCGCCGATGACCGCGCCCCCCATGTCTCGTTGTGCTTCACGGACGCTCCTTTTGTTGGTGCCGCGCTCCGCGGGTTGCCTTGGGTTCTACCAGCAAGGTATAAACAGCAGGTCCTGCGCGCGTCCACTCACCCTGGCGCAACCAGGACGCGCTCTATGGATGCCCGGGTGGTGGAATGGTAGACACAGGGGACTTAAAATCCCTTGCTCATTACGGGCGTGTGGGTTCGACTCCCACTCTGGGCATCCCCCCCCTCGTTGACAGCGGACTCACGCGGATCTACGGTATCGATGGCGCCTCGGCGCACCGCCGGGATCTCCTGAACCCAAGCGGACTCTCCTGGAGTCGGAACGCTCGATGGGCAAGGTCATAGGAATCGACCTCGGGACGACAAACTCGGTCTGCGCCTACATGGATCGGCGTGAGCCTGTCGTCATCATCAACTCCGAGGGGGGCCGCGTGACCCCTTCGGTGGTTGGCATCTCCAAGAACGGAGAAAGGTTCGTCGGGGACATCGCGAAGCGACAGCTCCTCATCAACCCTGAAGCCACGATCCACTCGATCAAGCGCTTCATGGGCCGCCGCTATCGCGACGCGCTCTCGGACTGCTCGTCCGTGCAGTACAAGGTCGTCGAGACGCGGAACGGGGACTGCGGCGTCGAGGTGGGCGACCGGCTGTACCTGCCTCAAGAGATCTCGGCGATGATCCTGCAGAAGCTCAGAAAGTCCGCCGAGGACTTCTTGGGCGAGCAGGTCACTGAGGCCGTGATCACCGTGCCGGCCTACTTCACCGACCGCCAGCGCCAGGCCACCAAAGACGCGGGCACCATCGCCGGGCTGAACGTCCTGCGCATCATCAACGAGCCCACGGCGGCGGCCCTGGCCTACGTTCATGATCGGAAACGCTCCTCGACGATCGCGGTGTATGACTTCGGCGGCGGCACCTTCGACATCTCTTTGCTAGAGGTTGACCGGGACCTAGCCGAGGTGCGCGCCACCCGGGGCAACAACGCCTTGGGCGGCGCCGACATCGACAACAAGGTCGTGCACTGGCTCCTGGAGGAGTTCTACAAAGAGCACGGCATCGACGTGTCCGATGACAAGGTCGTGCTCCAGCGCCTCCGTGACGCCGCCGAGCGGGCCAAGCTCGAGCTCTCCGCGGCCTATGACACCGACATCCACCTCCCCTTCTTGTTGGCGAACGCCTCGGGCCCCAAGCACCTCCAGTGCACGCTGACCCGCGCCACCTTCGAGAGCCTCGCGATGCCGCTCTTTGAGCGCACCATCGAGGAGTGCCGCCGGGCGATGGAAGACTCCCGCATGAGCCCGGAGGACATCGACGAGGTCATCCTCGTCGGCGGCTCCTCCCGCATCCCCATGGTGCAGGCCATGGTGCAGGAGCTCTTTAAGCGCCCGCTGAACAAGTCCTTCAACCCCGACGAGGTCGTCGCCGTAGGCGCGGCGATTCAGGCGGGCATCTTGGAGGGCGACGTCAAGGCCGTCACGCTCTTGGACGTCACCAACTTCTCCTTGGGCATCGAGGTCGAGGGGCGGCGCTTCGCGAAGCTCATCCCCAAGAACACGACCATCCCCACGCAAAAAACACAGCTCGTCTCTACCGTCGCCGAGAACCAGCGCACGGTGAAGATTCATGTGCTGCAAGGCGAGAGCCCCGACGCCCGGGACAACGTCTCGCTGGGCGACTTTGAGCTCGTGGGCATCCCTCCGGCCAAGCGCGGCGAGCCGCGCATTCACGTCAAGTTCGCCATCGACAGCAACGGCATCGTGCACGTCTCGGCGAAAGACAGCCGCTCTGGCGTCTCCGGCGAGATCACCATCGAGCTGTTGGCGGAAGCCTGTAAGGCCAAAGACCCGATCATGAAGAACCGGACCTGTATTCTCGAACCCTGTCTGCGGTATTGTCCTGCCGGCAA
>JAKLKE010000402.1 GCA_023150775.1 Myxococcota bacterium
TCCAGCTCGGCCACGCTCTTAAACTTGCCGTGGGCGGCGCGGTAGGCCACGACGGCGGCGGCGGTCTTCTCACCCAAGCCCGGCAGCGCGGCGAGCTGCTCAGCGCTGGCGGTGTTGAGGTTGATGAGGCCGCTCTGTGAACCGCCGGTCTGTGCGCTGCCGGTCTGTGCGCCGCCGCTCTGCACGCCGCCGCTCTGGGGGGGCGTCTCCGTCGTGCTGGCGCCTCGGGCGCGCACGGTCACCGGGGAGCCGCCGCGCTCGGGGGTCAAGGTCAGGTTCACGCCGTCTGTGGTCAATGTGAGGGTGCCTTGGGTGTCGGTGCGCATCACCTTGGCCCCGGCCTTCTGGAGGCGGCTGAGCGTGTCGGCGTCGGGGTGGCCGTAGTCGTTGCCTTCGCCGACGCTCACCATGGCGAGCTGGGGGCGCACGGCGGCCAAAAACGCCGGGGTGGACGAGTGCGCCGAGCCGTGGTGCGCCACCTTGAGGGCGTCACAGGCCCCGAGCCCACCCGCCACCAAGGCCTCCTCCGTGGGCTCCTCCGCGTCTCCGGTGAACAACATGCAGGCCCCGCCCCAGGTCACCCGGGTGACGACGGAGTTGCTGTTGAGATCAGACCGTGTGCCGCTGAGCGGCGTCGGGCCGGGGTGCAGCACCTCGATCTTTCCGCCGTCAAACGAGAACGACTGACCCCGTTTGGCGGCGCGGTAGGTGACGTTGCGGCTCTCGACCAGCGCCATCAAGGTCTCGTAGCTCTTGGTGGTGTGGGGCAGGCCGCTGTCGGTGAACAGCTTCACGGTGAGGGTCTTCACCACCTCGTCTAGGCCGCCGATGTGGTCGGCGTGGGGGTGGGTGGCGATCACCAGATCGAGGTTTGTGACGCCTCGGGCTTGTAGGTGCGGCATCGGCGACTCGCCGCTGTTCCCCGTGCTGCCGTCGATGAGCGCCCGTTTTCCTTTGGGTGTCGTCAGCAGGATGGCGTCGCCTTGGCCGACGTCCAAGACCTCGACGGTGAGCTGCCCGCTGAGGCGGCGATCCCCCCCTTGGCTGGCGGTCGCGGCGCTGGAGCTGGCGCCGGCGCTGTTCCCGGCGCCGTTGTTGGCGCTGGGCGGGTTCGGCAGCTCACAGGCGCAGAGCGCGGTGAGGGCGGCGAGGGGCAGGGCGAAGGGATGGAGCAGGCGCACGAGGGACCTCCGCCCGAGAGGATAGCCCCTCGCGGCGGCGCGTGCGCGGAGGCCGCATCCGTGGCAGACTGAGGCTCTGGAGAACGCCCATGGGTCCTGCACTCTTCGCCCTCGCGCTTAGCGGCGCCGCCTTCGCCCGCACCTGGACGGTTGACCCCGCAGGGGGCGGCGACACCACCAAGATCCAGACGGCGATCAACAGCGCCACCACCGGCGACACCATCTCCGTGAAGGCCGGCACCTACAAAGAGACGCTGAACACCAAAGGCAAGAAGCTGACGATCACCTCGGTGAGCGGCGCGACGAAGACGATCGTCGATGGCACCGGCGGCGATCATGTCCTGGAGGTGGCGGGGGGCGAGACGGTCACCTTCACCGGCTTCACCCTGACCGGCGGCAGCCACGGGGTGAGCGTCGATGGCAGCAAGCTCACCGCCTCGGACATCATCGTGAAGTCCGTGACCGGTGAGGCCCCCGGCGGGGGATTTAATGCTTCAGGCGGCGCCATGCTCACGGTGAGCGACTGCAGCGTCACCGGCGTCAGCATCCAGAACAGCGCCTATGGCGGCGCGGTGTTTGTAGACAGCGCCACGGCGAGCTTCAGCGACTGCAGCTTCACCAACAACGAGGCGAACGAGGGCGGCGGGGCGTACCTCAACGACGCCGTCGTGACCTTCACCGACGTCACCTTCGACGGCAACACCTCCGACGGTCACGGCGGCGGGGTGCGGGCCGTCGGCGCCACGACCCTCACCGCGACGCGGCTCACGCTCAGCGACAACGTCGCCAAGACCCGCGGCGGCGGGATGCAGCTCGACGAGAGCACGCTGAGCTGCCAAGCCTGCGTCATCACGGGCAACCGCGCCGGCTCCAGCGGCGGCGGGCTCTCCTTGGAGGGCGACGGCAGACAGACCGTCAGCTTCTCCGGCGCCACGACCGAGCTCCGCGACAACCAGGCCGGGGGCGCAGGCGGCGGGGTGTACAGCACGGGTGTTGACCTCACCCTGCGCGGTGTCTTGGCCGACAACCGCAGCACCAGCACGTCGAGCTCGGGCCAAGGCCTCTACTTTTTGGGCGGCGACCTGACCCTCACGAGCCTCGACGTCTCCGGGCACACCGGCGGCAGCGGCGCGGGGATCTACGTCGCCGGGGCCAGCGGCGAGACGGTCAGCGCCAGCGGCGGGCTGTGGTCGGACAACGTCACCACCGGCGACGGCGGCGCCTTGTACACCGAGGCCCCGCTCACGATGAGCGCCGTGAGCGTTCAAGACAACCGGGCGACGGGCAACGGCGGCGGGGTCTGCGCCGACGGTGTCGCCGTCACGGTCACCGACGGAGACTTCACCCGCAACGAGGCGGCGTATGGCGGCGGGCTCTACGTCTACAAGGCCGCGGTGAGCCTCAAACGAACGGCGTTTGTGCAGAACGAGGCGACGACTGGCGCTGGGCTCTACCACCACGCCGTCGACCAGAAAGGCGCCAACGTCACGCTCTCCAAGGCCAGCTTCACCAAAAACGTGGCGAGCGTGCGCGGCGGCGGCCTCGCGAGCGACGACGCCAAGACCTTCACCTCCTCCAAAGACAGCTTCACCGGCAACAGCCCCGAGGGCGCCTCGGTCTTGGGCGGCAACAACGTCTACGTGAAGGGCTCCAGCTTCACCGACAACAGCGGCGCGGGCCTCTCCGTCGAGAGCGCCAAGCTGGGTGAGCTAGAGGCCCTGAGCCTTCGCGGCAACGGCGGCGCCGGGCTGAGCTTGGCGTCATCGGGGGCGATGAGCGTACACAACAATGTTGCTGTAGGCAATGGCGCCGCGGGCTTCCTCATCAGCGCGCCTTTGAGTGACGTCGTCCTACAAAACAACGACGCTGTTGCGAACCGCTACGGGGTTGATCTCCAGCACGGCGTCGCCGTCACGGTGATCAACACCATCGCCGCGTTCAACACCGAGGACGGCTTTCGTGCGACAAGTCACAGCCCGGTGATTCAATTTTGCGACAGCAGCGACAACGGCGACGACTGGGGAGACGGGCTCTCCTCCTTGACCGGCACGAGCGGCAACCTCTCCGCCGACCCCAAGTACACGGGCTTCACCGACGACGGCGACCCAGACAACGACCTGCTCTTCTTGAGCTCCAGCTCACCCTGCCGCGACAGCGGCGATCCGGCGATTCTTGACCCGGACGGCGGGCGCTCCGACATGGGCAGCTTTGGCGGCCCCGACGCCGACAACACCGACGCCGACGGCGACGGCTACAAACCCAGCGACGGCGACTGCGACGAGTCCGACCCCGACGTGAACCCCGGCGCGAGCGAGGTCTGGTACGACGGCCTCGACGGCGACTGCGCCGGGGGCGACGACTACGACCAAGACGGCGACGGCTGGGCCCACGCATCGGGCGCGAGCGGCGAGGCCGACTGCGACGACAAAGACGACGCGGTGTACCCCGGCGCCACCGACGCCGACGCCGACGGCGTTGATCAGGACTGCGACGGCGTTGACGGCGCGGCGACCGGCGATGACGACAGCGGCGAGCCCAGCGGCGACAGCGACGAGCCCGGCGACTCCGACACCGGACCCATCGACGAGGACAAAGACGGCGACGGCCTCACCGCCGCCGAGGGTGACTGCGACGACCTCGACGCCTTGACCTCCCCCGAGGCTGATGAGAGCTGCAGCGACGGCGTAGACAACGACTGCGACGGCCTCGGCGACAGCCTCGATGACGACTGCGACACCAAGAGCGCCGGGCCCGACTGCGCCGCGATCCCCGCGGGCGCGGGGCTCACTTGGCTCAACGTCGCCTTGGCCCTGGCGCTGCTCCGCAGGCGTCGGCGCTGAGCCCTGGCACAAGAATTGCTTCTGACACATCCGCGTGACCGCGCCGGTCGCCCACCTGCCCTGGAGTCCCCGATGATCCTGCTCTTCACGCTCCTGCTCGCCTGCGGTCTGCGGGAGGACCGCATTGAGTCCAAGCTCGATGAGATGAACTACTGCGAGGAGGCCGCCGACTGCGTCGACATCGGCGGCGAGTGCCCCTTCGGGTGCTACATCCTCGTGAACGAGGCCGAGGAGTCCGCCGCCAACGCCCTCTTGGCCCGCCATGTGGAGACCTGCATGTACGACTGCATGGCGCCCACGGAGGTGCTCTGCGAGGCCGGTCGCTGCACGATGGCGGGCTGGTGAGCCCCGGCCGCCAGCGCGACAACGATGTCGTGATCCGCCCCGTGCGGTGTCGCGACATCGCCTGATTCGGCGGCCTGGCGCGGTCTACGTCCATTGGCACGGCCCTTGCTTTGCCAAGCCTCATCGCCCTCCCACCCGCCCACGAGGTCAACATGCTCCTGCTCCTCAGCGCCCTCTCCGCCCAAGCCGAGCCCGCCGGTGACGTCGCCTGCGAGGCCGCTTATGTCGCCCGCACCCTGCCGACGTTGGGCGCGACCAACGTGCCCGTAGACGCCCGCATCGTCATCGATCTGGAGGGAGACTGCGGCGGCCCCAGCTTCTACGAGCTGGGTCTGTATGGTTTTGATGAGTCTGGCGCTGAGTTTTTGGTGGAGAGCGTCGAGATCCCCTTCGTCAACATCAACACCCTGCTCGTGATGACGCCGAGCGACGAGCTCGCGCCCAACGCGGACTATGTGGTGCGAATCCTGCCCAGCGACGGCTGGGGCGAGCTGAGCGAGATCAGCTTCACGACCGGGGAGGGCTCGGTGCAGGGCCTCGGCGAGGGGCGCCCGGAGGTGTTGAGCATGTCGGCGGAGACCTACGATCCCCGCGCCGCCGAGATCTCCGTCACCTGGACCGCCGAGGTCAAAGCCTCCGCAGACCCAGACGGCCTCTCTGTGCTGCTCGCCTTAGACCCCGCCGACAACGAGACGATCTGGGCGGGGGCGGTGCCCGACGCCGATCACGCCTATTTCAACGGCTGGTTGGGCTCGACAGACCCCATCTCCGAGCTCTGTGTGCAGTTTGTGCAGGTGGACGGCAGCGGCGCCTGGAGCCTGCCCACGGAGTCCTGCGCCGAGATCAAGGCCTACGAGGAGCCCAAAGGTGAGCTTCCTTGGGGATGCTCTGGCGCCGCCGCGCCGAGCTCCGCCGCCTTGGCCCTGCTCGGTCTGCTCACCCTTCGTCGGCGCCGCGCCGCCTGATCTGCTGGAGTGTTTATGCTCATCG
>JAKLKE010000403.1 GCA_023150775.1 Myxococcota bacterium
CTCTCGAAAGAAGCCGCTCTTCGCCCCGGGCCAGCCCGTGCCCGAGCTCGGCGCCTTGGAGGCCCAACGCCAGCGCCTCCGCCGCGACAGCCCCGAGATGCGGTCGCGCCTCTACGACGGCCTCTCCGACCGCGTGGAGGAGCTGCGCCAGACGCTCTCCGAGGCCTCCCAAGAGGAGCGCGGCGGCGACGCGGTGCTCGCCGCGATGGAGCTGGCCCGGCGTGTGGAGCGCGGCGCCACGGACATCGGCCTGCTCGGCGTGGCCGTCTCCGCCGCCGAGCTGCGCGGCGCCTTGGAGGCCGTCGAGGGCGGGCACCTGCACCTGCACGAGGTGCTGCCGGCGCTCTTGGACCCGCTCTTGCTCGGCGTTCACGCCGCGAACCCTGGCGAGCGCGCCGAGGTGGCCGACCCCGAGCTGCACCTCGCCCGGGTGCTGCTCATCGACGACGAGCCCCAGTCCTTCGCCGCCGCCCGCGCCGCCGCCCGCCAGCGCCTCTTCGCGATCCGCTGCGTGCGCTCCGCTGAAGAGGCCAGCGCCTTGGCCCGTGCCGAGCCCTTCGACCTCGCCCTCCTCCGTTTTGACCTGCACCACGAGCAGGGGGGCGTGAGCGTCGCCGAGCAGCTCCGCGCCGCCCACCCGGGCCTGCCCGTCGGCTTCTTGGCCGAGGGCTGGAGCCCCGCGCGCCGCCACCGCGCCGCCGAGGTGGGCGCCGTGCTCACCGCCGCGCGCCCGCTCACCGGCGACACGCTCTCCGCCGCCCTGCGCCGGGTGCCCAGCCCCGAGGCGGCGCCCCGGGTCTTGCTCATCGACGACGACCCGAACTTCACCCGGGTGATGACGATGCTCCTGGGCCGGGTCGGCGTCGCCGTCACCGCCATCAACGACCCTGAGCGCGCGCTCGGCGCCTTGACCGAGACCCGCCCCGACCTGCTCATCTTAGACGCCCTGATGCCCCGGGTAGACGGCCTTGACCTCTGCCGCGCCGTGCGCACGAACCCCGCCTGGGACGAGCTGCCCGTGGTGATGTTGACCGGCATGAGCGGCCGGGACGTCGTCGTCGCCGGCTTAGAGGCCGGGGCCGATGACGTGCTGCTCAAGGGCATCGACACCCAAGAGCTCCTCGCCCGGGTGCGCGCCCGCATCGACCGCTCCCGCGCCGCCCGCCGCCGCGCCGACCGCGACGCCCGCACGGGCCTCTACAACCGCCGCGCCAGCGCCGAGCAGCTCGCCGCCCGGGTGGAGGAGGCCCGCCGCCTGCGCCGCCCCTTGTCTGTGGCCCTCGTTCGCCTCGAAGGCCCCGCCGCCGACCTCGACGCCGCCCTGGAGCCCACGGCCCAAGCCCTGCGCGGCGGCCTGCGCGGCTACGACCTCCTGGGCCGCGTCGGCCCCACCACCTTCTTGGCCACCCTCGCCTCGACCCCCGCCGACGCCGCCACCCGCGTGCTCCGCCGCGTGATCGACGCCGTCCCCGGCCAGTCCCAAGGCGAAGACAGCCTGCGTCTGCGTCTGGGTGTGGTCTGTTTCCCCGAGGACGGCGGCAGCCCTGAGGAGCTGATGCGCGCGGCCTTGGAGCGGGTGCGGGAGCGGTGAGCGCGGCCCCAACGACGCCTGCGCACCTCGGCAAGGCTCTGCTCGTCGCCTTTTATTCGTTGTGGGTCGGCTGGCACCTTTACGGCGTGACCGTGGCCTTGGGGGACAGCGACGACCGCGTCACGGGGGCGCTGGATCGGAGCGTGGGGTTTGCCTGGCCGAGCCCGGACGGACCCCGTTCGTATCAGTCGGGGTCGTTGGGCGTGTCACACGTCAAGCTTGACCGGCACCCCTGGAGCGGGCGGCACCCCCACGGTGGCGCCTTTGGGTTCACGTACAGCGTGCGGTGTGAGGGGATTGAGGTGCTGTACGCCGACTGCTGCGTCTCTTCGGTCTACGAGATGGAGCCAGCGGGCGACGGGGTGGCGCTGGGCGGGGCGTCGCTCCACTGTTCGCGGGTCGAGGTGAGCCCATGACGCCGCCAACGTCTACGCGCCGGCTCGTCGTGACGTTGTCTCTGCTGTCTTTGGTGTGGATGTCGCTGGGCTTTGCCTTGGCGCATCGGCTGGGCTCGTACAAGACTTACAGACTCCACGCGGTGGTCCCGGCCTCGGTCGCTCCTCCTGCCGACCCTGGCTGGCTGATCTATCGGGAGGACATTCCCGCTGAGGTGGGGGTGAGCGGTGACTGCCTCACGTTTGAGGATGAGGTCTCACGGCTCCAGATCTGCGCCCGTCAGGGCGAGCGGTGACGCGCAGCGTCGTGTTGAGCGGGGTTGGTCATTGTTTGGGGTGTCATCGGGGTTGGGCTCTCGGTGGTGTGTCGGGGCGGTGAGCGTCGTGGCGATCTCAACGCGCCTGGGTGGGCCCCTGATCGTGTGGGACTCGGGGTGCCTCTCGCGGGACCGTTCACCAAAATTCGTCACGAATTTTGGCTCACTGCCTTCCGCGCTCCTTCGCCCGTCACGGGCTCTCGGAGCGCTCCAGAGCTCCCGCGAGAGACACCCGCTCCCCCCACACGCGGGGCCGACCCACGCGCTGGTTGTGGGGTTGCGGGCTCTGGGCGCGGTGGCGGGTCGGTGTCCTGTACACTCTGTCCGATCGTCAGCCCTCAGCCCCCACGCGGCCCGGGATCGACGACATCCCCACCCTGAGCGTGAACACGAGCAACCCCAAGACCGCCCGAGCGCTCGCCTGAGACATGCCGCCCCCCGACGCCGGAGCGTGCATCCTCGTGCGCGTTAGGCCGGGTGAGTGAGGATTGAGATGCCAGACAACATGAGAGCGGATGATGTGCGGAGCCGCGCCGACCTCGCCGAGTTTCTCCGTGAGCTCGCGCACGAGGCCGAGACGACGGAGGTCGAGAACCCAAGGACATGGCAGTACCTGGAGGCGGCGAGCTCCTGGGCCACGGACTGCGACCAGGCCTACACGAATCAAGGTGAGGTGCTTCCTGAGCTCTCGCCCGAGGCCTGGCGCTTCGTCGCCCGGCTCCTGGACGCGGCGTTGGTCTATGAGTGAGCCTGACGTCCCGGCCCCCGGGCCACGCCCGCCCCGGCTGAGGGGCGTCTCGGGCGCTCCTCCAGGCGATGGCTCGGCGTCTGAGGGGCGTCTCAGGCGCTCCCCCAGCCGATGATCAGGCGTCTGAGGGGCGCCCCAGGCGCACGCCCAGCCGGTGGTTCGGCGTCTGAGGGGCGTCTCAGGCGCTCCCCCAGCCGAGGGTCAAGCGTCTGAAGGGCATCCCAGGCGCTCCCCCGGCCGATGGCTCGGCGTCTGAGGGGCGTCCCAGGCGCGTCCCCATCGGCGGGCGCGGCGTCGTCGGCCCCGTGGCCCGCTCCCGTGCGCGTGTCCACGGGGTCGGGCCGCTCAGGCATCTTTGGCGCGGTCCAAGAAGAAGGTGTTCACGAAGACCTTCCGGTTGGGGTAAATCACCGTGAGCTTGGGGAAGAGGGCGTTGTAGACGGTGCGCGCGTTGTGCAGGCTGCGGTTGAGGGTGGCCTCAGCGGCGGCCTCGGTGACCTCGGCGGCGGCGACCGCCGCCTGCGCCGCCTTCACCTCGTCGAGCATGGCCTGCGCCGCGTCGATGTACGGCGCTAGGCTTGAGAAGCTCGCCTCAGCGCGCACGTTGTCGATGGCGACGCGACAATAATTGAGCTTCTCATCGTTGATCACCCCGCTGAGCACCTCGCTCACGGGCTTGGGGAAGGCGTGCAGAAATCGGGAGTCCAAACGATCGTTCTTGAGGTGGGCGAGACACCAGCGCGACAGGTCGCTGAGCGCCCCGTAGAGATCGTGCGACTTGGAGCCGAGCACCGCGCGCTCGGCCATGCGGCCCTCGGCCGCGTCACGCTCGGCGGTCTTGTCGGCGCGTAAGGTGACCAGCGCCGCCTTGGCCTCACTGTGTAGGGTGGCCGTGTCGCGCTCAGCGCCCGTCCGACGCACCGCGTAGGAGAGGAGCAGCTCGGTCACGGTCACGCTGGAGTCGTTCGGGAGGGTGCGGATGATCATGGAGCTCTCCTGGTGGGGCGGTGAACGCGTGACCGGTGTTGCCCCTAGGATCACGCGCCAGAAGCATAGGCGCATAGAATCGCGATGTAAAGAAGGAGACGTTCTCGTCGTCCTTCTCCGGCCTGGCCCCGCTCTGCGCCCCCGCGCTCCCGCCCTCAACTTTTTTCGCCTCCCCCTCTTGCGCCCGATCGCCGCATACGCCACACTATCGTTGTGCGGCTCACCGCACCCGGCGCCCTCCCGGCCCCGGTCATTCTCAACACCCTGAAGCACGCGGGCCCCTCGATGCACCACCACCGAGAGGCCCAAAGGACTCCGATGTACAACCATCGTCATCCCTCACCCGGATCATGTGCCGGGCCTCTCTCTATTAACCTCCCTCCCGCCCTCGCCGAGCCCCCCGCGCCGCCCTCCCGCCCTGTGCCGCGCCATTAGCCTGCTCATCTCGGCCACTTAGCCCGCGCCTCGCCGCCCAAGCTCCCCGCCTCGGCGGCGCCGCCCCCGCACGCGCCCACGATCCTCCCCCCCCGCCGTGGTCCTCCCAGGGCCTCACGCCGGGCGGCGCCTTGACGCCCTCTCACCCCCTCGGCCTAACCGCCGGGGGCGGGGCCCCAGGCGTCGCCGCAGCGGATCCCCTCTGGGAGCGCCTCTCCGTGGGGGGCCGAGTCCCTCCCCGGGCGTGTCTCCCCCGTCTCTGCGCTCCGCCCTTGGTCCTCGTGGACCTTTGGCCGAGCTACGCCCCATCCACACATTCTACACCTCCCTGGCGGGAGAAAGGTGCTCCTATGTCCCAAGCCGCTGATCCAGTGCTCACTCTGTTCAACATTCACGGTCAGGCGGTGGCCCTACGCGACCGCGCCGACACCTTCACCGAGCGCAGCGAGGCGCTCCTCCTCGGCGTGGAGCGCGCGACCGCCCAGGGCCTCCTCGGCGAGCCCCTCGACCTGACCGAGCTTGAGGCCTTGTCCGAGGCCACCACCGCCGAGCTGTACGAGAGCCACCGCCTGAGCGAGCGTGCCCGGCGCGGCCTGCGCTCCTTGTCCCCCGAGGCCGTGTCGTCGGCGTGTCCGCCCCGTCCCGTGGCCCCAGCGCGTGTCGTGGCGGCCTTGCCGACGCTCTCCGACGCCGCCGCCACCCTGCGCCGCGCCCTGCCCCGAGCGCGTCTCACCACCCTCGCCCGAGACCTCACCGAGTCCTTGGGCCAGCTCGCCCTCATCGCCACAAAACGCACAGTGACCCAAGGCGATCTCTCGGCCCTGCGCGCCGTGTTCGCCCGCCTAGACGGCCTGCCCCAAGCGCTAAGCGGCGCCCG
>JAKLKE010000404.1 GCA_023150775.1 Myxococcota bacterium
CGGCACCGACCCCAACGACGCCGACTCCGACGACGGCGGGCGCACGGACGGCGACGAGATCCTCTACGATGGCACCGACCCGAACGACCCGTCGGACGACCTCTCCGACCTCGACGGCGACGGCCTCATCGACGCTGAAGAGGCCGAGCTGGGCACGGATCCGAACGACGCTGACTCCGACGACGACGGCCTGACCGACGGCGACGAGGTGCGCGAGACGGGCACGGATCCCCTCGACGCCGACAGCGACAACGGCGGGCGCACAGACGGCGAGGAGGCGCTCTACGACGGCACGGATCCGCTGGATCCGTCGGACGACCTGAGCGACAGCGATGACGACGGGCTCTCCGACTTCGCCGAGAGCGAGCTCGGCACCGACCCCCTCGACGCCGACTCCGACGATGACGGCCTCAACGACGGGGACGAGGTCAACACCTACGGCACCGACCCCTTAGACACCGACAGCGACGACGGCGGGCGCACAGACGGCGAGGAGGTGCTCGATGACGGCACCGACCCGCTCAACCCTGTGGACGAGGCCATCGACAGCGACGCGGACGGCCTGACGGACGGCGAAGAGGGTGTGCTCGGCACCGATCCCACCGACTCCGACACCGACGACGACGGCCTGAGCGACGGCGAAGAGGTGAACGACTATGACACCGACCCGCTCAACGAAGACACCGACGGCGGCGGCACCTCAGACGGCCAAGAGATCGAGGACGGCACCGACCCTCTGGACGGCGCCGATGACCTCGGCGGCGAGGACGATGACGTCCTCGAAGGCACGTACAAGGGCGGCAACGGCCTGAGCTGCGCCACGGGTGAGGCCGCGCCCCAGGCGGCCGGTGGTCTCTTGGCCACCCTGCTCGCCCTGGTCGGCCTGCGTCGTCGGCGCTGAGCCCCTGGTCAAACGCTGACGCTGCGCCAAAAACACTGACGCCCGGCGGGTCACGCTGACACCGCCGGGCGCAGTCTTTTTGGGGGGCCTTGTTCGCCCGTCGCCGCGCCTGGGCTCAGCCCCGACGACGACGCAGCAGGAGCCCCGCGAGGATCCCCAGGCCCATGAGCCCCTTGGGCGCCTCATCGGTGGTGGCGCAGTCGCAGCCGCCGCCGCCCTTCACGTCGCCGGTGTCGAGGCCCGTGTCGCTGCCTTCGTCGATGGGGCTGCAGTCCTCGTTGAGCCCGTCCGCGCCGGGGAAGCTCGCGGCGTCTTCGTCGTCGCAGTCGCTCTCAAAGCCGTAGCCGTCGCCGTCGAGGTCGTCATCGACGGTAGACTCATCACAGTCGTTATCGACGCCGTCGTAGGGGGTCTCTTCGTTGCCGGGGAAGCTCGTGGCGTCGTTGTCGTCGCAGTCCTCGGACGTGATGGCCCCGTCGCCGTCGAGATCGTCGTCGGTGGTCGCCTCGTCGCAGTCGTTGTTGACGCCGTCGTAGGGGATCTCATCCACGCCCGGGTTCACCGCCGCGTCCGTGTCGTCGCAGTCGTCGATGAGCGCGTAGCCGTCGCCGTCGAGGTCGTCGTCGGCGGTGCTGTCGTCGCAGTCGTTGTTGACGCCATCATACACGGTCTCGGCGGCGTCGGGGTTCACCGCCGGATCGCCATCGTCGCAGTCTTCGGCCAAAACGAAGCCGTCGCCGTCGAGATCATCATCGACGCTCGTGTCGTCGCAGTCGTTGTTGACGCCGTCATACGGCGTCTCCTCGGCGTCGGGGTTCACCGTCGCGTCGTCGTCGTCGCAGTCCTCGGCGCCGATGAAGCCGTCGCCGTCGAGGTCGTCGTCGGCGCTGGCGTCATCGCAGTCGTTGTTGACGCCGTCATAAGGCGTCTCGACGGCGTCGGGGTTCACCGCCGCGTCGTCGTCGTCGCAGTCGTTCGCGAGCACGAACCCGTCGCCGTCGAGGTCATCATCGGGGGTAGACTCATCACAGTCGTTGTTGACGCCGTCATACGGGGTCTCGGCGGCCCCCGGAGACACCGCGCCGTCGCCGTCGTCACAGTCCGAGGCGAGGCCAAAGCCGTCACCGTCGAGGTCATCGTCGGGGGTCGTGGGATCACAGTCGTTGTCGACGCCGTCGTAGGCGGCCTCTGCGGCGTCGGGGGAGACGCTCAGGTCGTCGTCATCACAGTCCGGCGCGCAGGCCTCGGCCAAGGTCGGGTCGCCGTAGCCGTCGCCGTCCATGTCCGTGCAGTCGTCACACACGTCCCCCAAGCCGTCGCCGTCGACGTCGTCCTGGAGCGGGTTCACGTCCGCGTCACAGTTGTCACAGTCATCGCCGATGTAGTCGAGATCGGCGTCGGCGGACTGTGTGCCGCTGAGGCTCTCACACCAGTCCAAGGGGCCGCTGGTGGGGGTGATCGCCGTGTCCGTCACCAAGAAGGCGTCGAGCCAGCCGTAGTAGCCCAAGGCGAGGCCCCCAGCGCCGCGGTCGCTCGCCGCGCCGATGTAGTTGACCACGGCGGCGTCCGAGGCGCCGATCTGGCCGGTCACGCCGGTCTCGGTGTCGATGAGGGTGACGTTGCCGTCTGTGTCACGCACATAGAGGTTGATGGTGCTCGACGAGCGCACGATGCTCACCTCAAGCCACTCGTCGGTGGTGAGGTAGCCCATCGTCCCCGAAGGGGTCCAGACCTGGGGGCTGCCGCCGCCGTGCCAGTACACCCACAGCCCGCGCCCGGAGCTGTCTACGTCGTTGAGATCGATGTCAAAGTTCGCGACGCTGCTGCCCCGGCCAAAGAAGCCGGTGATGTGCATCCGCTCGGCGTATTTGCCGAAAGACGAGGGCCGGACGATGCCCGGGGAGCGCATCCAGAAGGTCACGGTGAAATCGGCGCCGGCGTCGAAGACAAGATCGGCGCTCGCGGGGAACGACAGCGCGCTGCCCCCGTCGAACCAGGCCGCGTAGCCGCCCGCTGGGGACGGCGTGCTCGTGTCCAAGCTCACCCCGGCGCCGGTGATGCTGGCCTCGGTGAAGGTGGCCGAGCTGAGCGTGTGGCCCACCGGGGAGCTGTCGGCGAAGGGGCTCGCCGGGTCGTCAAATTCGAGCCGCAGCACCTCCTGCGCGAGGGCGTTGGGGCTGAGCATCAGGGTGAGCAGGGTGAGCGTCATGCTGGCCTCGGGGGTGTTCAGGGATTCGCTGTGCCTAAGGTAGCGTCATCTCAGGCCGTTTGTGGGCTCGACGCCGGGAAGGCTTGCGGACGCGCTGAGATCGGGGATATCCTGGGTCCGCCTGGAGGAGACGACGATGATCCTGAGCCGCTGAGCGCCCACCGACAACGAGACACGGTCTCCGTGTGGGGTCGTGTGGGTGTGGTCCATCCCCGATGATGTTCCCTCCTCACAACCGAGCGTCTCATGCGATCTGTTCAGTATCACGTCGCGATCACCACCTCTGGCCTCATCGCCGAGCCCGACGGCGGCGTCGGCTGTTTTGACCTCACGCCCCCCGGCGAGCACCTCGACGACTATCTCCAGTCCCTCCGGGCCTATGACACCATCCTCATGGGCCGCGGCACCTACGCCTTCGGCCTCAAGTTTGGGGTCACCGACCCTTACCCTTGGGCGCGCTGCCTCGTGTTCTCGCGGACCTTGCCGCCGGATCCCGCGGGCAAGGTCGAGGTTGTCCCGACCGATCCCGTGCCCGTCGTTCGCGCCCTCCGTGAAGAGAGCGGCGGCCCGATCTACCTCTGCGGCGGCGGCGCCTTGGCCTCGACGCTCTTCAACGCCGGGCTCGTCGATGAGCTGATCCTCAAGGTGAACCCGGTGATCTTGGGCGCAGGGATCGGCCTCGCCCCGGGCCTGCTCACCGCGAGGCCGCTCACCTTAACCTCGGCGCGACCTTACGCCTCGGGGGTGGTGCGCCTGAGCTACCGGGTCGGTCGCGCGGCGGGAGGCGGCGAAGAACCGCTGAGCGGCGTGACGAGCGGGTAAACGGCGCGCTGACGGCGCGGCGCCTGTGGCAGGATGCTGAGAGACCCACCACAGGATGTGCCCCAGAATGCCGATCTCCCCTCCCCTTCCGCTCAAGATGTTGTCGTTCCCTTTGCTCCTCAGCGCGCTCGCCGGGTGTAAAGGGGGCGACAGCGGCGTAGATGACAGCGCCGCGCTCACCGACGACTGCTGGCAGGCCGCGCTGTTCACCGAGCGCAGCGCGGATCCTGCCAACAGCGACTACCCCGACCCCTTCATGAGCGCCGGCTGCACGGCGACGACCCTCGTGGTGGAGTCAAACGGCATCCCCGACTACGAGTTTGTGCCCATCACCCCCAACGAGATGGAGGCCCAGGACTTTCTGTGGGAGATCGAGCTGAGCCCTGTCCTGGATGACGGCCCCACGGAGCTGCCGCTCTTGGCGACGGTCGGGTTCACGCTCAGCGGGCTCCCGATACAGACGCCCAACGAGGCCGAGATGCCCGACCCCTACGGTGACCCCGTATACAACGGCATCCTCGACTTCTGTTATGGGCACATCGGCGGCAACAACGACTATCACCTGCACGCGCTCTTGACCGAGTGCATCACCTCCCTGGCCGCGGACGGTGAGCCTTCGCCGATCTTGGGCTTCGCCTTGGACGGCTTCCCGATCTATGGGCCCAACGGCTGTCTTGACACAGACTGCGCCGAGATCGCCACGTTCTCTTCAGGCTGGGTGCAGACCGGCGACCCCAGCACCTACGCCTGGGACAACTACGCGTTCACCGAGGACGACGACGAGCTGACCTTGGACCAATGCAACGGCCGGGTTCAGCCCGATGGCAGCTACGGCTATCACGCCACGGCGGGCTTCCCCTATGTGTTGGGTTGCAGCATGGGCACCGAGGGCATCCCGAGCCCCGGCGGCGGCAGCGACACCGGCGGCGGCGGCGGCGGCGGCGAGGGTGTGCCCGACTGTGACGACGTCGAGGCGGGGATGCCCTGCTGCGGCGATGACGTCTGTGATGGCCCCGAGACCGAGGACAACTGCCCGGCGGACTGCGCCGGATGATCCTGCTCCTCCTGGCGTTGGCCTGTGAGACCCCCGCCGAGGGCGTCGTCGAGGACGAGCTCCAAGGCCCTACGCTGGTCGGGGTCACCTGGGCGCTGGCCTGGCGCGTCGGCGAGGTGACCATCGACGCGCGTGGCCTCAGCCTCGGGCGAGACGACGGCGCGCTCACCATCATCCAAGGCAGCCTCGGCGACATCGGCCTCTCGCTCATCCCCTGCGCGGAGCCCGACTCGGGCCTCGCCGGGCTGGGGCTCATCCGCGCCGCTTATGCCGGTCACGGCGCGACCTTACAGCGGTGACCGTCGAGATTGATACGCTCAGCCCACGGCATAACCGCATCCTCTCGCCCAAGACTGGCATAGT
>JAKLKE010000405.1 GCA_023150775.1 Myxococcota bacterium
GAGCGGCGAGAGCCCCTCGGCGAGCATCAGGGCGAGGCCGAGCAGCGGCAAGACGAGCAAGGTCTCGCCATACCGGAGCTTCGCGGTGACGAGGCCGCCCACCACCAACAGCGGCGCGGCGACCAACAGCGCCCCCGCCTTCACCCCGGCGCCCCCACGCCAAAACGCCGCGGCGGTCAGCGCCGCGACGGAGATCCAGCCGATGATGGCCTGGGCGACGCTCACCGGCGGCAAGCTGAGCCCCGGCGCGAGGGCCGTCGGCGCCAAGGTCCGGGTGAAGAGCCAGGCCGCCCGCGCCCCGGCCTCGCCGATGGACCGCGCCGTGGGGCCCGTGGCCTCCAGGGTCTCGCCGCTGAGCACGACGCCCCGCGCGCCGAGCCACAGCGCCACGACCGCCGCCGAGACCCGCCAGGCCCCGGGCGCGCCGAGGAGCGCCACAAGCGCCGGGGCCAGCACGCCGAGCTCTTTTGCGCCGCAGGCGATGAGGGTGCCCACGACGACGCCCAGCGATCCCCGGGCCTGCGCCGTCCAGATCAGCGCCGCGCCGCAGAGGAGGTCTGTGCGACCGGCGACGTTCACCGCGCCCTCCACCTGCAGAGGGTGCGCCAAGAGCAGGAGCGTCACGCCCCAGGCCACGGCCTCCCCAAGACGAGCGGCGAGAAGGCGCCAGAGCCCGAGGCCCATGGCGCTGAGGCTGAGCAGGTTCGTGAGGTGAAACACCCACGGCGCGCCGCCGCCGAGGAGGTGATCGACGTAATACGAGAGCGTGACCACCGGCCGCCAGTACGGCGTCGCGCGGCGCCCCTCGGCGAAATGAAACAGCTCGTGGGTGAGCGCCTCGGGCAAGGTCGAGAGCTCGGCCAGAGCGGGGTTCTCGGCGATGAGCACGACGTCGTCGTACACGAAGCCGTAGCCGAGGGCCCGCCCGTAGAGGGCGAGCACCCAGACAAACAGCACGATCGCCGCCCGAGCGAGCGTCGCCCGGGGCAAGGCCGCGCCAGGCGAAGGGTTCACCGCCCACCTCCTCATGAAGCAGGACTCAGCCGCGCCAAGGCTCAGTAGATGAGGATGGACTCGACGGGCACCGGGCCGAGCTGGCTGCGACCGTTGAGGAAACCGAGCTCAATCACGAAGCAGCAGGCGACGACCTCGGCCTTGAGCGCGCCGATGAGCTTACATGCGGCGAGCGCCGTGCCGCCCGTGGCGAGCAGGTCGTCCATCACGAGCACACGCTGACCCTCCTTGAGGGCGTCGGTGTGCATCTCTAGGCGGTTCGATCCGTACTCCAGATCGTACTCGTAGGAGATCGTCGTGTACGGCAGCTTGCCGGGCTTCCGCGCCGGGACAAAGGCCGCGCCGAGCTCCATCGCCAAGGGCGCGCCGAAGATGAACCCACGAGACTCCATGCCGACGACGGCGTCGATGTGACGCCCCGTGTACAGCTCGGCGAAGTGGTTGATCGTCGCGCGGAGCAGGCGCGGCTGGGCGAGCACCGGCGTGATGTCCTTAAACATGATGCCGGGCTTGGGGAAGTCGGGGACGTCGCGAATGGTCCGGTTGAGGCGAGTGACGAGATCTTCCACGGCGGGCTCCGAGGGGCGGGTTCGTGCGAAGTGTAACCCAAGGGCCGGGCCTTAGGTCTCCTCGTTGTGGGCGGAGAACACGTCCATGCGGCGCAGCAGGTTGAGGCCGGGCCATGAGGTGAGATCGGCCTGGATCGGCGTCACCGAGGCGTAGCCGCGCTCGATCGCCTCTCCGTCGGAGTCCGGGATCGGGTCAAAACGTTCGTGGGCGCCGCCGAGCCAGTAGTACCGCTGGCCGCGCGGATCCACCCGCTCGTCCACCTTGTTCTCGTAGCGCCGCACGCCCATGGACGTCGCGGCCACCCGCTTGAGCGCGTCCGGGGGCACGTCCGGCACGTTCACGTTGAGCAAGGTGCGCGGCAGAAGGCCGTGGATCAGGACCTGGCCGACGAGCCGCGCCGCCAGCGCCGCCGCCGTGCCCCAGTGGTGTTTGGAGGCGTGAACCTCCCAGTCCACATGCAGCGACACGGCGATGGAGGGGACGCCGACCAAGCAGGCCTCCATCGCGGCGGCGACGGTGCCCGAGTAGAGGATGTCGTTGCCGATGTTCCCGCCCCGGTTGATGCCCGAGACGACGATGTCGGGCCGCTCGGGCATGAGCTTGTTCAGCGCGATGTAGACGCAGTCCGCTGGGGTCCCCGAGACGCCGAAGAAGCGCTCCCCCCGGCGGCGCACCCGCAGCGGCTTGTGCATGGTGAGCGCGTGAGACTGGGCCGACTGCTCTCGTTCGGGGGCGACCACCCAGACCTCCCCCAGCGGCGTGAGCGCCTCGATGAGCGGAGGGAGCCCGTAGGCGTGAACGCCGTCGTCGTTCGAGATGAGGATTCGTGTCATCCGCCCAGACCTCTTGCAGAGAGCCCCAGCCTTAACCCGCCCTTGCACCGCGCGCATAAGCGCGCCGCGCGCCCTGACAGACCGGGCGGTCACGGGTTACCACTTCTCCTCTCTTAGGGGCAAAGCCTGATGCGTCCACGCTACGCCGACCTCTTCCGCCGTCTGCGCGACCCCGATCCGATCAAGCAAGACGCCGCCTATGACGCGGTGCTCTTTGACCGTGAAGAGGCGCTGCCTGACGTGGTCGAGTGTTACGGCCTCTCGCACGACGACGCCCTGATGCGCTACTTTATGGTGCAGCTCATGGCGTTCTCGGGCTCAAAAGGCGCGGTGAAGCCGCTCATTCGCGCCTTAGAAGACCCAGACCCCCTCGTGCGGGTCGAGGCCTGCCGGGGTCTGGAGGATCTGCGCTCCAAGACGGCGATGCCCGCCTTACGCGCCCGCCTCACCGACCTCGACGCCGACGTGCGGGAGGCGGCCTCCGACGCCTTGGAGGCCATCCGCGGCGCGGCGGCGGTGGTCAAGATCCGCTGATCGCCCGCGGCCCACGCTCTAGCCGCTGCACAGCCTCGATCCCGGTGAGCACCGCGGCCACGTCCTCGAAGCGCTCACAGACATGAACCCCGTCCAGGGCGCTGTCGTGGGAGGGGCCACGCAGCACGCTCACCCCAGGACCGCCCGCGACGACCTCGATCGACAACGGGATGAGCGCGCGCAGGGCGTTGAGCACACGACGCAGCTCGAGCTCGGGGCGCGTGAGCGTCACGGCGACGATGACGAGGCGGACAGCTTCGGCACCACGAACGTGCCGCGCGAGCTCCACGACGGGCAGATCCGCGCCGAGGTTCTCCACACGCCAGCCCCGCAGGGCGAGCTTGATCGCGACGGCCAAGAGCCCGAGCTCGTGGCTATCACCCTCGATGCTGGAGCAGACGACGGTGTTCCCCTGCTCCGGCCCGCCGCCGAGCTGCCGCAGCATCCCGCCCATCTGATCCCGCAAGAACGCCGACATGTAGTGCTCTTGGGTGATGGTGTAGCGCCCTTGGGCCCAGCCCTCGCCCATCTCGTGCAGACAGGGCAAAAACACGTCGTCGAGGATGCGCTCAAACGGCAAGAACCACAGGCGCTCCATGACGCGGTCAGCGCCGGCCCGGTCAAACCGGAGGAGGCGCTCCATCAGCTCGTGCTGGCCATCGACGACGCCGCCGAGCGCGCTCGGGGCCGGAGACAGCGGCGCCGCGACGGCCTCCACCGCCGCCGAGCGCTCCCGCAACAGCGAGATCGCCTCGCTCACACGATACCCCTCGTCACAGAGGGCCTTGATTCGTGCGAGCAGCTCGACGTCTTTGTCGGAGTACTCGCGGAAGTTGTTCGAGGCCCTGGCGACGTCGAACAGGTCGTAGCGCCGCTCCCACGCGAGGATGGTGTTTCGGGGGATGCCCGTGCGCTCGGCGACGGTCTTGATGCGGTAACCCATTTCTATTAGGCCTTCTTCGTCACGCCGGGGAGCCCGACGAGGGGAGCGTGTAGCCCCTCGTCGTGAGGCCGATAGGCGGCGAGCGCGAGGCGCAAGCTGCTCAACAATCCAGAGAGCACGGCGAGGGCCTTAATCGTCGGTGGCACGATCACCCGGCCCGCCAAGGCGTCGCCGCCCCGCCCCATGAGCCGATGTCCGATGGCGCCATACACGCGGCTGGCGACGAGGATCGCGATGCGGGTGCGCCAAGGGATAAAACGCATCCCGTCGTCACCGCTCGCGTAATAACGACGGGAGAGGGCCAAGAGCGCGGTGACCACCTCGGCCACTGCCGACGCCGGCGCCCGACCCTCCAAGAGGGCCTCGGGGGTGACGCCCACGGCGGCGAGGCGGGTCGCGGGCAGGTACACCCGGCCTCGCCCGGCGTCCTCCAAGACATCGCGACAGATGTTCGTGAGCTGCATTCCGATCCCCAGATCGACGGCATACGCCGCCGCCCGAGGATCCGTGACGCCCAACATCGGGCACATCATCAAACCGACCGTCCCGGCGACCCGGTAACAGTAACGAATCAGCGCGGCGTCATCTTGAAGGATCACCATGCCCAGATCGCCCAGAACACCCTCGATGAGCTGATCCACGGCCTCACGCCCCCGCTCGTCGAGCAGACGAAGGCAGGCGGTGACCAGCGGCCGCGCCGGGCGCCGACCGTGCAGCTCATCGCGGAGGAGGTCGAGCTCCCGACGCGCGGCGACGGCGTCTTCAGCCTCATCGGCGAGGTCGTCGATGAGACGGCAGAGGTGGTAGAGCAAGGCCGCGTCATCACGCCGATCCGCCGGCAAAAACCACGACGCCCAGGTGAAGGAGCGGGCGTGCTTGTGCAGCACCCCCACGGAGTCGGCGACGAGGGGCGACGCGGCGGAGGCGGGGCCTTCGCCGAGCGGCGCCGTTTCAGCGCGCGGGTTCATTTGCTCGCGAGCCGTGATTCCGGCAGCGCCAAGGGCCGCGCCGGGAGCGGGACGACCCGCGGGAGCACCTTGGAGGAGCACAGCACCCCCGGCATCCCCGCGCCGGGGTGGGTGCCCGCGCCGACGAAGTATAGGCCTTGCACATCTTCGCTGCGGTTGTGGGTGCGGAACCAGGCCGACTGGGTGAGGATGGGCTCGCTGCCAAAGGCCGCGCCGTCCATCGAGCGCAGACGCCCAGCAAAATACCGAGGATCCACCGAGAACTTCGTGACGAGGTTCTTCTTGAGCCCCGGGAGCTCCCCGGCGTCTAAGGCGTCGATGATCTTCTCGCCGTAGCCCTCGGCCGTCTTCTCCCAGTCCACGCCGCTCTTGTTGTTGGGCACCGGCGAGAGCACGTAGAAGCCGTCGTGTCCTGGCGGGTTGAGGGACGGGTCGCTGCGGCCCGGGGCGTGCAGGTACAAGGAGAAGT
>JAKLKE010000406.1 GCA_023150775.1 Myxococcota bacterium
GGGGTTGGGGGCTCAGCCGCCGCCGCATCCTCCGCCGCATCCTCCGCCGCCGCATCCCCCTCCGCCGTCGCCGCCGCCGCATCCTCCGTCCATGTGCGCGTCGGCCAAGGCGAGCAGGCCCCCATGCTCGATGAGCTTCTTGCCGCCCGCCGCGAGGGTCTCAAGCCGCAGCTTGTCGAGGGCGGCGAAGGCTCTGGCGTCGTAGTGGAACCCGCCCTCGACCCGGAGCGCGAGGTCCATCGCGAACAGCAGCGGCATCCCGTTGAGCGTCTTCCAGCGCTCCCACGGCGTCGCGGTGAGGTGCTGAAGGGTGCGCAGGAGGCCGACCTTCTGCGGCTCACCGCTGAGCGCAGCGGGGGTGTGGTGGAGGTAGCCGCCGAAGGCTCCGTCACACAGCCGGGTGTACTCCTGGGTCATCAGGATGAGCTCATGCCAGGCGTCATCGACGATCTTGGAGGGCATCCCGAAGCTGCGGCCCTTCTGGACGGCGTCGGCGTGCTGGCACAACCCGAAGAACTGGCGCAGCCCCTCCAAGACCTGGTCCACGTCGGCGTCGCTGAGGGTGGGGTGACGCTCCTTGAGCTTGTCCCGCAGCGCGTAGGGGAAGGTGTAGCGCCGCAGGAAGCTGTAGCGTGACGCCTTGGCCGAGGAGACCTTGAGCCAATGGCCGGCCCATACAACACCCACCAGGGACGCGACCGCCAGAAAGACCAGGTTCTCCAGGTTGTAGGTCTTGTGCAGCGCCCCCAAGCGCTCGATGGTCACCACCAGGCCCATGCCCGCCAGCGCGACCAGCGCCACGACGCCTAACCACCACAACCGCTCATTGAGCCAAGCGGCCCAGTCGGTCGTCTTCTCATCGGGTCGGGTGATCTCCGCCATCGTGTCCTCCGTCTCGTCAAGGGTCTGGGGTGTGGGTAAGCTAAACAGCGCGCCGGGCGGCGCCATCGCCGCGACGCCCGGCCTCAATCACAGCGCGCAGCGCGGGTCATCGTCGGCCAGCTCGACGCAGTGCCGGGACATGAACTGCGCCGCGCGCTCAAGCTCTCCTCGCTCGCGTAAGAATCGGTCGATCCCGCCTGCCCACGCGCTGAGGTCCTCGTCTTCGCCGATCATCTCCACGGCCTCCCGATAGAGCTCGTCCTCCCCGCTCATCACGCCGCAGTAATAGGCGGGCCAGACGCCCTGCTCCCGCTCGGCCTCGGGGATGACGCGCAGGAGCGCTTGGGCGTGGCTCAGGCAGGCCGACCAGCGACCGCGGTAGAGCTCGTGTTGAGCGCGGCTGAGGTAGCGGGTCCAGGACGGGGTCGCCGCGGCGCCGGTCGGGGTGGGCACCAGCGCGCTGAGGCCCTGGCCCAGGGACTCCTCGTCGATGTCGCCGCCTTTGGTCTTGCGCACATAGCCACCGAACGCGCTGAGGAGCGACTTGGGCTCGGCGATGGCGGCGCCGGAGTAGGTCTGGGCGAGCAGCAGCAGGACGTTGTCTTGGAGCGCCCAGAGCTCGACGTAGTTCACGCCGGTCAGCGTCCCCGCGACGCCGCAGCGCGCCGTCGCCTTGGGGGCGAGGGCCACGAGGTCCACAAACTCCGCCGGCCCGAGCCGCGTCTGCTCGTCGATGGGCAGCCCAGAGAGCGGGGTCATCGAGTCCAAGGCCACGAGCCCCTCGCGCGCCCCCAAGAGCGCGGCGCACCGCCGCTCCAGCCAGCGTGCCGCCTCGGCCTCGTCCCGGACGTGGTACCACCCGACGGCCGTAACGCCGATGCGTGACGGCGCGCTTGACCACTTCTGCGCGTTCTGATCCTGCTGCGGCATGGTCTCGAACTGGGCCACGGTGACCCTGGCCTGATCCCCGCGCGGCGGCTGGACGTCGGGTCCGCGCATCGCCCACCAGAGTGTCAGATCGGTGATGTTCGTCGCGGAGCTGATCTTCCAGATCTGGGGTGCCGCGGGGTAGGCCGCCTCGATCACCTTGACGTGCCGCTTGAAGCTCGGCGCCTCAGGCGCGGCGTGCGCCCTCAACAGCGCCCGCGTCTCCGCGCGGGAGGGGGGCGCGTCTAAGGCGGCCCAGGTGGCCTCGACCCCCCAACGGCTGACGAGGCCCTCCATCAGCCACCACCCCAAGGAGTAGGACTCCGCGGTGCGGCTGCCGGGCGCGAGGACGCTGAGGCCGTCGAGCAGGGCCTCCCGCGCGGCGGGATCTTCACAGAGCTGGGCGGTGACCCAGGTGGCCTGGCCCTCGACGCCGAGGGATCGATCGCCGTCGCTCAGGCGCCCGGTGAGGTCATCGTTCACCCACTGATCTTGGATGGCGTGGGTGAGCTCGTGGTCCATGACGCAGCGCAGGGCGGCCCGGGTGCTCTCGTCGCCGAGCTCTTTCACGGTCACCTGCAGGCGATCGGTGAGCAGGGTGATCGCGCCGTCGTAGTTGGAGTAGACGGCGATGGTCTTCGTGTGGTCCTCCCGCAGCGCGCGCTCCTTCGCCGCGAGCGCGTTGGGGTCGGCGGCGAGGCGTGGGTCGCGCAGGCGCGCGGCGACCATGGCGCTGGAGACGAACTCCTCAAAGGTCGCCGTGCGCAGCGCGGGCGTCTCTAGGAGCTGCCGCCCCAGCACGGCCTCGACGCGGACACGCTCCTCCTCCAGCATGTCCTCCAGAATGTCCATGTCGAGGCCCTCGGCGCGCGGCGCGCTCGTGAGGCCAAAGACGGCGAGTCCGCAGAGCGGCGCGAGGAGCCGCCTCCAGCTCCCCCCACGGCTTGTGCCTGTAGCGGGCTTCATCCTCTCGATGCCGGGGATCCTCTCCATCCTATCCATGCTCTTCATCCTGCCAATTCATGTGGGTTTCACGCCCGCCAAAGCCCTCGCTCAAGTCAAAACGAGGCCCATGGGCGGACTACAAATTTACCCTACGCTGCGCGCTTGTATGCTCGCTTCTCCATGCGCAGAGATGAGCGCCCAGGATGTTCCTGGATTTTTAGTAGAGGGCGTGTCGTGATCCCCCGCGCGCACCAAGCTGCGCTGCGCGCGCTCCTCCTGCGCCGCGCCGGTTTGCCCTTGGCCCAGGAGGGCTGGCCCGCCGAGGCGACGATGGAGCTGACAGCGCGCGCGGCGAGCATGGAGATCGACAGCGGGCTCAAGCGATTAAGGGCCGAGCCGAGCGCGGCGCTGGCGACGCGGGCGTGGTGGGTGAGGGGGCGGGTGGGGGCCTAACGCCCAGCTCCGGTGGCTCGGTGGTCGAGCAAGATCCCCTGGCCAACGGCGCGGAGAGGAGGTTTCAGGAGCTTGCCCCCCCTCGCCCCCGCCGCCGGGAGGAGGGCTCAGGAGCGCGACCGCCTCCCCCCGTCCGCTCCGGCCCCAGCGCCCGTGGTAGCGTCGCTGTACCTCCTTGGCCCTCACGAAGGGCGACCGCTTGAGCCTCCGATGTCCCGCCTGATGTTCTCCGCCCTCTTGTTGACCTCTTGCGCCGCTGAGGTTCCGCCCCGCGCTGACGCTGGCGACCCCCGCGTGATGCCCGTGGGCGCCGTGGCCGAGCTTGACGGCAGCTTCTCCGAGGGCGAGGGCCTCTCTTACGCCTGGAGCGTTAAGCCCGCAGACGGCGCCACCCTCGTCGAGCCCGAGAGCCCCTTCGCCACCCTCATCGCCGAGGCGCCGGGCCTCTACACTGTGACCTTAGAGGTCTACGACGAGTCGGGCCGCTGCGACGTCGCCGAGACCTGGGCCCGGGTGGATCCGCCGAGCAACGCCAACAAGGTCAGCGATTGGGGGATCGACACCTTCGCGAGCGCCACGACCGGCGCGGGCTCCCCCGGCGGGCTGATGGCCCAAGATCCCTGCGACAAATGCCGAGACGCCGCCAGCGGCACCTCCTCTCAGTGGGTCGCGTACTGCGACACCTTGCCCACCAAGACAACCGCGCAGAAGCAGCTTCAAGCCATCTGTTATTCTCAGCAGCACAAAGACAGCAGCGAGAGGAAAAACTGGTGTGGATGGCACTTCTGTGATTGAGAGACGACTCACCGCGTCAACCGACGCCCCCGATCCCGGCCTCGCCGCGGTGTACGCCCTGGGCCAGGGGGTCGCGCTGGGCTTGGGGGCGGAGGATGTGGCGGCGCATTGGGCGATCTTGGGCGATGAGGTCGCGCCGCTGGGGTGTTGGCCTACGCCCCATGTCGTGCCGCCGATGGTGCTCGCGGACCGTGGCGTGGTGGTCCACCTCGTCGCTGGGGCGGCTCATACGCGGGATCTGGAGCGCCTCAGCCTCCAGTCCGAGGGGGCGATCCCGCTGGACGAGGTGATCTGGGGAGGTCGCCGGGTGGGGGACCACCTGCTCTTGCGCGGGCGGCGGCTCTGGCTCTGGGACCACGCCCGAGGGGTGCTCGTCGAGGAGCTCCCCGACGACGCGGCCCAGGACTGGACCTTAGACGCCGAGGGCGCCCCTTGCGCCGTCATGGTCACCCACAACAGCGACGAGGCGGTGTTCTCTGTGTTGGATCTTCGTCGGGGGGCCGTGAGGGTCACGCGGCGGCTCGCCCGAATGCGGGGGCCGATCCTCTCTGTGGGCGCCGTTCGGCTGCTCCACGGAGGCGCTGAGCTCGTGGCGGTGGTGACCTCGCGCCACGGAGAGCACGCCGTCTCCGAGCTGATGGTTCACGCCGATCGGGAGTGGCGCTGTGTCGGCGCTTGGTCCGCCGGGCGTGGTCCTGACGTGTTTGGCATCGTCGAGATGGCGCTGCCCACGGATGACCTGGCGATCGTACAAGGTCCGGGCGGATGCGCTGCGGTCTCCCTTCGCGGCGGGCCGAGCTGGGCTGTGCCGCGCGGCGCGGAGGGCGCGGGGGCGGGGGTCGTGCTCTGTCCACCGGCCACTGTGCTGTTTACCGCGACCGGTGAGCGCGCCCAGCTAACGCCCACCCAGCGTGGGGTCTCGCTGAGCCCCGACGGCGCGGCGGCCTACGCGCTGGGGGAGGGCCGTGTGCTGGGCTGGCGCTTGACCTCTTGACCCAGGCTCGCCGGGAGTTCCCTCGGGGCGCTGTGGCGCACTGGATTTGGGCTCCCGGTGGTGGGGTGGGCGTCTCGCCTAGGCGCGGCGGGGGTTAGGTCGCGCCAAGCCGCGAAGGCGCCAAGAGCTCTGGGGTGTCGCCGACGATCGCCACGACGCGGCGCTGGGCGTCCCGCTCCGATGCCAACGGCCTGGAAGTCCCTAACGATCGCGCTTGAGGTGAGCGCTCTGCGGCTCTGCGGCTCTGCGCGACCTGTTCGGGTGTGTCGGCGATCGGCTCTTCGAGCGGGCGGTGATCG
>JAKLKE010000407.1 GCA_023150775.1 Myxococcota bacterium
ACGGTGAGCAGGGCTTGCTCGGAGGTCTCGACGCCGTCGCTCACGGTGAGGCCGATGGTGTAGTCGCCCTCCAAGGTGGCCACGAGCTCGGCGGCGGGGAGATCGACGCCGGTGAGGCTCGACTGGCCGCCGCTGGGGTCCTCCACCAAGGTCCAGGCGAACAGGGGCGGCACGTCGCCGGGCACCTCAGAGGCGCCGCCGTCGAAGATCGTGCCTTCGCCGATGACGCAGGGGTCGGTCACCTGGGTGATCACCGCGAGCAGGTCGTCGGTGGGGATCACGCCGTCGGTGGTGACGGTGAACTCGGTGCGGATGGTCGCGGGCAGCTCGCCGAGGTCGCTGGTGAGGCCTTCAGCGAGCACGACGGTGTAGGTCTCGCCCAAAAAGAGCGGCTCGCTGGGGGTGAGCTGCACGGTGAGGTCATCGGCGAGGTAGACCCACTCCGCGGCCACGACGGCCTCGGCGGAGTCCTGGATGAACACGCGGCCCTCGACGGTGGACTCGTCCAGGGCGCCGTTGAAGGTGACGAACACCTCGGCGTCGGCGGACACCTCGACGGAGCCGTGGGCCGGGGAGACGTTGATCACCGTGAGGTAGTCCTTCACGACGACGGGGTCACCACAGGCCGCGAGGGGCAGAAGCAGCACGGAGAGAGCAGGGGACAGGCGCATGGCGGAGACCCTCAAAAAGAGTAGAAGTACGCGAGGTTGACGCGAGTCGTGCGCAGGCGCTCCCGCGCCTCGTCGCCCTCGCTGGAGGTGTTCTCGTAGCCGCGGCGGCCGGTGTTCATCGAGGCCGAAGGCACGAGCAGGCCTGGGCCGACGGG
This sequence comes from Myxococcota bacterium, assembly GCA_023150775.1. GTDB lineage: Bacteria > Myxococcota_A > UBA796 > UBA796 > CAJQPC01 > JADKFE01. The sequence goes on from JAKLKE010000407.1 coordinate 827, forward strand.
CACATCGGCGCCGACGCTCCAGACCGTGCCCAGGCTGAGGCCGCCGATCTTCTCTTCAGCGTCGAGGCGGGTGGACCAGATCGTCGAGAGGCCCGCGCCGACGTAGCCGTCGATGTCGCCGGTGAGCTCGAAGCTGTACAAGGCGGCGACCTCCAAGGGGCGAACCTTGGTGCGCCAGTCGAGCTGCGCGCTCGTCTGGGCCTCGGCGCCGCCGATGGCCGGCTGAATCGCCAGCTCAGCGTCGTTCCGCAGGGTGTAGCGGCCGACGGACCCCGCCAAGGAGAGGCTGTCGGTCAGCGGCATCCGCACCTCAAGGCCGAGGTAACGGGTGGCGTGGTTCGCCGCCGGGGCGGCGCCGAGGCCCAGCCGCGCGCCGACGAGCAGCGAGAGGCCGTCGTTGTCTAAGGAGTCGACCTTGGCGTCAGTCTTCTTGGGCTTCTCGGCCTTCGGGGGCTCCTCGGCCTTGGCCGGGCTCGGCGTCGCCGGGGTGGCGGCGACGGGGGCGCCGGTCATCATCGGGGAGCTGGGCTCGTCCTCCTCATCGATGTCGAAGGTGTCGGGATCCGTCGTTGAGCTGGCCAGGGCGGGGGCGCTGGGCTCGTCCCAGACGTTCTCTTCGACGACCGGCGCGGCGGCGGCGGGCGCCGGGGAGGCCACAGGCGGCGGCGTGGGGGCAGGGGCGGGCGCCGCGACGGCGACCACGGCGGGGGCGGTGCTCGTCAGGGGCTTGGGCGCGGCGGCGCTGGCGACACGCACGTTGGCGATGAGCTGGGGCGAGCCCGCCCGGGGCACCAAGGCGACGATGTGTTCACCGGCGGGCACGTCGAGAATGGCCGGGGTGGCGGTGGAGGGCAGGCCGCCGACGAGGTCGAGGATCACCCCGCCCTCCTCCACGGTGCCTTCGACCTTGATCTGCATAAACGGCACGCCGTCGCCCAGGGCGTCGACGGTGAGGGGCTTGCCGGGGCTGCCCTCAGCGAGCCGCTGGCGGATGACCACCTCCAGCTTCACCGGGCCCACGACCTTGTACTCGAGCTTCTCCCCCGGCCCGACGCCGTGGTAGACGCCGCCGTTCGTGGGCACTCGGATGAGCACCGGGGCGGGCAGGCTCATGGGGTTCAGCTCTTCGGCGGCCTTCAACGGGGCGGCGAGGAGCATCATCAGGATCAGCGATCGTACTGCGGTGCGCATGGTCGGCTCACTCCAGCCCGTAGATTTCGAGCTCGTTGATGCCGCCGCCGAGGGAGTGGTAGCTCCCGACAGAGAAGCGGACGTAACGGGCCGTCGCGGGGGTGCTCAGATCGAGCTGGTGGTAACGAAGCGTCGTCTCCAAGTCGCCGCTGTCGTTCGCGAGGGTGGTCTCCTCACCGGCGAAGCTGCCGGTGTCGGAGACGGCGATGGTGTACGCGTTCGTCGCGTAGCTGTAGCGGGGGCCGTGGTGGGTGTTCACCCAACGAATCCGGGTGACGCCGACCAAGGCGCCGAGGTCTACGGTGACGTAGCCCGTGCGGCTCGCGGGCAAGAGCCAGTAGGTCTGGTCGGAGTAGTCGTCCTCGTCGGTGAGGCCGTCGATGATCTTCTTGCCGTCGTAGTTGCTCGACGCCGAGGAGCTCGCCGTCACCGTGCCCGTGAGCGCGAGGTTGTCGCTCACCGCGCAGGGCTCAGCTTCGGTGTAGAGCGCCGCGACCTCCGCCGCGCTGAGCGCCTCGGGGCGCACCCGCACGTTGTCGATGGCGCCGGTGAGGCCGTAGGAGCCGCCGATGCCGCCGATGGAGAGGTCGTCGCTGTTGGTGACCAGGCCGCCGGTGACGCTGGTGGAGCCCTGGAGCGCGCCGTCTACGTAGAGCGAGAGGTCGGAGCCGTCGAAGACGCAGGCGACGTGGTGCAGCGCGCCGTCGTTAAAGCCCGAGGTGGTGACGGTGGGGGTGTCCCCGGCGCCGTCTACGCCGCCGCAGCCCAAGAAGCTGCTGTAGGCGGCGATGACGTACTGGGCGCCGGTGAGGCTGCCTTTGGCGACGAGCACCTCGTAGTCCGTGGTGGCGCCGTCGCGGGCGTACCAGAGGTCTACGGTGAAGGCGTCGGTGGGGCTCAGGGCCGGGTCGTCGGAGATGGTGACGCTGCCTGAGCCGGTGAAGGTGGCCGCGTTGCCAAACACGCCGATCTGGCGGTCGGTCCCGGACTCGACGCCGGAGAGCGCCGAGGGGGAGCTGTCCGACGCCGTGCCGCCGCTGTCCTCGTCAAAGGTGAGCACGAGGTCGTAGTCGATGTTGCAGGTGTCGCTGTAGCTGACCGTGACCGCGTCCGTCGTCGTCGAGATGTTCCCGGCGATGTCTTCAGCGGTGACGGAGAGCACGTTCTCGCCGTCGCTCAGCGTGACGTAGGCCGTCCAGGTGCCGAAGTTGGTCGAGGTGGCGACGGCCTCGGCGCCGTTCACGGTGACGGAGACGATGGCGGACTCGTCGCTGGCGGTGCCCGTGACGGCGACGACGCTCGTGGACGAGGTCGAGCCGCTCGACGGCGAGCTGATGGAGATCACCGGGGCGTCGTTGTCTTGGGCCCCGGTGCAGAGCTGGCCCTCATCGGCGGCGCGGTCGGCCACCTCAGCCGCGCTCAAGGCGTTGTTGTGGATGATGAACTCGTCCAGCTCGCCGTTGAGCGAGTAGGTGCCCGCGTAGGACGGGTGGTAGCCGAGGTAGAGGCCATCGGTGCTCGCCGCCGCCAAGGGGTTACGCGACGAGGCCGTGCCCAAGCTGACGCCGTCCTCGTAGATCGTGACGGTGTTGCTGCTGTCCATGGTGACCGCGTAGTGGTGCCAGTCACCGTCGAGCTTGGCCTTGTTGACCGTCTGGGTGATGTAGCCCGTGCGGGTGCGGCCATAGAAGTACAAGGTGTTGGAGCTGTAGCGGTAGAGCGCATACTCCGTCGAGAGGCCCTTGAGGAAGATCAGCTCATACGAGGTCGTGCTGCCCGCGCCGGCCTTCATCCAGAACTCGATGGACCAGTCGTTCGTGAGGTCCAGGGCGGCGTCGTAGGGGATGTCCGCCGACTCCGTGCGGTCGAAGGCCAAGGCGCCGAAGTGGCGGCCGCCGGTCCAGTCACCGTTGCCGACGGCGGCGTCGAGGGCGTTGGGGCCATCATCGATGGCGGTGGTGCCCGTGGCGTCGTCGAGGTGCAGGAGCAGGGCGAGGTCAACGTCGCCGATCTCGACGTCAACGCTGTCCGTGGCGCTGCCTTCGCCGTCATCGACGCTGAGGCTCAGGGTGTAGGTGCCGCCGACGTCGGGGGTGAACGACGGCGTGGCGGTGTCGGCCCCGACGATGTCGGCGTCGGTGAGCGTCGAGCCCGAGGGCAAGGTGTCGAAGGTCCAGGAGTAGGTGAGCGCATCGCCGTCGGGGTCGGTGGAGGCGCCGCCGTCTAAGCTCACGGCCTCAACCGCGCAGGTGGCGACGTCGTCGCCCGCGTCGGCCACGGGCAGGTTGTTCGGCAGGCCGGGCCCGGCGCTGATGATGACCTCGTCGCGGCCCTTGTCGGTGCCGTCGTCAACGACGAGGCGCAGGGTGTAGTCCCCCTCAACATCCGGGGTGAAGCGGCCGGTGACGGTGAGGCGGTCGGCGATGGCGCTGTTCGTGAGCGTGGAGCCCGAGGGCACGCTCACGAAGGTCCAGCGGTACGAGATCGGGTCGCCGTCGGGGTCGTAGGAGGCGGAGCCGTCTACGGTGACCTCTACCTCAGCGTCTACGGCCTGGTCTAAGCCGGCGTCGGCGACGGGCGCGGTGTTGGCCCCGGCGTCGCCGACGGTGACGATCATGGTGTCGGAGCCAGTGTCAACGCCGTCATCGACGCTGAGCTTGACGGTGAAGGTGCCCTTCACGTCGGGGGTGAAGCTCGCCAAGGCCGAGGTGCGGTCGGTGATGTTTTTGCCCTTGAGCGTCGAGGTGCCGGGCACCGCCGACAGGCCCCAGAGGTAGGTGATGGCGTCACCATCGGGATCGTAAGAGAGGCTGCCGTCGAGAGAGACGGTGTCGCCGAGCACGATCGTCTGATCGACGTTGGCGTCGGAGACCGGCGCGGAGTTGCCGGTGGTGGTGATCGAGATGACCACCTCGTCGTCATCACAGGCCAAGAAGGGATCGCAGACCGTGAGCACCACGCGGTACTCGCCGTCTACGTCGGGGTCGAAGGTGGGCGTGGGGCCATCGCCGCCGATGAGGTCGGCGTCGGTGAGCACGCTGTCGTTGGGCACGGTGGAGAAGGCCCAGGAGAAGGTGAGGGGGTCACCGTTGGGGTCGGAAGAGAGCGAGCCGTCGAGGGTGACGATGTCGTCCGCCGTGGCGCCTTGGTCGTCTCCGGCGTCCGCGGTGGGCACGTCGTTGATGACCTCATCGACAGCGGTGATCACCAGCTCGCACGGCTCGGAGGGGTAGACGCCGTCGTTCACCGTGAGCACGACGCTGTAGTCG
>JAKLKE010000408.1 GCA_023150775.1 Myxococcota bacterium
CATCACAGGTGGGGACGAATCACCACAGAGTCATGTGCGATTTACCGAATATGTGGTATTTATACTAAATATGCACACTGTTTGTAGATTTTGTGATTATCCTTTGTTTATGGACCAACGTGCAAAGCTGATCGAGGTCAGAATACGGGGTACCTCGGACGAAACGCGGCCAGCCTGATCCCCGACAGAGCGAGAATCCACAACAGACCTGCAATCTTTGGAGTGCACATGGACAGGCCCTTCGCACAATGGACCGGTCGCCAGAGCTCTTCGATGGTCGGGGCCAAGCTTGAGGCTTGGCAGCAGGACTGCTGGGTGCTCAGCGAGCAGGATCTCGGGGCGGGGCAACGCCGGGTGCGTGTGGTGGAGCCTGGGACGGCGCCGCTGCTCCATTCGCCCTGCGCGACGCCGGCTGGCCATGAGGTCACCGCCGCGGATGAAGACGAGCTCTCTTTGCTCGCCGTGCTCGTGCGGCTCGGCGGCGCCGCCCGCGCCCCGCGCCCACGCCTGCCCGTCGCCGCGGACTCGGCGCAGGCGCTCTTGCCCGTGGTGCAGGCCTTGGTGAGCGGAACCACCGACGGCTTTAGCCTCTGGTGGCTCCGTGAGGCCCAGCGGGTGCTTCGCGCCGCCGAGGCCAAACAGCGCGCGGGCTCCACCGTCGTGCCGATCCGCGCGGCCAGCGCCAGCCCCGACCCGATCTTTCACCACCTCGGCGAGACCCGCCGGTCCATCGCCCGCGCCGTGGTGGAGGGCCTCCTGCGCCCCACACGAGAGGGCCTTGAGGTGATGGTGGTGCCCGTCACCAACGCGCTCTTTGAGCTGATGGACCCGAGCCACGCCCAGCGCCGCGCCCAAAAATCCGAGGGCGCCCCGGCGACCAACCTGAGCTGGTATGAGGCGAGCCTCTTCGCCGAGTGGGTGGGGATGCGCCTGCCGAGCTCCGCCGAGCGCGCGGAGCTCGCCGAGCTGTCCGGCGGCGTCCCCGGCGCGCGCGGCCTCAGCGGCGGCCTCTATGAGTGGTGTGACGACGAGGCGCCCTCGCTGACGGCGGGGCTCGATCTCCCGCTCCCCGACCGCTTCGGTGTGCACGAGGAGCCCCGGCGTTTTATCGCCGGCTGCCGCGCCGATCGTGGCGAGCTCGTCATCGCGCACCCCGCCGAGCGTCAGCCGGTGATCGGCCTTCGGCTCGTGCGCGGCGCCATGACTCAGCGGGTGAGCAACGCTCTGCGGGCGGTGTCGTAGGCGAGCCCCGTGGCCTCGGCGTCGCCGAGCACATGCAGGGTGAGCCCGATGAGCGCGGCGTCGTGCAGGCTGCCGTCTCCGGCGTCGTTGGGCGAGGGCCTCGGCGCGAGGCCTCGGGCGGAGATCGACGCCCCGCTCACCACCAGCGCCGCGGCCTCGGGCGCCGCCGAGCGCCCGTTCTGGGTGAAGCGGAGCGCCGTCGGCAGGGTGTCGTCGGTGGAGGCCATGCCACCTTCGCCGAGCAAGATCCCGCTGGCGCCGGGCAGCTCATATAGCGCCCGAAACAGGAGCGACTGGTTCTCGCCGCGGTAGTCGCTCGCGTGGGCGTCCATGAAGCCGACGGCGTCGGGCAGAAGCGGCGGTGATGTGCCCGCGCTGAGCGCGTAGGGCGCGCGCAGGGCGACCCAGGCCAGGCGCTCCTCATCGGCGGTCTCATCCCCCCGCACGACCCAGGCCGAGAGGTCTCCCTCCGGCGTGGTGGCCTCGCCGTCCCAGGCCACGGCCTCGGCGTCGGGGCCGAGCACGACCTCCCCAGCCTCCAGATCAAACCCCCAGCCCTCGGTGAGCAGGTCGAGCTGCAGGCCGGTCCAGGTGAGCGGGGCGCCCGCCTCCCGCCGCAGGTTGGCGGCGTCGATGGGGTCTACGACGGCCACGGAGCCCTCACCGATCACCCAGGCCACGCCGTCGAGCACGAGCACGCCCGTCTGCTGCTCCAGGCCGAGGCCCACAAGCGAAGGCGGCGCGCCCTCGTCTACGGCGGCGGCGAGGCAGGCGACGAGGCGCCCCAGGCGGCCTCGCTCGGTGAAGTGGGTCTCGACCAGGCCTCCGGGGAGTCCCGGCCCCCGGCCAAGGCCCAGGCGCCCAAGATCATCGCCCCGGCGCTCGTGCCGCCGACGGCCAGGCGCTCCTCTCGGTGGCGTCGCCCAAGCTCATCGGCGAAGGCGCCACCCGCCAAAAGGTCGTAGTAGACCGACTGGTCTCCTCCTTTGAAGAACACCCCGTCAACGTCACTGAGCGCCTCCAGCAGGGCGTCTACGGCGTCTTCGTCCCCGAGGGTCCAGTTGAAGGCCTCATCGGCGCCGAGCCACTCAAAGTACTCCGGCAGCCACTCCGTCTCTTCAGACGCCGAGAGGATGGCCACCCGCAGCAGGCCGTCGCCGCTGACGTCACCCGCGCCCAGCAGGCCGCCGTAGAGCTGGGCGCTCCAGGCCTCGGCCTCGCCGACCTCGGCCTCGGAGCCACCGCCCGCCAAGGCCAACGCGCCGCGACCGGAGAGCGCGGAGTCCTCCCTGGGCTCCTCCGCGCCTTTGCAGCCGAGGACATTGCCTAAGCCGCCGACCCACACGCTGATCAGGGCAGGGGAGAGAACTCCGACTCGCCGTGAAACCCGAGGTAGTTCTTCCACACACCCTCACAGATGTCGGTGAAGCGGCAGGTGCGGCACTTGTCCATGTGGTGCTTGAGGTCAAAACGTTTGCGGTCTTGCCAGTTGAAGCGGGCGCGGCCCTCATCCACCTTGGCGATGCCGTACTCGGCGCCAGGGCCCAAGGCCCGAATCGAGCAGTCGGTGTCGAGATCCCAATACTCGCCCAAGACCTTCTTACACAGGCGCTGGTTGGCGAGGAGCTCCGTGGGCAGCACACAGAGGGGGAAGCCCCCGAAGGTGAAGCTCTTCTTAAAGTGCAGCTCGTTGAGCAGGATCGCCTTCATCAGCACCGGCACGACGTCGGTGTAGCGGGGGGTGAGCTCGGGATCCTCCTCGGCATAGCCCTCGGCGCGGATGAAGTTGGCCCGCACGTCGTCGAGGCCGATGTCTTCGTAGAAGAAGCGCAGCATCCGCGGCAGGTGTTTGTAGTTCCAGCCGTTCACGACGATGTTCACCGAGACGTTGTCCGCGAGGCGCCCGGCGTCCCGCGCCTTCACCAACAAGCGCAGCGCGGCGACCTTCTTCTCAAAGTTGCCCGGCACCCGGGTGAGCTTGTCCTCTAAGGGCCCGGTGTGGCCGTGCATCGAGACGGTCACCCGGGTGAGCCCGGCGTTGAGCAGGCGCTCTAAGTAGTGCTCCAAGCGTAACTTCGTGGCGTTCGTCGCGATGGTGATGCGGGTGAAGCCCAGGTCGCGGGCGTGGCTGATGGCCTCGGGCAGCCAAGGGCAGGTCGTGGGCTCGCCGCCCAAGAAGCCCAACGAGCGGTGACCCGACTCGTACCAGCGCGTGATCTCGGCCTTCATCTCCGGCAGCGGCATGTAGCTGCGGTCTTCTTGTTTGGGCAGGCCGTCGAGGCAGAACACGCAGCGGTTGTTGCAGGCCTTGCCGACGTTGAGCTCGATGTTTTTGCGCAGGTCCCGGGTGCGGTCCTCGGCGGGTTGGGCGCAGGGCGGCGCGGCGTGCGGCGCGGAGGGCGCGGTGAAGGCCGCGGACGGGGCGTCTTGCTCGAACTGGCTCATGAGGACGCTCCAGAGAGGATCGGTCGGAGGAGATCGGTCGGCCACAGCTCGGCGTACTTGTCGAACACACCACGGCAGACGCCCTTCATCGAGCAGCCGCCGCAGGCCTCAACATACACGCGCCTTCGTCCACAGTCCCAAGACCACACGCCGTCAAACACCACGGCGCCGGGCTTTGAGGACCACTCGACGGTGACGCGGGGGTCCCAGTGCAGATCGTTGGAGAGGAGCTTGTGCTCGCCCAACACACAATAAGGCACCCCGAAGAAGCGCAGGATCGCCCGGCCTTGGGTGGCGGCGACGGCCTTGGGCACCAACGCCCGCAGCTCATCCAGGGGCAAGGCGAGCTCGGCGTAGGCGTCTTCAGCGGCGCCTTCGGGGGTGGTGTTGGAGATGACGATGAGGCCCGCGCCCAGCGACTCGGCGAAGGCCAAGGTCTCGGGCAGGCGCGCGGCGTTCTGCCGGGTGAGCACGGTGTTCACCGCGGCGCGAAACCCAGGTTTGAGCTCGATCGCCCGGCGCAGGGCGGTGGTGACCTGCACGAAGCTGCCCTCACGTCGGGTCAAGGCGTCGTGGGTGGCGGCGTCGGGGCCATGAATCGAGAACAGGGCCTCATCGAGGTGCTCCAGGGCCTCCCGGGCGAAGGCCTCCCGGCTCAACATCGTGCCGATGGTGCCCACGGAGGTCTGTAGTCCCAGGCGTTTGGCGAGGCGCAGCACGTCGATAAATCGAGGGTGGATGCTGGGCTCGCCGCCGGTGATGTGCAGGTGGGTGCCGCCGCGGCTGGTGTGGTCCCGCAGCACCTTCGCCACCCGGCCCCAGGTGACGGGGTAGGGTTTGTACGCCGCCATTCGTTTGTCTTCGGAGCAGAAGACGCAGCGCTCGGGGCAGGTGTAGGTGAGGTGCAGCTCTAAGCGGCGCATGACCTCGCCGTGGGGGCCGATCCACGGGGTCTCCGTCGCCGGGACGGGGTCGTTCGCCGACTCAAAGCGGGGGCGGTTCACGCCACACGCTCAGCGGCGCGGCGGCGCTCGGCCCACGACCCATAGAGTGAGCGGCACAGCTCGGTGAGCAGGGCGTCCACGGCCTGGGTGCTCTCCCAGACGCCCTCATCGAGCTTGTCTCGCAGGAGCTGGTTCACGAGCTCGGTCTTCTCGGCGAGGGCCTCGGGGCTGGGCGGGTCGTCCAAGGTGCCCACCTGCGTCTGGGCGCGCAGATCGTCGAGCTTTGAGGAGAGGCCGAGGTTGGAGGGGTGGATGGTGCCGTCGGAGTCGACCACGAAGCCGGTGTTAAAGAACGGCGTCGGCGCCCAGGTGTAGAGGTTGCGCAGGTAGAGGTTGCCGCCGTCCGCCCAGATCTCGCGGATACGCTCGCCGATCTCCTGAAAGCCGCTCCGCAGCGCCATGAGCTGCTCCGGGCGCCAGGGGATGTAATAGCCAGGGAGCAGGTTGAACCGGCGGAATCCCAGGCTCAGCAGGTGCTCAAAGTTCTGCGCCGCGCGGCTGGCCGAGGCCGGGGGGATGGTCTGGGTGATGACCACCCGCGGCGTGCGCAGGATGTGCTCTCG
>JAKLKE010000409.1 GCA_023150775.1 Myxococcota bacterium
GTGAGCAGGACGTACTTGCCCGCGCCAAGCGCCGCCTCGGGCAAGGCGTCGTTGAGCTGCACCCGCAGGTCCATCGACGACATGGGGATCGGCCCCGTCGCTTTGGAGAGCAGGGCGGGCGGGCCGGCGTCGAGGAGCGCGACCAAGGCCGGCAGATCGAGGGCCCGGGGCTCGGCGAGGCGCATCCACAGGTTCACCTCGGCCCGCTCACCGCCGCCGTAGGGCACGCTCTGCCCGGCGAAGCGGTACTGAATGTGTTGGGTGAACTCGGGGAAGCCGGGGCCGCCCATGGGCACCGCCAGGGCGTCGTCAGGGCCGCCCAGGCCGTGGCCGGGGGCGTCGAGGTGGGTCATCACGGCGTCGCGATCGAGGCCGAAGGTGGCGGAGGCGAAGGTCGTCACCCGACCGGCCTGGCGCACCTCCGCGCGCAGGTGGCTCACGTAGCGCCCGGCGCGTGGGGTCTCGACGTGAAGCTCGGCCTCGCCGGGGGCCGCGGGCTCGCAGAAGTGTACGGTGAGGCTGCGCAGGCGCCGGGCCGGGTCGCCGACGGTGTCGGTCATGCCGCGGGTGGCGGCGGCGGCGAGCACCCCGCCGAAGAGCGCGCGACCTTGGCCCCAGCCGTGGAGCAGGTCGAGGGTGTAGCGGCCGGGCCCCGCCGGGCTGGGGGCGGTGGTGAGGTCGAAGGGGTGGGTCATTCCGGCTCCGGCGGAGGGGATCATTCTCCGCAGACGTAGCGGGTGACCTCCAAGGCGTCGATCCAGTGATGGTTGGTGTCGCCCCCGGTTCCGCCGGTAAAGCCGACGTAGGCCGGGAAGTTAAAGAGACCGGAGAGATCGGCGTCCATCACCGTGCTCCCGTCGAGGATCACCGTGACGTGGGGCTCGGAGACGTAGACCTCTAGGGTGTGCCAGCCGGTGTCTTCGAGCTCGGGCACGGCGGCCCAGTAGACCGGGCTGCCCACGAGGCCGTCGAAGGTGAAGGCGATGTGGTCGTCGGGGGTGGGGTCGTACACGCCGTTGTCGAAGGTGTCGATCTCCAGAGACCAGCCGGGCAAGGCCGGGCCGACGGTGCAGGCGCTGCCGCCGCCGTAGCCGATGCCGCAGCCCGCGCCGCCCAAGAACGTGGTCATCCGGGAGGTGTCCAGGGCGGTGAGCGAGAGGCCATCCGCGCCGGTGCCGTCGCCGATGTAGAACGAGAAGCGGATCTCCACCGCGCCGCCGTTGACCTCCTCCGCGGTCTGAAACGCCGTGCCCACCACGCTCGTCGCCACCGGGGTCAGCTCCAGATAGCCCGTGCTCGCCTCGCCGATCCAGCTCGCGGCGCCCTCAAAGTGCCAGGTCGAGAGGTCGAGCTCGCTCGCGGTGTACCCGGCCTGCTGGCAGATGTTGAGCGTCACCTCGGCGCTGTTGCCGCAGGAGTCGGTGACCTCGGCGGCGAGGCGGTGGGGGCCTTCAGCCCGGGGGGAGGTCCAGGTCAAGGCGCTGAGGCCGGTCGCGCTGGCCGGGGCCTCGCCGAGCAGGCCGTCTACGTCGGAGGTCCAGGCCACCGCGAGGGTCTCCGGGGCGTCTTTGTCGTCGATCACCGTCGCGGTGAGCGCGTAGTCGCCGCCCAAGGCGACGATCTCGCCGTCGGTGGGGCTCAGCACGGAGAGGGTCGGCGCGGCGTCGGCCACGGCCACGAGGGGGATGGTGAGGGTGGGCTCGTCGGGATCGTCGCTGCGCAGGATGAGGCTCGCCTCACCGGGGCCCGCGTTGAGCCCGAGGGTGATCGAGGCGCCGGGGCTCAGCACCTGGGCCACGAAGGGCTCGGCCAAGGACCAGCCCGCGCCGCCGAGCTCCGCGGAGGAGAGCGTGAGGGGCTCGGCGCCCTCGTTGGTGACCGTGACCACCCGCGACTCCACGCCGCAGACGATCTCGTCGAAGCTCAGCGGGTCCGCGGCGATGTCGGGGTCACCGGCGCCCTTCACGTCGTCGCCGGGGGTCAGCTCGTAGTCGGAGCAGGCGAAGATGCCGAGGAGCGGGATGAAGGATAGGCGCACGTCGCCCTCCGAGCGGGGGTGAACGATCAAGGTAGCGTCACCGCAGCCAGAGGATCAAGCCGATGTCGCCGCCCCGGGTTCACCTGCTCGCCCTGCACGGCTTCACCGGCACAGGCGACGACTTTGAGGCGCTCGCCCCGCTCACCCCGGAGATCGTGTGGGTGACGCCGGATCTCCCCGGTCACGGCTCGGCGAAGGACGACGAGGCCCCCGCGGCGCTCCTTGAGCGCCTCACCGCCGCGCTCTTGGCCCTGCCGAGGCCGAGGGCGCTTGTGGGCTACTCCATGGGCGGGCGGATCGCCCTGCAGCTCGTGGCCCAGCTCCAGCGCACGGATCCGGGGGCCTTAGACGCCGTGATCCTCATCGGCGCCAGCCCCGGCCTCGCGGATGAGCACGAGGCCGCCGCCCGACGCGCCGCCGATGAGGCTCTGGCGATGCAGGCGGATACCGAAGGCGTCGCGGCCTTCTTGGCGCGGTGGCGGGCCACGCCGATCCTGCAGAGCCAGACACAGATCCCCGCGCCGTGGCGGGCGAGGATGTTGGCGCGTCGTGAGGCCTGCCGCGCCTCGGGCCTCGCCGCCTCGCTGCGCTGTTACGGCACCGGCGCCTTGCCGAGCCTGTGGGAGACGCTGCCCCAGCTCACCCCGCCCACCTTGCTCATCGCAGGGGCCCTCGACCCCAAGTTTGTGCGGCTTCACGCCGAGATGGCGGCGAGGCTGCCCAACGCCCAGACCCTCGTGCTCCCCGGCGTGGGGCACACCGCGCATCTGGAGGCGCCGGAGGCCTTCGCCGCCGCGTTGATCCAGGTGTTGGGGCCGATCTTAAGCCAGGGAGGCGCCCGATGAGCCACATGATCCAGATCAACGCCGCGCTCCCCTGGAGATGGCCGGGCAGCCGTAGGAGGAGATGACCGGCCGCCACCTTCAAACGATGGAGGTCTGGGCGCGCTGGACGGCCACCGCTGTACCCTCTGTCGTTGCTGTCCATTGATCACATCCTCCGTGTTAGATCACCCCCTTCCACCCCCGAGCACCCGCCGCGACTCGTCTGTGGCGCGAAAAGACGCAAAGGCCCAAAGAGACAAGCACTTGCGCCTTTGCGCCTTTGCGCCTTTGCGCGCCCTTCATCACGCTGCGCGGCGCCGCTGAGGGCCATGGCTGGGATCCGCGCCCTCGCCTCGGCCCCCCGCGACCGGAATGAACCTCTCGCGACCCCGCACGAGGACGAGCCTCCCAGGATCCGTGTTGAGCCTGACAGCTTCTCGCCCGAGGCGCCCTAATCGCCCAGAGCCGCCGCCGCGTGCTCGACGTGATCCCCGGCGACGGTGGCCACGAAGTAGTAGCCGTGGTCGTAGCCCGGCCAGCGCCGCAGGGTGAGGAGCTGCCCGGACTCAGCGCAGGCCGCCGCGAGGTCGTCGGGGCGAAGCTGGGTCTCTAAGAAGGGGTCAGCCGCGCCCTGATCGATGAACAGGGGAGGGGCCTTGGCCCCGCCGCGCAGAAGCGCCGTGGCGTCATGGGCCGCCCACAGCGCACGATCTTCACCGAAGAGCTGGGTGAAGGCGTGCTCACCCCAAGGGCAGGCCGAGGGGTGGCAGATCGGCGCGATGGCGCTCACCGAGCGGAAACGCCCGGGGTGTCGCAGCGCCAAGATGAGCGCGCCGTGACCGCCCATGCTGTGCCCGGTGACGCTCTGGCGGCCCAGGTCGATGCGCGGGAGATGTTCGGCCAAGAGCGCGGGCAGCTCATGAATCAGCCAGCGCTCCATGCGGTAGTGGGCGGCCCAAGGCGACTGTGTGGCGTCTACATAGTACGAGGCGCCCACCCCAAAGTCCCAGCGGTCGGCCTCGCCGGGCAGGTTGAGCCCCCGGGGCGAGGTGTCGGGGCAGACGAGCGCGAGGCCGAGCCGGGCCGCGTGCTGCTGCAGCCCACCCTTGGTGATCACGTTCTGCTCGGAGCAGGTGAGCCCGGAGAAGAACCACAGCGCCGGGCGCGGGCCGTGCTGGGCGGGCGTGAACAGGCCGAAACGCATCGGCGAGCCCGTGGACTCGGCGCTGTGCTCCCAGACCTCCTGGACGCCGCCGAAGCAGAGGTGCCGCTCGATGAGGGTGGGCGCCGACGACATCAGTACACCACGACGGTGCGGATCGACTCGCCGTGGTGCATCAGGTCAAAGGCCTCGTTGATGCGCTCCAAGGGGAGATTGTGGGTGATCATCGAGTCGATGTTGATCTTGCCCTCCATGTACCAGTCCACGATCTTCGGCACGTCGGTGCGGCCCCGGGCGCCGCCGAAGGCCGAGCCGCGCCACACCCGCCCGGTGACGAGCTGGAACGGCCGGGTGCGGATCTCCTCCCCAGCCCCGGCGACGCCGATGATGATCGACTCGCCCCAGCCCTTGTGGCAGCACTCCAAGGCCGCGCGCATCACCTCGACGTTGCCGATGCACTCGAAGCTGTAGTCGGCGCCGCCTTTGGTGAGGTTCACGAGGTACGGCACCAGCTCGCCCGGGGCCATGTCGCTCGGGTTGACGAAGTGGGTGAGGCCGAGCTGCCGGGCCAAGGCCTCGCGGCGGGGGTTGAGATCGACGCCGACGATCATGTCCGCGCCCACCATCTTCGCGCCCTGAATCACGTTGAGCCCGATGCCGCCGAGGCCGAACACGACGACCTTGCTCCCCGGGGTCACCTTCGCCGTCCACAACACCGCGCCGACGCCGGTGGTGACGCCGCAGCCGATGTAGCAGACCTTGTCAAAAGGCGCGTCTTCGCGGATCTTGGCGACGGCGATCTCCGGCAAGACCGTGTGCTGGGCGAAGGTGGACGTGCCCATGTAGTGCCGAATCGGCTCGCCCGCGATGGAGAAGCGTGAGGTGCCGTCGGGCATGAGCCCCTGGCCTTGGGTGGGGCGGATGGCCTGGCAGAGGTTGGTGCGGGGGTGCAGGCAGTACTCACACTCCCGGCACTCCGGGGTGTACAGCGGGATGACGTGGTCGCCCACCTTGAGGCTCTTCACGCCGGGGCCGACCTCGACGACGACCCCCGCGCCCTCGTGGCCGAGGATCGCCGGGAACAGGCCCTCCGGGTCGCGCCCCGACAAGGTGAAGGCGTCGGTGTGGCACACGCCCGTGGCCTTGAGCTCGATCATCACCTCGCCCGCTTTGGGGCCTTGAACATCGACCTCTTCGATGGAGAGGGGCTTT